>CAZFCI010000076.1:0-16312 GCA_964517525.1 uncultured Clostridia bacterium | reverse complement strand
CAATTATATAAGGGGGTAAAAATCTAACCACATTCTCTCCTGCTGGAATGGCAAGGATTCTTCTATTTTGAAGAGCTTTTAAAATTGAATCCCTCCTCTCCCTTATCTCCATCCCCAAAATCAATCCCTTCCCCCTTACATCAACAATAAGTTCCGATTTCATTTCTCTAAGTTTATGGAGAAAATAATCACCAATTCCCCTTACATGGGATAGAACTTCTTCATTTAAAAGATCAAGGGTGGAAATTATTCCTGCGGAGACAAGGGGGTTACCACCAAAGGTGGATGTATGGATTGATTTGGTAATCTTATCTGATATTTCTTTTGATACAAGAGTTGCTCCAACTGGAAGACCCCCAGCCAATCCTTTACCAAGACAAACAATGTCATAATAATCAATTTCATCCCCTGAAGCAAGAAAAGAGCCTGTTCTTCCTGTTCCTGTCTGAATTTCATCAACAATCATAATAACTCCTTTCTTCTCGCAAATCTTCTTTGCCTCCCTCAAAAAACCTTTTTCTGGAATAATAACTCCATTTTCTCCCTGGATTGGTTCAACAATAAAGGCAGAAAAACTATCATCCATGGTATCTTCGAGGGAATTAAGGTCATTAAAAGGAATAAAGGTAAAATCCCATAACAAAGGTTCAAAAGGAGCTCTATATTTTTTATTTGATGTTGCAGAAAGGGCGCCCAATGTTTTTCCGTGGTAACCACCATAACAAGATATGAATTTTTTCTTACCGGTTGCTAAAACTGCGAATTTCAATGCTGACTCAATGGCTTCTGTCCCTGAATTTGAAAAATAAACTTTGCTCAAACCCTTCCCGCATCTCATTATAATTTTTTCTGCTGAAATTGCTCTTAAATCGTTGCTGAAACTGCAATGTAAAGTAATTAGTTTTTCTAATTGCTCTTTAAGCTTTCTGATTATTTGAGGATAAGAATGACCGAAAATATTGACTCCATAGTTTGTCATTAAATCAAGATATTTCTCACCATTAATGTCAAAAAGATAGCAACCCTCCCCCCTTACAAAAGTTAAACCTCTGTTAGAATAGGTTTCTACCATAAATCTTTTCTGAATTAAATTGAAATCCAAGAATCTATAATTTTCCATCTCTAACTTATGAGAGTACCCTTTCCTTCAAGAGCAGAGAAAACAGGATTTTCCAATCTTCCATCACCCATATAAATTGTTTCCACACCGCTCTCAATGGCTCTTTTTACTCCCATTAGCTTCTTCTTCATTCTCCCTTTTGCAAATTGAAAATAATCCTCAATTTTCTCCTTATTAATTTTCCTTATAAGGGATTTTTCATCCTCAGGATTTTCAAGAAGTCCTGGACTTTCGAATAAAACAACAATTTTCTTTATATTTAATGATTCAGCCATTACCGCAATTGCAAGGTCATTGTCAGTATTTAGGATTTCACCTTCAGAACTTACTGCTGGTGAACATATTACTGGAAGATAATCTCTTTCAATCAAAAGATTCAATAACTCAGTGTTTACCTTTTCCACTCTTCCTGTAAGATTTCCAGTGAGAAGTTTTACTTTTCCATCTTCTTTAATCAAAATATCCTTTTTTGGCTTTGCAATCCACAATCTTCCATCGACTCCTGATAGTCCAACCGCATTTACACCATAAGACTGAAGCATTGCAACAAACTTTTTGTTGACAAGACCTGCATAAGCCATCAAAAAGACTTCCATCAATTTCTCGTCAGTGTAAACACTTGTAACACCTGAAGGTGATACCACTGTTTTTACAGGGATTGATAATTTCTCAGCAATCTGATCTCTCCAATAACTTGCTCCATGAACAAGGATAATTTTTTCCTTTGAGATTAAACGGGAAATGTCCTTGCAGATTCCTTCCCAGTTGATTGTCTTTCCTCCACCGACTTTAATCAAAAGCATCTTTTAACTCCAGATTTCTGAATTTAGTCCTCCCCATATTTTCTTAAGAAATTAAGCAAATCTCCTTCATCAGTTTTTCCCGAAATAATACTTTTAATTACAAGTTTCCTTTTGTTTCCAATTAAATTTGGAGGGAGGGGCTCATATTTGTGGGGTCCGAAATTCATGAGAGCGTTCAAATGGATTCCTGCTTTATGGGCAAATCCGTTGCAGAGATTGGTAATTAAATTTATAGGAACTTCAATATTACAAACATTTGCAACATAATTCTCTGCCTCTGTTATGAATTTTAAATTATATTTTTTGACAATATCTTTATCTATATTGTAAAGATTGACGAGGAGGGCGCTTAGGGGTGTGATTCCAGTCCTCTCACCAATTCCAAGAAGGGAGGTGTCAACCCAGTTAGCTCCTGCCTTCAAGGCGGACAAGGCATTACTTACTGAATTTCCGAAATCATTGTGAAAGTGCACTTCAATATCTGTTCTAAATCTTGTTCTAAGCTCTCTTATCTTTCTTTCGACATCCCAGGGAAGAGCTTTTCCAAGTGTATCAGGAACCCCTATCCTTTCAACATTTAGATTGCTTGCAAGCTCGTAAATTTCTAAAATTAATTCAAAGGGCTGATGGAAAAAATCCTCTGCAGAAACCCTTATCTCTAAATTTTGACTTTTTGCAAGAATAATATTTTTTTCAAGATTTTTAAGATATTCATTGGGAGTAAGTTTTAGAGAAGCTATTCTTTCAGGATCTGCGGTGCACAGGATATTCACACCATCAACCTTTGATTCAATTGCCTTTTCTATGTCCTCTTCCCTGTTTCTTATGTGGGCAAGGACTTTTGGAGATTCTTTATCTTTTATATCAATCAATTTTTTTATAATTTCCCTTATTTCCAATTTCAATGGATTACTAACCTCAACATAATCAACCCCGATTTTTCCTAAATAATTAAAGATCTCAATTTGCTCCTCGAGGGAGAAATTTGCTTTAGCAAATTGAAGCCCCTCTCTAAGGGTTGAGTCAATAATACCTTTGAAGTTTTTGGCAATCTCCGCTCTCATTTCAATTCAACCTCCTCAAAATGGATGTATTCCACTGAATTCAAGTCCTGTTTTTTCATGGATACCTGCCATTAAATTCATGCATTGAACAGCGTTTCCTGCTGACCCTTTGACAAGATTGTCGATGGCTCCAATCAATACAAGCCTTGAACTCCTTTCCTCTATTTCAAAACCTAACTCACAGAAATTAGTCCCCATAACAACCTTTGGCTCCGGGAAACGATATAATCCCTGATCCATTTTTACAAATCTTATAAAAGGTTCATCCCTGTATTCTTTCTTTAATATTCCCCATATTTCCTTTTCATCGCATTTTCCATTTAGGAATGTATGAATTGTAACAAGGATCCCTCTCACTATTTCCACAGCTGTTGCAGAGATGCATACCGATAGGTCAGGAGAAAATACCTTTAGAACCTGCTCTATCTCCCCTGTGTGCCTGTGTCCTGTTGGTTTATAAGAACGAACTACTCCTGACCTCTCAGGATGATGGGTTGACCATGAAGCTTTACTCCCTGCCTGAGAACTACCCATTTTTGCATCAATAATTATTGGGAAATTTTTAATAATTCCATTTTTTACAAAGGGATATAGACAAAGGATTGAGACAATTGCCTCACATCCAGGTCCTGCTACATATCTGGCAGATATTATTTTCTCTCTATTTATTTCTGGGATTCCGTATACAAATTTTTCGAGAACTTCAGGGAAAGTATGCTCACTTTTATACCAGTAATTCCAGTCCTCAGCTTTCTTAAATCTGAAATCTGCACCAAGATCAATAACCTTATCTGCAATCTCCATCCATTTCCTCATATTTTTCATGGACTCTCCATTGGGGAGGGCAACAAATAGAATGTCGCAGGATTTTATATCATCTGGACTTGAGAATTTTAAATCTGTAATACCCCTCAAATTGGGATGTATAAAAGAAACTGGAACTCCTTTGAATTTCCTGCTCGTTACTTGCTGGATTCTAACCCTTGGATGAAAGAGGAGAATTCTTAGAAGCTCTCCTCCAACATATCCAGAACCTCCAACAATTGAAACATTTAGCGTTTCATTTGCCATTTTATCCACTCTCTCCCTTATTTTCTTTCAGGACCTTTAGGCAATAATCAACAATAGCTCCAGAGATGCTAACTCCTGTTGGTTCTTCGGAATTTCTAAACTCCATTGTATGGTTTACTTCATTAACTTTTAATCCATCATCAGTTTCAAATATATCCAGTGCAAGAAGCCCCTCACCAATTGTCTCTGCTACCCCTTTACAAATTTCAATCAATTCCTCTGTCAGAGGGCAATCCCTTGTTTTGGCTCCCCTTGCAGTATTTGTAATCCAGTGCTCTGATTCCCTATAAACTGCACATATAACCTCTTTCCCTACTATAAATGCTCTTATATCCCTTCCTGGTTTTTTAATGTATTCCTGTATGTAAATAGCTTTATGATAAGGATTTCCAAGGAGATCCCTGTGTTCGAAAATTGCCTCAAGGGAATCCCTGTCATTAACCTTTGCCAGAAGTCTCCCCCATGAACCGAGAGGAGGTTTCAAAACCACTGGAAATCCACCAAGCTCCTCAACTGCTTCCAAAGCTTTTTCAAAATCAAAGACAAGGGCAAATCTCGGAGTTGGAATTCCAGCCTTTGATAGAAGAAGGGAAGTCAAAAATTTATCTTCACAGACTCTGGCAATTTTGGAGCTATTAATGACAGGGATACCCATAGACTCAAGAAAAGATATGGCGTAGTCTCCTTTTACTGTTGAGACCGATCTTTCGAGGGCTATATCAAAATCAGCTCTAAAATTCAGGGGGTTAAAAATTTCCTTCCTTATGTCCACAATTTTTACATCAACTCCTTTTTGCCACGCAGATTCAAGGATGAGCTTCTCCTCTTTTCTAATCGTTGAATGGAGAAGAGCTATTCTTGCCATTTTTAAAAGATTCTATTCTCCCCAATCTTCTTCAATCTCAGGTGCTTTTTTTAGACTTACTGTGTGATCCTCTATGGATTCAATAAAAAGAAGGGAATTGCAATCATGGCAGGTGAGAATTTCGGAAATCTGGACATCCTCATTTACCCTTAAATTTGCCTCACATATAGGGCATGTTCCATTCAATGGCATATCATACCTCCTAAAAATGTTTTCCAAGAATTAATTATTCCTGATTTTGAGAAAAATCGTCAAATTTTTAAAAAATATTTACTTTTTCTATAAAATTTGTTAAATTTTTAACATGATAACAGTTTCAGAGGTTGTAGAAAGTATAGTGAGAAGGACTCCTTTTTTAGAAGAGGCTCTTTCCCGTGGAATCCTCAATCTTTCATCACTGGCAAGGGAAATTAAGCCTGAAATAGAAAAGGAACTTATGAAGAAGGTGAAGGAAGGGGCTATTGTAATGGGGTTGAAGCGCCTATCCAGCAAAATTAGTAAAATTCATAAGAAACAGAGAAACTTTTTCCAAAACCCTCCTGATTTAATGGTAAGGTCTAATTTAGTTGAAATAACAATTCTCAATTCTGAAACCCTTTTGAACAAGCAAAAAAGATTACTGGAGCAAGTGAAATCTTCTCAGAATTATTTTCTCACCTTTACTCAGGGTATTTACGAGACAACAATAATTGTAAGTAAGAACCTTGAAGGAAAACTCTTGAAAATATTTGAGGATGAAAAAATTATATCCAAATTTGAAAACCTCTCCTCAATAACAATCCAGCTTCCTGAAGGCTCAGCTTTGATCCCTGGAATTTACAGTTTTATTCTAAAAGCCCTTGCCTGGGAAGGAATTAATCTTATAGAGGTTGTCTCTACCTTCAATGAATTTACTATAATCCTCGAAAGCAAAAACACTGATAGAGCATTTTCAATTCTTAAGCGAATTTTTGGAGGTATTTAAAAATTTACTGAACCCTCTCCGAGCTCCAGGTGCCTGTTTTACCCTCTCCTGTGAAATTCCCCCTCATGTCGAAATATGTCCCTGTTAAAACATAATCCATCCAGTCTGCATAGGTCAAAGTTATTGTATTCCCATTATAGGAATATGATGTATCCCATGTTCCGTGATAACCTCTACTATCTTCAAAGGTTCCAGATAGAACATCATTCCCCTTAAGATTTACAGTAAATTCAAAATCAACTGATGTGGAATCAGATTTTGTCATTTTTATTTTCCATTTTCCTCTAACATCCATAATCTTTGCTCTTAAAACATATTCGTCTCCGTAAAGAACTATTGAATCCTGGGCTGATTTCCTGTATTTATCATTGATCAGGACCTCAACAGTGTAAAGAGGATTTATTGGGATATAAGAGTATTCCACTGTTGAAAGCTCCTTGTAAACATATTTACCAGGTTCAGGAGTTCCAGTTATCCCCTCATCAACAATAACTGTTAAAGTATAATTTAAAGGTTGACAGCTGATAAGAATAATTGAAAGGAAAGTTAGAATCAGGAAGAACAACTTTCTTCTGTCCATTTCGAGGTCTCCTTCAAATTTATCTCAAAAAAGATTATAACTCTATTTTTTTGAATTGCAAAGATTAGCTCGAATTGATTGAAAATTAAGAAGCCATGAGGTAAATTTAAGGATGATGCTAAGGGAAAAATTATCTAAAATTTTAACTTTTTCAATTTTCCTTCTTATTCTAATTTTTTCCTTTTACTTCAATTTTGAATCAGGAAGGAGAGGTTTTTTCCCCCTTGATCAGTCAATAATTTTTGACGGAAGTTACAGAATTTTAAAGGGGCAAATTCCCTACAAGGATTTTTTAATCCCTGTCGGTCCTGTCCCTTTCTACATCCATTCTTTGTTTTTTAAAATTTTCGGATTAAGTTATTGGAGCTATCTATTGGGCTCTTCATTAATAAATTTGCTTGCTACAATTTCAAGCTTCTTTATAATTTACATCTTCTTCCCATCAAAAAAATGGCTTTCCTTTGTTGGAGCAATTCTAACTGCAATCTGGTTCTATCCTCCCTCTGGAACTCCCTACATCGAGCATACCTCCTTCTTTTTATCTCTTTTGGGCATCTTTTTCATTTTGATTTCCCTTTACGGAGAAAGAATTTCTAAATTTTCAAGAGAAATTTTTCTATTCCTCTCAGGTTTTTTAGCTCTTCTTTCTATATTGTGCAAACAGAATTTTGGCTTTTTCATATTACCAATCTATTTCTTACTGATTTTATCCTTCCATATTTCCAATCCCAAAAAAATCCTTTCCCAATCTCTTTTGTTCTTAACAGGTCTCATCATAGGTATATTCATCTTTGTCGCTCTTGTCATTAAATTTTCTGATTTGAACTTATTTTTTAAATATTTCTTTAAACTCCCCTTTGAAACAGGTCTTGGAAGATTTTTACCTAAGAATTTTTTCTTTTTTCTATCAAGAATGGGTCCCCTCTCAATTTTACCCTTTATTCTCTTAATATTTTCTGCTTCCCTTTTCTCCATTATTCTTTACATTTACAATTTTCAAAAAGCTGATGATGAACTCAAGAGACTATTTGTTTCATCAACCCTTTGCTCCTATTTAATAATTTCCCAGTATTTATTCCTACTTACAACAAAAAATCAACCTGAGATGGGCTTATTCTTTATCGGAATTATATTTTCAATTGGAGTAGGAATCATTATTTATCTCACAGATTTGATAAAGATAAAAGTCCATTACAAAAATTCAGAGACTAAAATACCCTCAAAAATTTTTATTAAAAGATTTCTCTTATTTCTATTCCTGATCTTCGGCTTTTACATTGCCTTCAAGGGAGTAAACATCTCATTGACGAGAAAAGCTCACGATATTTTTGATGAAGCAGTTTTTAAAGAGACCCTTTCAGTGAAGGAATTTAAGTTTTTAAAATGGGGAGAGCCAACATCGATGAGAGGGGCTAATGTAAAAAAAGAGGAAATTGAATCTCTAATAAATTTTCTAAAATGGGAAAACAAAAATTTCTTTATATTCCCTGACTTCACAATTCTATATGGCATCTTGAATTTCCCTTCCCCGCAACCCCTCCTATGGTTTCATAAAGGACTTACATATCCTTATTCCTATGATAAATCTCTTGATAATTGGATTGTTGAGAGTTTGAAAAAGAATAATGTTAAAATCATTGTAATCGAAGAATCCTCCTGGTTTGGAACTGAAGAGAGACTTAGAGATTTCCCATTGCTAATCTCATACATTGAGAAAAATTTTATTGGAGTGAATAAGATAGGTATTTTTTCTATTTACAGATTTATTGAAGAGTAACTTAATAAATGATAAAATTTTCAGAGGAAGCCGGAGTGGCGAAATTGGCAGACGCACAAGACTCAAAATCTTGGGCTCCTTCGGGAGCGTGAGGGTTCGACTCCCTCCTCCGGCAGTAAAAATAACTTCCCCTCAATTAGAGACTATTGTCTAAAAACTTTTAAAATTTTCCTCTCCTCTTCATTATGAAGGATAAAGACTTTACCTTCTTTTATTATTTCAACCTCATCAACTTCAAAATTTGTCTTGCCTTCTCCAATAAATTCTCCTTTTAAATTGAAAATGTCCACATAAAAATTCTTTTCTTTCCCCTTAAAATTTTTCTCATACCAGCTCTTCCATGTTTCAACAAGGAGTTTATCTCCCAGAACAAGAACACCCTTTAACGGCGGAAAATGGGAAGGGAATGCAAAATCAATCATCCCTTGAGAGAGCCTTTTAGCCATCTGAAGCTCTTCCTTTTCTAAAAAATATTTTTTCACATCTTCTGTTACTGAAACCTTTTTCCATTTCCTCTTTATCTCCATTAACTTTTTACCTTCAATATCGTAAATCTCAATAAAATAATCCTCCCTGTCTGCTTGGAAAACAAAATTATTTTTTAAAACTGGCGGAGGAAAGCCAGAAAAGGGATTCATAGATTTAAGGCTCTCCATATCGAACTTCCCATAAAATCCTGAGTAAATTTCCTTTGAACTATTATCTTCAAGATTAAAAACTAAAAATTTGTGATACATTTTTGCTTCATTTTCTTTTGCTTCAAGGAAATAACCGTACAAGCCTATCTTATTTTTTCCAATTGGATAGATTTTAAGGATGGGGAACAACGGTATATCCTTCATACACTTTAACTGCTTTAAAAAATTTCCATTAAGGTCAAAGATTTGAAGCCTCAGATTTCCCGGATCGTTAACAAGAATTTTCCCTTCAAAAATAAGAACTGAACCAGGGGAACCCATTCCAAATTCAGAAGGTCCATTCCCCTTCTTACCTATCCTATTCAATTCTTCTCCCTTCTCATTGCAAATAATTATCTGATTCAACAAGGAATTCGAAAGATAGAACTTACCATTAAAATAATCAAAGGATGAAGTTCCATAATCCACCTCAAATTCCCTCTCGAGCTTTAATATAAAATCTTTACTTTCCAATGAAAAGTAAAGAAGTAAAATCAAAAACAAAAAACTTAATATCTTCTTCAACCTTCACCTCCCATTTCTCAATTTTAATCTTTTATTTTAAAGGATTCAATTTTTCAGATGGATTTAATTTGACAAGGATATTTATTTGATTTACACTAAAAGGGATTTATGAAGGAAAGGAGTGAAAGGTATGAATATTGTTGAGAGGGCTAAGAAAATTATTATTAGTCCAAAGGAAGCATGGGCTGAGATTAAGGCAGAGCAAACAACTGTTCAGGAAATTTATCTTTCCTATGCTGTAATTCTTGCTGCTATTCCAGCAATTGCTCAGTTTATAGGGAATGCCTTCATAGGAACTTCTTTTATGGGTGTTCACTTCAGATGGTCAATCGGAAATGCCATTGGCTATGCAATTTTGTGGTATGTTCTTGGACTTGCCGGTCTTCTTCTAACAGCTTTTATAGCTGACTCCCTTGCTCCAAGCTTTGGCTCCCCGAAAAATTTTGTGAATGCTTTTAAAGCTATTGCATATTCAATGACTCCAGTTTGGGTTGCAGGAATTCTTTATATAATTCCTTTTCTTGGGATTCTCGTTCTTTTAGCAGGTCTTTACGGTCTATATCTTCTATTTATAGGTCTTCCTGAACTCATGGATACTCCCAAGGATAAAGCTATTGGATATGTTATTGTAGTAATTGTTGTAAATATAATTGTTTTCTTTGTTGTAGGTGCTATAGCAGGTGCATTTTTTGTTGCTGGAAGAATAGGGATCACCTATTGAATATCTATTTTTAGAAGCTCTTCAATAACCTTCTCAGGTTGACTCAATATTGGTCTTCCAATAATTATGTAATTTGCACCAAGATGGAAGGCTTCTGAAGGAGAAAGGGTTCTTTTCTGGTCATCCTTTCCCTCTTCAAATCTTATTCCTGGGGTTGCGATTAAGAATTTTTCTCCAACAGAGTCTCTAATAATCTTTATCTCCCTGGGAGATGCAATAACTCCATCCGCTCCATTTTCAAAGGCGAGGAGGGAAAGTTTTTTTACCATTTCTTCAATACTGTATCCGAATCCAACCTCTTTAGAATTTTCCTCGTCCATACTTGTGAGAACTGTAACTCCCATAATCTTTGGCTTTTCAATGCCAAGCCTCCCACTTTCCTCCTCAGCTCCCTTTACAGCACTTTTTATCATCTCCTTACCACCCAGGGTATGAATTGTAATCATTGAAACTCCAAGTTTTGTTGCTTCCTTCACAGAGTGATAAACAGTATTTGGAATGTCGTGAAACTTTAAATCAAGAAAGACCCTCTTACCCTCCTTTCTAAGAAAATCAATAACCTCAGAACCATAATTCAGAAAAAGCCTTGGACCAATTTTAAATATATCAATCTCCTTTAACAATCCAACGAATTTTTTTACCTCCTCCATTCCATCAACATCAAGGGCAACTATAACTCTTTTCAAAATTTCCATCTTTCCTCCTAAACCTTTAAAGTCCCAATTATTTCCTCAATTTTTTTAATTCCTTCCTTTTCGCAGATTATTTTTATCTCATCTATTATTCTTGGACAGGCATAGGGATCAAAGAGATTGGCAGAACCAACCTCAACAGCCCTTGCACCTGTAACAAGGAATTCCATTACATCTTCTCCCTTCAAAATTCCTCCTATTCCAATGACAGGGATTTTCACCCTTTTCACAACCTGAAATACCATCCTTATGGCAATCGGCTTTATTGCAGGTCCTGAAAGTCCTCCAAACAAATTTCCAAGTCTTGGTTTCCTCTCTTTCCAGTCAACTTCCATGGCAAGAAGAGTATTTATAAGAGAAATTGCATCAGCACCTCCCTCCTCCGCTGAAACTGCAATTGAGACAATATCTGTGACATTGGGAGAGAGCTTGACAATTATTGGAATGGATGTTTCTTCCTTAACTTTTTTGACAATTCTGTATGTCCATTCAGGATCCATGGCGGGGCATAATCCATTCTTGTGGATATTGGGGCAGGATATGTTTAGCTCAAAGGCTGATATTCCCTTCTCTCTTCTCAAATAGGATGCAACCTTTGCATACTCATCATCAGTGTGTCCACAAACATTTACTATTATGTGAGTATCGAATTTTCTAAGCTCAGGAAGAATTTCCCTCGAGAATCTTTCAACCCCTATTCCCTGAAGCCCTATGGAATTGAGCATCCCGCATGATGTTTCCCATATCCTCGGAGGCGGATTACCTTCAGTAGGCTCAAGGAAAATCCCTTTTGTTATAACCCCTCCTAATATTGAAAGGTCAAAAAAAGGAGTGAATTCAAGTCCATATCCGAAAGTTCCACTGGCTGTAATGATTGGATTTTTCAATTTCATAAATCCAAGGTTAACAGAGAGATCTACCATACTATATCCTCACCCTTAAAAACAGGACCTTCCTTGCATATCTTTACCCATTCCTCCCTATCATTATTTTTTATCCTTGCAACGCAACCCCAGCAAGCTCCGAACCCGCAAGCCATCCTCTCCTCAAGGGAGAACTGGGTAGGGATTTGAAATTTTTTTGCTATCTCAAAGACCTTCTTCATCATTCCTCTTGGACCACAGGCAAAAATTCCTGAAAAATTCTCTGAGAGAATAAGCTCTTCAAGGGGATCTGTAACCAACCCCTTAATTCCAGCTGAGCCATCCTCTGTTGTAATAATCGGTTCAATTTTTTCTTTTTTAAAGTAATCGAGAGCAGGAAGGTCTGAAGAGGTTTTGCCTCCGTATAAAATTTTGAATTTTATTTTTTCTTTAAAAAAAACCTTTGAAAGGAAGAAAAGAGGAGCAATCCCCCTTCCACCTCCAACAAGAAGAAAAGAGCCTGATTTATCAAATGTAAAGCCTTTTCCAAGGGGTCCGAGAATCCTTAAATTATATCCTTCTTCAACTTTTGAGAGACTCGATGTTCCTTTACCGCATATCTGAAATAGGATTTCAACTTTTTTCCCTTCTTGATTAAAAACTGAGAAAGGTCTTCTAAGTAGAGTCTCAGGAGATGGAGGCTTAACCATTAAAAACTGCCCAGGTTTTGCATCAAATAAGTGAGAATCTGAAAGGAGGGAAAGAATTACATAGGAGTTTTTAACTACTTTTTTTCCTACTCTAACTTCTAAATCTTCCATCAAAAATTAATATCTTATTATGGTAGAATTTTGTCAAGGGAAAATTATTTCAAACTCTATTGTTGTGTATTCCTCCTCTCGCAAGGGATGCAAAGATACCAAGAAAACAAAGAAGAGAGAAGATTATAAAGGATGTCTTTAAAGTATTAATAAAGGAAGGGAAATATCTTGGAGTTATTTGAACCCTCAGGTTATGGGTTGAAAAAAAAAGGGTGGCAATCCCCATACTTAACATCTGCCCCAGAAGCCTCATTGTGGCAAGAATTCCAGAGGATGTTCCATAATATTTTCTTTCAACTGAACTCATAACCGCATTGGTATTGGGCGAAGAGAAAAGGGCAAAGCCGAAACCAAGAATAATCAAAACTGAAATTAAATAGTAAATTGATGTATTTAAATTCAAAGGAATAAGAAGAAATAATCCAAGGGATGAAATTCCCATCCCAAAAGATGCAACAACTCTCGGTTCAATTTTATCCGATAACCTTCCTGCAAGGGGGGAGAAAAGAGCCATTACAACAGGCTGGGAAACGAGAACAGTTCCAGCGATTCTTGGACTTAAACCCTTTACATACTGAAGATACAAACTCAGAAGAAAACCAACTGCAGTTGTTGCACTATAATTTATAAGGGCAGATAAATTGGAAAAAGAAAAGGTCCTGCTCTGGGTAAAAAGTTTTATTTCTAAAACAGGGTGTTCAATTGAAGATTCTAAAATTATGAAGACTATTATTCCTGCTATTCCTAAAAAAAGGAGAATAGTCCCAGAATTTGAAGGAAGCTTGGAAAAACCATACATCAATGAGATAATCGATGCTCCATAAACAATAGAACCTTTAAAATCGAAACTCTCCCCCTTTGCTCCTGCCCACTCCCCTTTTAACTTTAACATAACAAAAGCTATTATAATTATTCCAAGAGGAATGTTTACAAAGAAAACACTCCTCCATCCAAAATAGTTTGTCAAAATTCCTCCAATAAAAGGACCAAGGGAAAGACCAAGATAGACAGAAGCAGAGTTAATCCCGAGAACCCTCCCCCTTTCACCAGGAGGGAATACAGAGGTTAGAAGGGCAACACCTGTTCCAAGAACCATTGAGCCTCCAATCCCCTGCAATATTCTGAAGAGAATTATCTGGAATGAAGAGAGGGCAATTCCTGAAAGAAGGGAGGATAGAGTGAATATTGTTATTCCTGTTAAAAAAACTCTTTTTCTTCCCCAAATATCTGCAATTCTTCCCATAGGAACAAGGAAAACAGAGGCTGAGAGAAGATATGATGTTGCAACCCAAGCAAGGAGTATCGCATTCATCTTAAATTCTCTACCCATTGATGGAAGAGCCACATTGATGGAGGAGCCCATAAAGGGGGTTAGAAAGGATGAAAGGGTGGCAATCATGAGAACAATTCTTTTTTCTGTTTTTTCTCTATCCACAAATGTCATATCAAAAATACGAAGGTAAATTTTAAAGGTTTTTCTCAGGGTTTTTAAATCTTACCACTTAAATTCTCCATTGCCCAGAGGGCTGAGCCGAGCATCCCTGCTTTGTTCCCAAGAAGAGCAGGAACAATTTTGACATTTCCAAGGGAAAACTCTATTGCCCTTTTTTCAATTTCTTCCATAACTGGTTTCATTATAAAATCTCCTGCTGATATAACCCCTCCCCCAAGAACTATAATTTCAGGGTTTAAAAGATTTATCAAATTGGAAAGCCCTATCCCGAGGTAGTATCCAGCAATTCTAAAAGCCTCAACAGCATTGATGTCACCCCTCTTTGCAAGATTATAAACATCCTCAGAAGTCATATCTTCATTCTTTCCTGCGAGTTTTAGATAATTTCTCACAATTTTTGATGCGGAAGCCTCTGTCTCAACACAACCCCTTCCGCCACAATTGCATGGAATACCATCAGGATTAACAACAGTATGTCCAAACTCAGCTCCAAATCCTGACGAGCCATGAAATAAATTACCCTCAATTATTATACCTGAGCCTACTCCTGTTCCAAGGGTTATATGAACCATATTTTTTACTCCAATCCCTGCTCCCTTTCTATACTCTCCCCATGCAGCCATGTTAGCGTCATTGTCAACTGTAAAGGGAACATCAATAGCCTCCTTAAAAAAATCCCTAAGATTTATACCATCAAGAAATCTCATGTTCGGAGACCTTCTCAAGACCCATTCCCTCATATCTATAAAACCTGCTATACCTATTCCAGCTCCCAGTGGTTTTTTAATTTTTGAATGAATCCAGTAAATTTCAGATATCTTCTTTTGAAGAGATTTCAAATCCTTTGGAGTTGGCTCATTATGCTCATTTTTAATATTTCCCTTTTCGTCAATAAAGCATGATTTTATGTAGGTTCCACCAATATCTATCCCTATCCAGCTCATGGCTTTCTTGCAATAACTGCATAATCCTGATATCCAAAAATTATTTTTCCAAGAAGCTTAAAATTATAAGAAATTCTCCGCAAAATATCATTCTCTTCAGGAATATCCTTTAACTCTTCCTTTGTTGGTGAGAGATATTTTATCTCATCAACCCTGAAACCAGATGCTTCCATAAGGAACTTTAAAGTCTCTGGATGAATGGGATTTTTATGGGTTGGATCCCTCCAGAAAACATCAGAAAGGGTATAAAGGGAAGTAGGATTGACTGTTTCTAAAATTGCAAAGGAACCCTTTTTAAGCTTGAAATACAAAATATCAAAAACCTTCCTCAGAAGAAGCGGTTCGAGATGCTCCACAACCTGAGATGAGAAGAAACCTCCGAGGGATTCATCCTCTTGAGAGGAAAGATGAGAAAGAATATCTTCATTTATACATTTAAGCCCCTTCTCCCTGCAAATTCTTATCATCTCATCATTTATTTCAATTCCGTAACCTTCTATCATGTTCTCCTTGAGAAGTTCCAAAAATTCACCCCTTCCACATCCAAAATCAAGAACATTCTCTTTCCCCCTGAAGTAGTCAATATAAATTTTCTGCCTTTCCTTTATCTCCTCCTCCCAACCCCTGAATCCAGCCTCAAAAAAACGGTATCCAAGATCTTCAAATCTTCTCTCAAACCTCTCTATTTCATCAAGGGAAGGTTTCTCTTTCCCCTTCAGTAGAACTGAGAATTCCTCTATCTCCTTTTTTATACTCATAAAGGTCTGAAGAATCCCCTCAATCTTTTCCTTCTGAATTTTCAGATTTTCAATTTTCCAGTTCAGGGAATCAAAAAGTATACCCACATGATTGGAGCCGAGAGCATCCCATTCTCTCTCCTTTGCATCAACCATTGGAAGAATAGATAAAAGGGTTTGTTGAACAAGGCTGAAGAAGGTCTTTTGAGAATTGCAAATTTTTTCTATTCCCTCAAAAATTGGCAATAAGTAATCAGATTCTTTTTTTCTCTTCGATTTAATTCCTTCCTTTAATTCTCTTATAGAATCCAGAAGCTTTTCTGAATCAGAAAAGAAATCTTTTAAAAAGGAATCTATTTTTTCAAGATGGGATTTAAATTTTCCTTCCTCTAACTCCCTCTCCTCTGCAAGTTTCTTTAAAATTAATGGATCCACTTTAATTCTTTAATATCTGGTCTGATTTTTCCTCTTTATCCTCTTTACCTGATAGAGCTTTCTTAAAACTCTTTATTCCCTCTCCAAGACCTCTTCCAATCTCAGGGAGTCTCTTTGCTCCGAACAGGAGGAGGACTATCAGAAGAATAAGCAAAATCTCAGGAAGACCTAAGGTTCTGAACATTTTTTACCTCCAAAAA
>CAZFCI010000075.1:0-25932 GCA_964517525.1 uncultured Clostridia bacterium | reverse complement strand
TGTGAATTTTTTGTTAACTTTTCCCTTGATCCATGCCCCTTCCATTCCTTTGAGCCTATCCATTTTTCAAAAAATAAAGTCTCTTTTCACAATTGCGTCTGCATATTCTTTGTCCTTTTCTTTTCTAATTTTTATATCTTTCCTTTATTTCCGAATGATCCCAGGGAGAGGATAAAGGAAAGAGTTTATTCATACATATCAATTTTATCCATTGAAATTTTCCACCCTCCCAAATAACCTTTCCTGACAAATTCTCAAAAATTTTTCCTTAGGAGAATACCATGAAAAGAGTATTTATATCAATAATGTTTTTAATTGTTTCTTTAAATTTATTTGCAAAGGAAAAGTTAACAATCGATGATGCAATTTCTATGGCAATGAATTTTAACCCAGAAATTAAGAAGTTTTCAGAAAATTTAAGAGGAGCAGAAGGAAGAAGAATGCAATTGGAAGCTTATCCAAACCCTGAAATTGTTTTTGGAAGTGAAGGACTTTCCACGAAAAGAATTGGAGAAAGTGAGACAAGTCTTGGTTTCTTCCAGACAATTGAAATTCCCGGGAAAAGGAAAATAAGGAAAGAGATTGGAGAGACGGAAGAGGATATTGCAAGAATGGAGCTTGATAGGATTAAGAGAATAGTTGTTGCAAAGGTTAAAAAAACATATTTTAGAGCTGTTTTCAATCAGGAGAAAATTAAATTGCTCGAAGGAATGGAGGAAAATCTTAAAGATTACATAGAAGGTGCTACATTGAAGTATAAAGCGGGAGAAGTCTCATTTTCCGATGTTTTAAGAGGGAGAATAGAGCTTCTGAATTTAAAAAATGAAATTCTTGAGACGAAAAAAGAGTTAAGGGAAGATCTTAAAGAGCTTGAAAAGATAATTGGAAAGAAGCTTTATGGAGAGATAGAATTGCTCACAAATCTTGAATTCATACCCTTTGAAAAAGATCTTAATGAGATTCTTGAGGGACTTTACTCCTTACCCAGCATTAGAATAGAAGGACTTAAACTTCTCGTTGCTGAAAAAGGAGTGGAGCTTTCAAAGAAGTCTTTTTATCCCGATTTGAAAATTGGCTTTTACTATCCGAGTCTGAGGAAAGGAGCATGGGGTTTTGAATTTGGGCTTTCAATACCCATATTTCAGAAGGGACTTAAAGGGGGTTTGTTGGAAATGGATTCCTACAGGATAGAAAATCAGATCTCCTTTGAAGCAAGAAAAAGGGAGATTGCTCTTAGGATAGAAAGTTTATATTTAAATTTAAAAGATTCTGAAAAGATAATAAAAAATTACGAAGAATTGATTTTCCCTGAGCTTGAAGACCTATTTTCATCCTCCCTCTCTCACTATCAGAGTGGGACAATTTCCTCTCTTGAGTTCTTTGATATCTTAAGGACATTCAAGAGTGCAAAGATTGAATATAAAAAAGAAATTCTCAATTACATTAATTTAATAGCTGAGATTGAATCAGCGGAGGAGGAATAAAAAATGAAATATTGGAAAATTTTAACAATAATTCTTTTGATTCTTTTGTTCGAAGGATGTAAGGAGAAAATTAGGGAAGAGAAGGGAAGCCCTGAGAAATCAGAGATAAAGGGAAGGTTTGAGCTGAATGAAAATTCTTTAAAGATTTCAGAGATAAAAATAGAGATGGTAGAAAGGAGAAAATTCTCAGAATTGATAAGGGCAAATGGGGAAGTAACATTCAATCCCAAAAGTCTGGCAAGCACAACAACTCTCTTCTCTGGGGTTGTAAGGGAAGTTTTTGTATTTGAAGGAGATAGGGTTAGAAAGGGAGAAAAGATGGCAGGAATTTTTAGTAAGGATTTTCTTTCAGCTCAATCAGATTTCCTTTTGATTCTGAAGAGATATAAAAGAGCTATAGAAAAAGGAAATGAGGAAGATATAGCCCAATCCCTTCAGATGTTAAATTCGGCTAAACAAAAATTGAAGATTTTCGGCATTGATGATGAGGATATTAATGAACTTTCTGAAAAAGGTGAAGTAAATCCTACCCTCTATTTAAAATCTCCATTGAACGGAAAAGTTATAGAAAGCAATGCTTTTTTGGGAGAATCTTTTTCAGAAGGGACAACATTGTTTAAAATAGCAGAAGTAGGGAATCTTTGGGTGAATGTAAATTTATATGAAAAGGACTTTAACAAAATTGAACTTGGTTCTACTGTTACTGTAAAGTTATCATCAATTCCCGAAAAAGAATTCAAAGGTATACTTAAGTCAATTGGAGATGTATTAAACAAGGAAACAAGAACAGTTAAGGGAAGAGTCGAAATTAGAGATCAAACAGGAATTTTAAAACCAGGAATGTTAGTCGAAGTCTATATAAAGGGCAAAGAAGGTGAGCATATTCTTTCTATTCCAGAATCAGCAGTGAGAAAAATAGAGGGGAAAGATTTTGTATTTGTCTCTGTTGGAATAAACTCCTTCGAACTAAGAGAAGTTGAATTGGGGAGAAGCTTTGATGGATTCAGGGAAGTTATAAAGGGTCTAAAGGAAGGTGAAAGGATTGTAAGTGAGGGAAGCTTTCTTCTTAAATCCCATGCCCTAAAAGAAATGATGGAGGTGGATTGAAATGCTCACAAAGATTGTTTCTTTTTCCCTTGAGAATAAATTCTTAGCCTTTTTATTTCTTTCCCTTTTAATTATTCTTGGAATACAATCCTTTTTCAATTTAAAAATGGATGCTTTCCCTGATGTAACCAACATACAAGTTGAGATTGTGGCAATTTCTCCAACCCTTTCTCCCATTGAAATGGATAAATTTGTAACCTATCCCCTCGAAAACTCCCTGAGAGGTATTCCAGGGCTTTCCAATATTCGGTCAACAACCAAATTTGGAATATCAGTCATTACAGCTATTTTTAAAGATGATGTTGATATTTATTTTGCAAGACAGCAAGTTTTCGAGAGAATCTCAGGAATTATGGGTAAATTGCCAGAAGGGGTTGATGTTGAGATAGGTCCAATTACAACTGCAATGGGTGAGATTTATCAATACACTCTCCAATGGGAAAAGCAACCTTCAAACAATGAAGTTGAGAATTTAACCAGGTTAAGAACAATTCAAGATTATTTAGTTGCCCCCCTTCTAAAGACCGTTGAGGGAGTGAGTGATATAAATTCTTTCGGTGGATACATTGAGCAAATAAATGTCCTTACGGATCCACTAAAGCTTTACAAATTTAATCTTACATTAAACGATATCTATGATGCCCTTAAAAATAACAATCTGAATGTTGGAGGAGGGATTATTTCAAAGCATTCAGAACAAATGATTGTCCAGGGGATTGGTATGTTTTCTTCTATTCAAGATATTGAAAGGATAGTTGTTAAATCCGTTGATGGTATCCCTGTTTACTTAAAGGATGTAGCAGATGTTAATTTCTCCCATGCCTTCAGAAAGGGTGGAGCTATTAAAGATGGAAGGGAGGAAGTTGTTGGAGGAATTGTAATGATGTTGAGGGGTGAGAATAGCAGAGAGGTTGTGAAAAGGGTTGAGAAAAAAGTTGATGAAATAAATAGTAGGAATATCCTTCCCAATGGTTTAAAAATAAAACCCTATTATAAAAGATCAGAAATAATTGAAAAGAGCATAAATGGTATGGTCAAAGCTATTTTAGAGGGAGCAATCCTTGTTATCTTTGTAATATTTCTTTCTATAAGGCAGTTGAGGGGTGCTCTAATAGTGGTTCTTTCCCTTCCCTTAACAGCATTTTTCACATTTTTATTAATGAGAATTTTCAATATCAGTGCCAACTTAATGTCCCTTGGAGGCATTGCTATTTCCATAGGGATGATAGTTGATGCAAGTATAATTCAGGTGGAAAATGTCCAGAGGCATATAAATGAAAATGGAAGTGATAGATTCTCAACAGTTCTTAAGTCAGTCCTTGAAGTCAGGAAACCATCTATTTTTGGAGAAATAATAATTTCCTCTGTTTTCTTACCAATATTTTCTCTTCAGGGTATGGAAGGAAAGATGTTTTCACCCCTTGCAATTACTGTCATAATAGCCCTCCTATGCTCCCTTACAATTTCAATTTTATTTGTCCCTTCCCTTTGTTACATATTTTTGAAATCATCAAAGAAAAGAGAGACCTTCCTTGTCGCTTTAGCAAAAAGGATTTACTTACCAGTTCTACAATTTGCCCTTCAAAGGAAACTCTTTGTCATTACATTCTTTATTCTTATCCTCGCAATATCCCTTTTTATTCTCCCTAAACTTGGAAGGGAATTCATTCCTGTCATGGATGAGGGTGCCTTCGACATGGATTTCCAGCTCCTTCCTGGTGTATCCCTTGAAAAGGCTATGGAAATTGCAAAGCTTGTTGGCTCTAAACTTATGGAATTTCCCGAACTTGAAACCGTGGTTTCGAGAACAGGTCAGACAGGAATTGCGATTGAAGCAAGGGGAGTTGATAGAACAGGTTTTGTAGGGACATTAAAACCAAAGTCCGAATGGAAAACTGCAAAATCAAGGGAGGAATTATTTAATAAAATAAGGGATTCTATTTCAGAGATCCCTGGTATCGTCTTCAGCTTCAGTCAACCGATACAGTGTAGAATAAGTGAGTTAATGGAAGGGACGAGAGCTCCTCTTGTTGTAAAAATTTTTGGAGATGATATTGAGATTCTAAAAGAAAAAGCAAGAGAGATTGAATCAGTTCTTTCAGAAATTGAAGGTTCAGAAGATATTATGATTGAAAGTATTTTTTATCAGCCATACTTAACAGTTAGCGTAGATAGGGAGAAAGTTGCAAGATATGGATTGAATGCAAAGAATGTTCTTGAAACCTTTGAACTTGCAATGGGTGAGAAGGTTGTAACAAGAATTTATGAAGGCTCGAGATTTGTAAATATTGCCATAAGATTTCCCGATTATCTGAGGAATTCCGTAAATTCAATAGGGGAGGTAATGCTTAAAAGTCCGAATGGTTACCTGATTCCAATGAAAGAGGTTGTAAAAATATCACTGATCGAAGGTCCTTCTCAGATAAGCAGAGAGAATGGAAAGAGAAGGGTTGGGATTGAATGGAGCGTTACGGGAAGGGATATTGGAAGCTTTGTTGAAGAAGCAAAAGGCCTTTTGCAAGAAAAGATTAATTTACCCCCTGGTTACTATATTGAATGGG
Organism: uncultured Clostridia bacterium; assembly: GCA_964517525.1. Lineage (GTDB taxonomy): Bacteria > Acidobacteriota > Aminicenantia > JBFLYD01 > JBBIMS01 > JBBIMS01. The sequence continues at coordinate 20,780 of CAZFCI010000075.1, read as the reverse complement.
GAGGGCAATATGAGCAACAGAAAAGAACGATGAAAAGACTGATGGTGATAACTCCAATTGTTATTCTATTTATCTTTATCATGCTTTCCTTGAGTTTTAATTCTTTTAAGAGAGCTCTTCTCGTTGCGTCAATCCTACCCTTTTCCCTTGCAGGAGGTATTCTTGCCATCTATGTTTCTCATTTCTATATATCTGTTCCAGCTTCCCTTGGATTCATAGCAACCTTTGGGATTGCTGTTCTGAATGGAATTGTCCTTGTCTCTTACATTCAACAACTTGAAAGACAAGGAATCCCTTTAAGGGATGCAATTTTAAAAGGGTGTGAAATCAGACTTAGACCTGTTCTAATGACTGCCTTTACAACAGCCTTTGGTTTAATTCCAATGCTTATTGCAACAGGTCCTGGCTCTGAGATCCAAAAACCCCTTGCAGTTGTTGTAGTTGGAGGTTTGCTAACATCCACAGTTTTAACCCTAATTGTTCTACCAACCCTTTATGATTTATTCTTTTCAAGAGGGGTAAAAAATAACAAAAAACGGAAAGTTAGGATAAAATTGGGAGATCAAGGATAGGATATTATGGCATATCAATTTTGGTAGAGCCAAAGGAATTTATAGTAAGAGGTTCAAGGATATGCTTTTTAATTAAAATGAAAGGAGTGGTAAAAAACTTAATGTATAAATGAAATTTTTGCTTGATTTTTAATTTAAGATTTGTATAATGAAATTGTGGATTTGGGAATTAAAATGCGAGGGGAATTTTCTGGATATAGCCTTAAAAGCCCAATCAACCAATATGAGACCGGGAGAGCAAAAGACTTACTCCTCTATGAGCCTAAAAGCTCAGGAAACATTGAGTCTCACCCCTCTTCCGGCCTCCTTTTTACAAAACTTAACAAAAATTTAAATACTGTATTTTCACTCAGGAAGAAAAAACATAATGAAGATGGGAGCAACGATAGGATAATTGCAAAACTTTAAATAAATATTCCTTGACTCTTAATTATAAGTGGAAATAATAAAATTATGGATTTAAAAATTGAAATTATGAAAGAAACTCAAGAACTTTTAGGACATGCTAACAGTAAGACAACCGAAGTCTATAATCATGTTAGAATAAAGAACTTCGGAAAGATAAAGAGTCCTTTGGACTTCCTAACAATTAAGAAGATTTTTAATATGTTGAAGGAAATAATAAAGTTTAAAAAATCAAGAAATCAAGTAATATCAAGGATTCTCAAGATGGCCCCGGCGTTCCGAGCATCTTTCAATGTTTGACTGACGAACTTGTATTAGTGACACAGTAAGAGAAAGGGGTAAAGAGGGAACACTCTTAAAAAGAAAAGATTTTGAGGAAGAGGAAAAAAAGATGATATTTAAAAGAAATTATTTAATTCTTTTGATGTTTATTCTATTTATTTCAATTGGTAATTTGGAAGCCGAAAAATCCCAAAAATTAAGCTTCTCTGTTATAGCAGAAATTGGCGTTGAAGAAACGAAGAATAAAGATGATCCTTATCTATTTTACAGCATTTATTGTATTGATACTGACAATAATGGAAACACATATGTGCTTGATGGAAAGGATTCTTGTATTAAAATATTTAGCCAAAACGGGATATTCATAAGAAAAATATTAAGGGCTGGTTCAGGACCTGATGAGATTTCAAACCCTCTTAGATTTGCTATTAACAAATTCTCTGGGAATATTTTCGTATTACATCAACACGGCTTCCATCTAAAAGAGTTTAATCAGTCAGGAAATCTGGTTAAGTCTTATCCTTTACCTGAACAATTTTCCCATCATTTTGAATTTATCGAAAAGGACAAAATTCTTTATGTTGCATCTGGTAAGTATGGAGAAAAAAAATATAATAATTTCAAAATACTAAATCTAAATACTTTGAAGATAGAAAAGGAATTTTTCGAAATAGAAAGACCCTCTATTTCAAATGCTTATCAGAGATTTGTAATCAAAGATGGTATTCTCTGGACATGCCCTGGAGATAAAATGGAGTTATTGGGCTTCGATATTGAAAAAATGAAGGAAGTAAAGAATATTACTATTAAAGAAAGTTACAGAGAATTTAAAATATTAAAAAGTCCTAACATCTGGAGAATTGTCTTATTCCAATTCGCCCAGCCCTTCTTGCTAAATGGAGAAATCTATGTTTTGGTCACAAAACTTAGTTATTCAGGAAGGACAGTCGATTCTATCAGAGAATCGCAACCTGCTTTACAAAAACTGAGTCTCTATCATTTAGAAGGGGATTCATTAAAGAAGGTTTCAGAACTCGATCGTTGTGATTTTATGTTTTTTGGAGATTCGTGGAAAAATCGTATCATTCTTTATGCAATGGACCCTTATCCTTACATTAAAATCTTGCAATTTAGCAGATAAATCTGGTAATTTGGTTTGGGAAAATGCCCCTGTCGAAGGATCTTTTTTGCCAATTTTCTGCTCAATTATATAGCTAATAGTTTTAAAACGAAGGGATTTTAGCCGCTAAAAACTCTCTATATTCTCCTTCTAATTCCCTTATGACTTCATGTGTGACAGGAAAGACGTTCTTTACTCTTTTTAAAAGAACAAATGAATCCGGAATTTCTTCAAGATATCAATCAACGGCAATATAATAAAAGGAGTTGTTCGGATAAGAATGCAGGATTTCCAAATTCTCTTTTCTGCAGTTCTTCATAGAGCTCTTCTATGTTTTATTCAAGGATTCTAAGTAAGATTCATGGGGAGTTTCTCCATTTGAAAAAGATTCAAGATAATCTGTATTTCAAAAATTAAATTTAGTTGAAGATACACCTTTCATGAAGTTTACTCATTTCATTTTACTCTACCAATGCGGAAGGGTATTTGACAATGAGAGCCTGAAAATATAGAATATTAAAGTTGAAATTTTTTAAAAATTTTAAATGAGGTTGAAATGGAGGAAGAACGATTTGTAAAAGAGGTGATTCCAAAGTCAGAGGATCTTTCCCGCTGGTACACTTATATTATAAAAAGAGCTGAGCTGGTTGATTATGCGCCGATGAAGGGGATGATGGTAATAAGACCATATGGTTATGCTGTATGGGAAAGAATTCAGGCTCTTCTGGATAGAAGATTAAAGGAGACAGGCCATACCAATGCCTATTTTCCCCTCTTTATCCCTGAAAGTTTCCTAAAAAAAGAGGCTGAACATGTTGAAGGCTTTGCTCCTGAAGTTGCATGGGTTACCCACGGAGGGAAAGAAGAACTTGAGGAGAGGCTTGCAGTCAGACCCACTTCTGAATCAATAATTTGTGCTATGTATTCCAAATGGGTAAGGTCATGGAGAGACCTTCCTGTCCTTATAAACCAGTGGGCAAATGTTGTGAGATGGGAGAAGGAGACAAGGCCCTTTCTCAGGACAACAGAGTTTCTCTGGCAGGAAGGGCATACTGCCCATGCCACCTATGAAGAGGCAGAAGAAGAAGCTCTTAGAATAATTTCAATTTATAAGGAATTTATTGAGAGTGAACTGGCTATTCATGTCATTGATGGAAGAAAATCAGATGCGGAAAGATTTGCTGGAGCAATAAAGACTTATACTGTTGAAGCACTTATGCCCGATGGTAAAGCTCTTCAGGCAGGGACATCCCACAATCTCGGACAAAATTTTTCCAGGGCATTTGATATAAAATTTGAAAGCAAGGAACAGAAAATTGAGTATGTCTGGCAAACTTCATGGGGAGTATCCACAAGATTAATTGGAGCAATTATTATGGCTCATGGAGATGACTCTGGACTTGTCTTCCCACCTTCAGTTGCACCAATTCAGGTTGTTATAATACCGATTCCAAAGGGAGATTGGACAAAGGACATTCTCCCTTTTGCAGAAGAAATTTTCTCTTCTTTAAAATCAGTCGGCATAAGAACACTCCTTGATAAAAGGGATGAATACACACCTGGATGGAAGTTCTCTGAGTGGGAGATGAGGGGTGTTCCTTTAAGAATCGAAATCGGTCCAAGAGATTTTGAGAGAAAAGAGATTACAATATCAAGAAGAGACACAAGGGAAAGAATTGTTACTCCTGTGAGAGGTGCGGTTGAAAGTATTAAGGAGCTACTCTCTGAAATTCAAAGAAGCCTGTTTGAAAAATCAAAAAAATTCACCGAAGAGAACACATTTAAAACAAATGATTACAAAGAGTTCAAAAGAATAATGGAGGAAAAGAGGGGATTTATAATTTCTCCTTGGTGTGGCTCTCCCCAGTGTGAGAGGCAGATAAAAGAGGAGACAACAGCAACAATAAGAGTTATTCCTCTAAACTCTTCTCCTGAGAAAAGTTTATCATGCATTGTGTGCGGATCATCCCCCTCGACATTTGTGTATTTTGCAAAAGCTTATTAAAGTGAAAAAAGATATTGAATGGGAGAAGGCAAGGAAAAAGATGGTGAAGGAGCAGATTGAAAAAAGAGGTATTAGGGAGGAAAAGGTTCTCAAAGCGATGGAGAAAGTTCCAAGACACCTCTTTGTTCCTGAAAGTTATAGAATCCATTCCTATGAAGACCATCCTCTTCCGATAGGAGAGGAACAAACAATTTCCCAGCCATTTATTGTAGCTTATATGACAGAACTACTCGAGCTTGATGAGAGTTGCACGGTTCTTGAGATTGGAACAGGTTCAGGTTACCAGTCTGCCATTCTTGCTGAGATTGCAAAGGAAGTTTACACAGTTGAGCTCATAGAATCTCTCTCTTTAAAAGCCCAGGAAGTCCTCTCCTCTCTCGGATATAAGAACATAAAATTTTTAATAGGTGATGGGACTTACGGATGGAAGGAATTTTCTCCTTATGAAAGAATCATTGTAACCGCAGCATCTCCGACAATTCCACCTGCACTGATAGAGCAGCTTTCCAACAACGGAATTCTTGTTATTCCTGTAGGCACATATTCCCAGGAGATTGTAAGGATAAGGAAAAGAGATGAAAAAATTGATGAGGAGATCCTTATCCCTGTGAGGTTTGTTCCTCTAATAACAGTTCAATGAAAAAATATTTTTTGTTTTTTCTTATTTTAAGTAACTTTGTTATTCCCTTTGAGAAAAAGTTTACAAAAGTTTTTTTACCCAATGGTAAGATTATCACTGCAGAACTCGCAATAACTGATGAGGAGAGAGCAAGGGGGCTTATGTTTAGAAAGGAAATACCTGAGGATTATGGGATGCTTTTTATTTTTGAGAATGAAGAAAAGCACGGTTTCTGGATGAAGAACACCCTCATCAAACTTGATATTATCTGGATTAGTAAGGACAAAAAAATTGTTCATATAGAGAAGGATGTCCCTCCTTGTAGACGGGAGCCATGTGAGGTCTATTACCCTTCTAAACCTGCTCTCTATGTTCTTGAAATTAAAGGAGGGAAAGGGGATAGAGAAAATTTAAAAATTGGGGATACTCTCTTATTTGAAATTAGATAAATCACCCTTTGATACCCCAATCTTTATTCTTATTCTTTCTCCCTTCTTCCATATCTTAAGTATTTTGATTTTTTTTGATTTAAATGAAAAGGAGATATTTTTTTTAATCAATTCCTCTCTAATTGAAAACTCAATCTCAACCCTATCTTTTTGAGGGATGACATCAATGTCAATTCTTCCTGTCTTTTCCATTGAGTTAAAATCTCTAAGTAATTTCAAAACCTTTCCCTTCATCTCCTCTGCTTCAGAAGAAGGAATTCCGTAAAGCTCAAAAAGAGCTTTAATGGATTTGAGAGAATCTTCTATGGATTTATTTACTGGAAAATTTACCCTTATTAGAGGGAGAGTTGCTTCCTTCAAACAAGTTCCCATTCACTGAAGAAGAAGGATATTTCCTTCAAAGCAGTCTCTTTAGAGTCAGACCCATGCACTGCGTTCTTTTCAATACTTGTTCCAAACTCAGCCCTGATTGTTCCCTTTTCTGCTTCAGCGGGATTTGTCTTTCCCATTACATATCTCCAGTGTTCTATTGCATTCTCCCTTTCAAGAACCATTACTACAATTTCTCCTGAAGACATAAATTTTTTCAGGCTTTCATAAAAAGGCTTATCCTTGTGGACAATGTAGAACTGACCAGCCTTTTCCGCTGTAAGGTGTAGCATCTTCAAACCTTTAATTAGAAAACCTTCCTTTTCTATTCTTTCAATTATTCTACCTATAAAACCTTTTTTAACTGCATCTGGTTTAATTATTGCAAGAGTCTTTTCTACAGGCATTTAAACACTCCCTATTGCAAGGAGAACATGCTGGAGGAAATGGGGCTCAGGAAGAGCACCTTCAAAGGAGATTTTATCATTTATTACAACCTTTGGAACACCCATAACTCCATACTTGTGAGCGAGATGGGGAAACTCTATTGCCTCAACCATATCAGCTCTTATTAGAGGGTTTTCAATAGCCATTTTATGTGCTGTTCTTACAGCTGAAGGACAGTAGGGACAGGTGGGTGTTACGAAGACCTGAATATGGACTGGTTTGTCGATTGTTTTTATCTTTTCCTTTGTCTGATTTAAGAGTCCTGATTCTTCATTGGATACATCTATTATATCCTCTATCAATGTTGTGAATTCGTATCCAGCAGGTATTCCATAAAATCTTATCCCGTAATCTCTCGCACCTTTTACAACGATCGCAGGTATCTTATCGATTCCATATTCATTAACCTTTTCCTTGTCAATGGCAAAATTGTACACTTCAAATTTGATTTTATCGGAAAGGGTGGAGAGTTCCTCAACAAGTTCCCTTGTCTCCTTGCAATATTCGCATTCGAGTTCCTGTGTAAAGACAATTAGGGTTACATCATTTTTTAATTTTGAAAATTCTTTTTTTACAACCTCTTTGTCCTTTTCTTTTAGAAGTCCCATTTTTACCTCCTCTTTTTAAGTATAATGGCTTTTTTAGTCTCCAATAACCAATTTAAGCCTCTACCCTCTTTGTTTTAGCTTAACTTTTTTCTCTTTTGAAACCTAAAATGGAGGCTCTTCTTCATCAGGTGGAGTTTCATCGATTACTGGTTCTGGTAAAAATTCTTCAGGTGGTTCAGGAGTTATAATTGGCTCTTCCATCTCAGTTATTTCTTCCCTTCTCCCCAAAAGAACAACACTTTGTGCCTCTATTTCTGTGGAGGCTCTCTTCAACCCATTTCTGTCCTGCCACTCCCTGCTTCTGAGTTTTCCTTCAATAAGGATTAGTCTTCCTGTGTTTAGATACTGGGATGCAAATTCTGCAAGGGGACCCCACATGTAAACCTTGTGCCACTCTGTTTTCTGAACCTTTTCATTGGTATTTTTATTGAAATAAACCTCATTTGTTGCCAGGGTAAATCTTGCCACAGGTCTCTGGGTCTGGGCAGAATATCTTATCTCAGGTTTTTTCCCTACTCTCCCGACAAGTATAACTCTGTTAAGACTATTAATATCTTTCATTTTTACTCCAGAGTCTTCAGTTTCTGCTCAGCGAGTTTTGCCTCTTCTGTGAGGGGAGCTTTCTGGATCAGTTCTTTAAGAACACTTTTAGCCTCAAGATACCTTCTGAGTTCAATAAGAGCATACCCCTTTTTGAGATAGGCAGCAAGAATATTGTCTGCTTTTGGATAATTATTAATCAAATTATCAAATTCCCTTATAGCATCCTCATATCTACCCTGACTGTAATAGCACTCGCCAATCCAGTAGAGAGCATTGTCTGCCATGGGAGAATTCCTATTTTTCTCGTAAAAATCCCTGAATCCAGCAATTGCAAGGGAGTAATTACCTTTTATGTAATCTGAGTATGCAGTGTAATAGGCTTGGAGGGGAGAAACCTCTGTAGAAGGTGGTGTCTGTTCCTCAGTTGTTGGAGATGGTTGTTCTGGCAGGGGAACCCTCTGAAGGTATTGACTAATATTAGAAAGCATTGACTGGATCTGGGAAAATTTCTCCTCAATAGATGTGATTCTTGTTGTGTTAGAATCGGTATATTCCTTCATTTCCAGTAAATCTTTCTGGATCTGTTGAAGTTGCTCTGAGATTAGTTTTACACTCTGGTAGATCTGCAGAACATCACTATAATTAGTATCGAGCCTCTTTTCAACTGCTGAAATTCGTGCGCTAAGATTTTTTATTTCATCAATTATGAGCTCATACTCTTTCTTTTTTGCTCCAACAAAGAGAAGGAGAAAGGGTAAAAGGGCTATTACATATTTTTTCATTTTTCAATTATTACAAAATCAGCTCTCCTGTTTAAAGCCCATGCCTCCTCGTTGTGTCCTGGATCAAGGGGTCTGCTTTTTCCATAGCTTATTATTTTTATTTTCTCAGGAGAAATTCCAAGGGAAATCAGGTAATTCATCGTGCTCTTTGCTCTTTTCTCTCCAAGAGCCATGTTGTATTCCTCTGTTCCCCTTTCATCGCAATGTCCCTCAATGAGAATCTTTACGGATGGGAATTTCTTGAGCCACTCTGCATTCTTTTCAAGAATAGGCTTCATGTCATCCCTTATGAAGTATTTGTCAAAATCGAAATGAATCCTCTGGAGAGGAGACTCTCTGTTAAGTTCCTCAAGGCTCTTCATTCTGAAGATCTCTTCCTCTGTTAGCTCAGGTTCCTTGATTGTTGGGACCTTTTCAGGCTCTGCCTTTGGCTTTTCCTCGACAGGTGGAGGGGGAGGGGGTGTAACGGTAACTTTCTTCTTACATGCTGATACAGAAAACAAAAGAGCCAAAATGCTTACCAATACCAATAATTTTTTCATACTTCCTCCTTTTATATATTTTATTTCAACCTTTTGACCATTTTGGCATTTTATTGTTTCCTGAATTTGTAAGCCTTCTTAAATTTGAACCATCATAATCAACAATGTAAATCTGGTAAGAACCGCTTCTGTTGGAGGCAAAAACTATGTGTCTTCCATCGGGAGACCAGCTTGGATTCTCATTCCTTCCTGCCTCCTCTGTCAACTTAGTAACTGTGTTATTTCTGAGATTGTAGACATATATGTCAAAAGAATTGTTTATTCTCGAAACATAAGCAATTCTGTCACCGTCAGGTGACCATGCAGGAGAGTCGTTGTAAGTCCCTTCAAAGGAGAGCCTTCTCACATTTGCGCCATCAGAATCCATAATATAAATCTGGGGAGAGCCACTCCTATCTGATGTAAAGGCTATTTCCCTACCACTTGGAGACCAGCTGGGAGATGTGTCAATAGCAGGGTTGAAGGTAATTCTCTTCAAATTTGTTCCATCAACATTTGCAATATAAATTTCCGCATTCCCATCTCTGCTTGAGACAAAGGCAATTTTTTTCCCATCATGAGAAAAATCAGCAGAGTAGTTAAGTCCTCCTGTAAATAAAGCAACATTTTTCCCCTCAAAAATGTTATAAAGATAAAGATCAGGATTTAATTTCCTGTATGATGTATAGGCAACGATCTTTTTGTCAGGAGAAATTGAAGGAAGGGTATCGACAACATTGTTGAATGTAAGCCTTATTTGATTGTATCCATCCCAGTCCATCATGTAAATTTCCATATTGCCGTCTCTATCAGATACAAAAACAATCTTTGATGTAAAAAGGGGTTTTTCTCCAAAATTCATCATCATCTGGTCTGCAACTCTGTGGGCAATGGTTCTTGCCTCTTCAGCCTTTCCTCCATAACTTTTCCCAAAAATGTAACCTCCTGATTTTGCATCCCATGCCTTAACAGTGAAGGATATTCTTCCCTCTGCAGGGGATTCGACCTCTCCAGTAACTATTATGTTTGCTTGAAGGTCCTTCCAATCTTTAAAATTAATCTTACCTGAGGAAGGGATTGCAGGATATAGATCCCTTGGAACAAGGGAAAAAACCCTTGAAAATTCGAGATCTTCCCAGAGAGTTCTATGAATAATTTTTGCGCAATCAGCTGTTAAGTCATCCTTATTTTTAATGATAAATTCAGGAATTGCAACAGGTATTAGGGAGACCCCCTCCCTTATCTTTATTATTACTTCCTGCTGGGAATTCAAAATTTCAGTTATTACAAAAGCTAAGAATAGTAGTATTATCAACTTCCAGAAGAATCTTTCATTTTTTCTCATTTTAATTCGTCTATTCTTCATTTTCTAAACTCAAACTGGAAATGAACTCCCAAATAATCTCCCTCGTATTCCCTCGGAAGAGGAGGGAAGGGAATAGAAAATTTTACAGCTCTTAATGCTGATAAGTCAAGAGATTCAAGCCCGCTACTCTCCTCAATTTTAATCTCATCCACCTCTCCATTCCTTTTTATTTTAAAAAAAATTACAACTTTATAAATTCCTGCAACTCCAGGGGGGACAAGGGCTTTGAACCAGTTGGAGGAAACCCTATCCCTCAAAATTTGAATGTAATAGTAATAAGGGAATCCCGGTATTCCGCCTTCTCCAGTGCCAAATCCTTCTCCACTTCCAAAACCTTCTCCAAGACCGGTTGTTAACTCCTTTTTTGCAGGGTCAAAAATTGTCTCTTTCTTTTGCCCTGATTTTTCTGGTCTTGATATAACTGTTTTCTCCTTTTCAGGCTCCTTTTTTGGTTTTTTCACCGGATACCTCAAAACATTCTTTGGCTCAGGTTCTTTTTTCACAGTCAGTTCCCTCATTGAGCCAGATGGAGGTTTTTGTGAGCCTCCTCCTTTAGAGCCTCCACCTCCACTTTTTATCTCTATTAGATCCACATAGTAAATCTTCTTTGATACTCCCTTTTTTGTTGGAAAATTTATAAGGAATGAGGAAAAAAGGAAAAGGTGGAATATAATTGAGAAACCAACCATTTTTATGAACTGATTGTTCCCCATCATTTCCTTTCCTCATACTCAACTATCAATCCAACATTTTCTGCACCTGCTTTCTTTACTCTGTCTATAACTGAAATTACAAATCCATAGGGAACATTTTTGTCTCCTTTAATAAAGGCGACCTTTCTCTCCTTCCCATAGAAATATTCTCTCAGTCTATCCTCAACATTCTGAAGAGTTACAGGATTGTTTTCAATATAGATTTTCCTGTCCTTTGTAATTGTAATAATCATTCTTTCCTCTGCAGGAGATGTTCTGGTCTCAGCCCTTGGAAGGTTAACTTCAATTCCAGAATGAATCATTGGAGCGGTAATCATGAATATTATAAGGAGGACAAGCATTATATCTATGAGGGGGATCATGTTAATCTCCGACAGGGCTGATTCAAGTCTTACCCTCTCTCTTTCAAATTTTAAAGCCATTATAGAAATAACTTCTCCGTTAAATTAATAAATTCAAGGATAAAATTTTCCATTTCATTAACAATGGATTTTATCTGCCTTAGAAAATGGTTGTAGAAGATAACTGCAGGAATTGCTGTAAAAAGACCTGCAGCGGTTGTAATTAGAGCTTCTGCTATTCCTGGAGCAACGGTAGCAAGACTTGCTGAGCCTCTCATTCCAATCTCTCTGAAAGAATCCATAATACCCCAGACAGTCCCAAAAAGTCCTATAAATGGGGTAACAGAACCTGTTGTCGCAAGGAATCCCATAAAACTTTCCAGTTTTTCTGTCTCTTTATTGGAAATTCTGAGAAGAACCCTTTGAAGAGATTCAAAATTAAGAGAATTCTTGCTCTCTTCCTGATGGGAAATCTGGAAATTTATTTCATTGTACCCTGCTCTGAAAATTGAAACAAGGGGGGAAAATTTGAATCTATCAGAAGAAAAATTTATGTCAGAGAATTTTCTGCTCTTCCTGAAATAAGTCAAAAATTCTAAGGATTGCCCCTTTGCCTTTGAAAGAATCCTTAGCTTGTAGAAAATTATTGCCCAGGAAATAACAGAAAATGTTAGAAGAATTATCAATACAATTCTTGCAATAGTCCCTGTCTGGGAAATGAGGTCTATTATACCTTTCGATATTACAGGAGATGGTTCCATCATATTGAAAATCATTGTCTCTCCTCAAAAATTAATTGTAATAAATTAAATGGAAATAAGTCAAATGTATTCATTTTCTCAAGGTCTTCCAAGAATTTATTTTGGGGTATAATTAGTTCAGTTGACAAATTGAAGGAAATTGTCAATAATAAAATACTATACCTTATGTTTTAAAAATCTATAAGGTAAAAGTGAGAGAAAGATGGAAAGGACAAAACATTTAAAAAAGGACGAAATAGTTAGAGAATGGTGGGAGATTAATGCAGAGGGGAAGACTCTCGGAAGACTGGCAAGTAAAATTGCATCTCTTTTGAGAGGCAAGCATAAGCCAAATTTCTCTCCATTCATCGATGTTGGAGATTTCGTTGTGGTGGTAAATGCAGATAAGATAAGAGTTACAGGGAAAAAGCTCAACGAGAAGCTTTACAGATATCATTCAGGATATCTTGGAAATTTGAGGGAATTCACCCTTAAAGAGATGTTAGAAAGAAAACCTGAGGAAGTGATAAGAGAAGCGGTATGGGGAATGCTTCCAAAGAATAGGCTTGGAAGAAAACTGATTAAGAAATTGAAGGTTTACAAAGGACCTACCCATCCCCATTCTGCTCAAAATCCTAAGATCTTTGAATGGAATTAAGGAGAGTAGATATGGCTGAGATTCAATATTATGGAACAGGAAAAAGAAAGACAGCAGTGGCAAGAGTTTATGTCAGACCTGGGAAAGGTGTTATAAATCTTGTTGTAAATAAAAGATACAGAACCTTTGAGGATTATTTCAGCGTTGCTACTCTGAGGGAAACAATAAAACAACCCCTGAATGTAACAGAAACAGCTGACAAGGTAGACCTTTTCATCAGGGTTGATGGTGGAGGGTTATCAGGGCAGGCTGATGCGATAAAGTTAGGTATATCAAGGGCTTTATGCCAGTTCAATCCAGAGTTGAGGGATGTTCTTAAAAAGTTTGGACTTTTGACAAGGGATCCAAGGGAAAAGGAAAGAAAGAAGTATGGTTTGAGAGGGGCAAGGAAAGCTCCACAATATCACAAAAGATAAGGAGGTAAAGTTGCCATCTGTTACAATTAAAGAACTCCTTGAAGCGGGAGTCCATTTTGGACACCAGACAAAGAGATGGAATCCCAAAATGAAAGATTATATTTACGGAGAGAGGAATGGAATCCATATAATTGACCTTCAGAAGACTCAGAAACTTTTCCTGGAGGCACTGGAGTTCATATCAAATAAAGTTGCTGAAGGAAAGGATATTCTAATTGTTGGAACAAAGAAGCAGGCTCAGGATATTGTAGAGGAAGAAGCAAAAAGAGCGGAAGCTTTTTATGTTAATCAGAGATGGGTTGGAGGACTCTTGACCAATTTTCCCGTTGTTCGAAAGAGCATAGACAAGTTAATTGACCTTGAAGAGATGAAGGTAGATGGAAGGTGGGAATTACTTTCAAAAAAGGAACAGTCAAGGCTTGAAAAGGTTATTAAAAAGCTTCAGAGAAACTTTTCAGGAATAAAGAACATGAGAGCTTTGCCGGGGGTCCTTTTTGTTATAGATTCAGCCAAGGAGATTATTGCTGTAACAGAAGCAAGGAAAGTTGGAATACCCGTGGTAGCTGTTATCGATACCAATGGTGATCCAGATCTTGTGGATTATGTAATTCCTGGAAACGATGATGCCATAAGAGCTGTGAAGCTTTACATGACAAAGGTTGCAGATACTGTAATAGAGGGAAAGAGCAGAAGAATTACTGAGTCTGTCCAGCCAAAAGAGGAGGGAGAATCAGCTTCTCCGGCACCTTCACAGGTTTAGGTATGATAAACTTCATTTATTAGGAGAAAAAAAATGGAAATAAGTATTGACATAGTAAAGGAACTGAGGGAAAAGACTGGGATAAGTATAATGGAGTGTAAAAGAGCTCTTGAAGAAGCAAAGGGTGATATTAAAAAAGCAGAGGAGATTTTAAGAATAAAAGGGTATCAGAAGGCTCAATCAAAACTAGGAAGAGAGACTAATCAGGGAGCAATTGGAGCATATGTTCACTCCAATGGGAAAATAGGTGTTCTTGTCGAGGTGGCATGCGAGACAGATTTTGTGGCAAAGAATCCTGAATTTCTGACCCTTGTAAAGGACATTGCCATGCATATCGCTGCTCTAAGCCCAAAATGGATTTCAGAGGAAAAAATTCCTGCCGAAGTTCTCGAGAAGGAAAAGGAAATTTACAGGATTCAGCTAAAAGATTCTGGAAAGCCAGAAAATATTATTGAGAAAATAGTCGAGGGGAAGTTGAAAAAGTTTTACGAGGAAGTATGCCTTTTGGACCAGCCCTTTGTAAAAGATGATAAGCTAAAGGTTAGAGACTTGATAATGGGCTATATTCACAAGTTTGGAGAGAATATAGTTGTTAAAAGGTTTGTAAGGTTCCAGCTTGGAGAAGACTTAGAAAAAATATAAGAATATGAGGGCTTTCCCAAAATATAAGAGGATTCTTCTGAAGCTCAGTGGGGAATCTTTGATGGGGGAAAAACCTTACGGTATTGATAAAGATACCATTGATAACATATCTGAAGAATTAGAAGAAATTCACAGATTTGGGGTTGAAATAGCAATAGTCCCTGGAGGAGGGAATATATTCCGAGGGGCGATGGCTGAAGAATTAGGAATTGATAAGGCATCAGCAGATTACATGGGTATGCTGGCGACAATAATAAATGGCATTGCTCTTCAAGAAGCCTTAGAAAAAAGGGGTCTTATAACAAGGCTTATATCCGCTCTTGAGATTAGACCCGTTGCAGAGCCGTTCATTAGGAGAAGAGCTATAAGGCACCTTGAGAAGGGAAGGATTGTAATTTTTGCATCAGGAACTGGGAATCCTCACTTTACAACAGATACAGCAGCAGCACTTAGAGCAATCGAAATCCATGCAGATGTTTTACTGAAGGCAACAAAAGTAGACGGGATTTATACTGCAGATCCATTGGTTGACAAAAAAGCAGTAAAAATAGATGATATCTCTTACCTTCAGGTTATCGACGAAAGGTTGAAAGTTATGGATGCGACTGCAATCTCCTTATGCATGGAGAATAAACTCCCAATAATTGTATTCAGTATAAAGGAGAAGGGGAATATAATGAAAGCTGTTTATGGAGAAAAAATAGGAAGCTGCATCAGTTAAAATAAATTAGGAGTGTGGCGATGGTGAATGAAATTCTAAATAATACAAAGAAAAAGATGGAAGCAAGACTTGAGCATTTCAAAAAGGAACTCTCAAAGCTTAGAACAGGGAGAGCGTCCATTACCCTTTTAGAAGATATAACTGTTGATTATTACGGAACCCCAACCCCAATAAATCAGGTTGCAACAATCCAGATTCCCGACCCCTCTCTGATAGTTATTCAGCCTTGGGAGCAATCCTTAGCCAGTGCAATTGAGAAGGCAATTCTCAAAGCAAATATTGGTCTAAATCCTGTAAATGACGGTAGAATCTTGAAAGTTCCAATTCCTCCTCTTGACGAGGAGAGAAGAAAGGAGCTGGCAAAGATTGTCAAAAAGATGCTTGAAGATGAAAAGGCATCAATAAGGACTATAAGGAGGGACTCCAAGGAACAGATAGAGGCTCTGGAAAAGGATAAAAAAATTTCCGAAGATGATAAATTTAAGTCTCTTGAGAAACTTCAGGAGATCACTGATAACTTTATTAAGAAAGCAGATGAAATCGCATCCGCAAAAGAGAAAGAGATAATGGGAAGAGGTTAAATGGGATCATATTATATAACTGATGATTGTATTTCTTGCGCAGAGTGTATGATTGTATGTGAGGAAGAGGCAATAGATGAATGTGGAGAAAAATATTGTATTGATGCATCAAAATGCACAGATTGTGGAGCCTGTGAACCTGTCTGCCCTGTTTTTGCAATTGTTAGATATGGATAAATTTATAAAAGGGAAGAGAGTCTTTCGAGGTCTTTCTTCTTCCCAGCAACAATAAGAGAGTCACTTTCTTTTATTACTGTGTCAGGGTTGGAGGCAATAGAAATTTCATCCTTTAAGGTGTCCCTTATTCCAATTACAAGAACATTAAACTTTTTCCTCAAATCAATCTCTCTCAAATTCTTTCCTACAAATTCTGATGGTGGTGCAATCTCTTCTATTGTGAAATCATTGGAAATTGGCAAATATTCAAGGATATTTGTTGAAGTTAATATGTTCGCTAGTCTTATAGCCTCATCCTTTTCAGGATAGATTAGCTGATCTGCGCCAACTATCTCGAGAATTTTAAGATGGTCTTCAGAGAGAGCTTTTGCGATTACATTCTTTACCTTCAGTTCTTTGAGATAGTGAACAACAAAAATACTTGGTTCCATTGTTGGACCAATACTTACAATTACTGCATCGACATCGTTTAGATCAAGGCTTTCAAGAACCTCCTTCTTTGTTGCATCTGCTTGAATCGCCTCTGAAACATAGTCTTTAATAGCATTAACCTTCTCCATCTCATAGTCAATTGCCAGAACTTCATTCCCCTTTTCTGCGAGAGCTTTTGCAATATTTACTCCGAAGCTTCCGAGACCTATAACAACAAATTTTTTCATTTTTTCCTCCAATTAATTGGAAAATTTAAGATAGGAATTCTTTTCCATATTTATCCAACCATAACTTTTTCTTCTGGATATGTTATACCTTCTATTTCCTTAGGTTCTCTAAGAGTATAAACAAGGGTGACAGGTCCAACTCTTCCAATAAACATAGTCAATATTATTATAACCTTTGATATGGAATTGAGGAAGGGGGTTATCCCTTTCGAGAGCCCCACAGTTCCAAAGGCTGAAAAAACCTCAAAAATAAGGACATCGAACTTTGCATCTTTCTCGAAAGTAAGAATTAA
The DNA here is from genome assembly GCA_964517525.1 of uncultured Clostridia bacterium. Classification (GTDB taxonomy): domain Bacteria; phylum Acidobacteriota; class Aminicenantia; order JBFLYD01; family JBBIMS01; genus JBBIMS01. The sequence goes on along the minus strand of CAZFCI010000075.1, from coordinate 3,991 downwards.
AAAGGATGATAGTATAACAATACCTATTGAAATGAAGAAGACCGCAAAGGCTTTGTTCACAATATCTAATGGGATTTTTCTTGATGAAAAGGATAAACCTCTTTCTCCCTTTAGCCTGCTTCTTATTTGATAGAGAATTATGAAAAATGTGCTTGTTTTAATTCCACCTCCTGTTGAACCTGGGGAGGCTCCTATAAACATTAAAATCATAATTAAAAGGGTTGTTCCGCTTGCAAGCATTGAAATATTGACTGTATTAAATCCAGCTGTCCTTGGAGTGACTGCCTGGAATACTGATGCAATTATTTTCCCTTTGAGGGAGAATCCCTTAAGGGTATTATTCCATTCAAGGAGAGAAAAAATGAGAGCTCCTGCAAGAATAAGAAAGAAAGAAGTTAATATAACAATTTTGAAATGGAGGGGTGGTTTGAACCTCTCCTTTTTGATCTTTGATACTATGAATCCAGTGATAACTTTTATAGGAAAGAATCCTATTCCGCCAAGGAAAATTAAAAAAATTACAGTTATATTGACGAGTATATCCTCTCTGAAAGAGTATAAGTTGTCCGAGAAAAGGGAGAAACCTGCATTACAAAAGGCTGAAACTGAATGGAAAATAGAAAGTTTTAGACTTTCCCAGAAATCAAATCTTCTGGAAAAACTCATGAAAAGAAAGATCGCACCGAAAAGTTCTATCAGGAATGTGTAAAGGATAATCTGTTTTATAATATTTGGTATACCCTTTACAGGAAAAGGTAAGAATGATTCTATAACGAGGGTTCTGTCTTTAAAGGATAAACTCCTTCCCATAAGGATAGCTACAAGGGAGGAGAATGTCATTAAACCGAGTCCACCAATCTGAATGCATAAAAGAATTACTAACTGCCCGAAAAGGGTGAATGTTTTACCAACATCAAGGACAGTAAGCCCTGTAACACAAGTGGCTGAACTTGCTGTAAATAATGCATCTATAAAACTCAAACTTCTCTTGGCTGAAATTGGAAGAAGGAGGAGAATTGTTCCTGAAAATATAACTATCAGAAAGCTTAATGGTAGTATCTTGCTCGGAGGGAGAGGATTTTGCTTCATTATTATAGAGTTTTTATCATTCGATCAAAAATGTGAATATCTGCCTGTTCCTTACCTTAACTTTTACACCTTCAAGGGTAGGTGGAGTGAATTTCCAGTTCTGGATAGCTTTTATAGCAACCCTGTCCAACTCTGGTTCGCCTGAGCTCTTTTCTATATTTACTTCTCTAATATCTCCCTTCTCATCTACAATGAAGGATAGCGTCACTGAAAATTTCCCCTTTTTTCTGAAGTTGGAAGGTGTTGTGGGGTATTCCCCAGAAATCTTTTTAGGTCTTACAACTTTTTCAGTCATCTCAACAAGCTCTCCTTCAACGGGAAGCTTTCTTTCCTCTATTTTCTGGACAGGCTCGAGGACAAAGGTCAGGGTTTGTTTCCCACCTTTGAAGACTTTTATCTCATCATACTTTGGTTTATATCCTTCCTTTTCAATGGCAATTTGATAAGTTCCATAAGAGAGAGGATAGGATTTAAGGGGGGTTAATCCAACAATTCTCCCATTTATAAAAACTTTTGCTCCTTCAGGCTCAGAAATTACATTTATATTCATTGAAATAGACTGAAAGGGTTTTAAATTTATCTCAACTCTTTTATCTCCTTCAGATGGGTCAATTTTGATTTTCCTTGTCACGGGAAAATAACCTTCCTTTTCCAATCTTATTGTAATTTCCGATTCTCCTATTCCAGGTACAAAAAGGGGTGTCTCTCCCTTTTCCTCTCCATCTATGATAACCTTTGCATGGGGAGGATCTGAAAATATTTGGAGGATTATTTCCTGAGGTTTTTCAGAGACAGGTGCTGAGGGTGGAGGTGGAGGAAGCTCTTCCTTAACAGGGGTTTCCTCTGAAATCTTTACAGGAGGAACCACTTCCTTCTTCTCCTCTTTTTTACCAGGTGTTAATAAAAAAATAGCTGGTATCACAATTAAAATTAGTATTAGGGCAATAAACATAATACGCATTGAAACTGACAAATTAGCAAAGGAGTTCTTTATCGTATTGGCTAATGATTTCAAAGGATTTAAAATTGAGAATAAGAGATTACTCGCCCTTAGTTTTCTCCTTGAAACTCTCAAAGTCCTTGTTTCGACCTGAATATTACCAGTCTGCTTTAATGGTTTCATTAATCTATCGGATATGACAACCTCCTCAAGGGCTTCCAAGAGATCTCTGGCAGTTGAAAACCTTTTCTCAGGTTTTTTTGATAGAGCTCTTTCAAAAACCTTTTTCCACTTTTCTTCATCAATACCAGCATCTTTAAGCCTTCGAGCCTCTCTTGGCTCTGCATAAAGGACATTGTAGAGGGTGGAGTTATAATCATTCCCAAGAAATGGAGCAACACCAGATAGAAGTTCATAGGCAACCACTGCAAAAGAGAAAATATCTGCCCTCTGGTCTATTGCCTCTCCTATAGCTTGCTCAGGTGCTATATAAGCAGGGGTTCCTATTGCAACACTCTGTTTTAGCTTCTGGGAACTTAATATTCTTGCTATTCCAAAATCAGCAATTTTAATCTCTTTATTATCATTTACAAGAATGTTTGCTGGCTTTATATCCCTGTGAATTACACCCTTTGAATGGGCAAAATCTATGGCATCTCCAATCTTTCTCAGGATTTCCATTTTCTCCTTAGTTGTAAGTTCTCTTGTCTCAAGAAATTTTGAAAGGGGAACACTGTCAAAGAATTCCATTACAATAAAGGGGATACCCTCTTCAATCCCTGCATCGAAAATAGTAACAATATTTGGGTGAATGAGAGTTCCTGCGACCTTAGCCTCATTAAAGAATGATTCTATATCACTCTTTTCAAGCTCCTCCCCAACTTCAAGGTTAAGGGTTTTTATTGCCACAAGTCTTCCTATTATTGTGTCCCTTCCGAGGTAAACAGAACCCATACCCCCTGAGCCAAGGGGCTTCAATATCTCGTATTTTCCAAGCTTCTTTATTGAGCTCATCTCAATAATTAATATTACAAGTTTCAAAAGAAAAAAACAATCCCTTTCCCATCCTCCACCAGAGAGTAGGAGATAGAAGATAGTGAATCATTTTTAAGGATATTTTATCTTTATAAAATACTGTTAATTCTGAGTTGAAACTTTTTCCTTTGGAGGGGGATAATAAGATATGGAAAGAGAAATGGATGCCAACGAACTGATATTGAGAACAATTTCAGGAGAGAGCGAGGCTTTTAATATGTTGATGAAAGAGAATTACAAAAGAATCTTTAACTTTGTCAACAGAATGGTCCGAGACCCGGACAAATCGGATGACATCACTCAGGAGGTTTTTTTGAAAGTCTATCTGAACAAGAGCAAATTCAGACCTGATAGTGATTTCTATTCCTGGATTTATAAGATAGCCACAAATCAAGTTCTAAAACACTTTAGCAAAGAAAGGGTTATAAAAAAACTTTTATTGGGCTTTAGAGAGAAACTTCCTTCTAATGGGAATGGAAGCTATGTGAATATAGATATTTCAAAGTATTTAAATAAACTTAAACCAAAGGAGAGAGTAGCCATTCAACTGATTAAATATGAAGGATACTCCTATGAAGAAGCTGCAAAGTTGATGGATGCCTCTTTGGGAGCAGTAAAAACTTATGTTCATAGAGGTATCCTTAGATTAAAAAAAATTATCGGGGAGGAAAAAAATGATTTACAAGGAGAAATATGAAATGATAGAACCAAAGGAAGATTTTGTTGAGAGATTCTGGAAGGTAACTCTACCAAGATACAGAAGAAGGAAAAGGATAAAATTAATTTTTTCAAGTATATTTGGAATTTTCCTTGTTTTTGCAATGGTTCTTTTTTTGAAATCATCTTTTTCAAAACCGGATGCTTTTGTTGAAAATGTCTGGGAGGATGCATACGCATTGATTGAGAATGAGCCAAACTATTACGAAT
>CAZFCI010000074.1:0-2894 GCA_964517525.1 uncultured Clostridia bacterium | reverse complement strand
ATTCCAATACTAATAAGAATAAAGATATATCCTGTTTTTTCAATCTTAAAAAAGAAGTGTCTTCTAAGAGACAAAATCAGCTCTTTTTTAAATTTTCAATATACTTTATTGCTGAATGAGCTGCTGTGGCTCCATCTCCAGCAGCAACAATAACTTGCTGAAATGCAAAAGCTCTTACATCTCCAGCTGCAAAAACTCCTTTCTCAGATGTTTCAAGGTTTTGATTTGTTTTAATGTAACCCTGTTCATCCAGTTCAAGAATTCCTTTTAGAAATGATGTGTTTGGTTGAAGACCAGCATATATGAATACTCCACTGCATGGAATTATTCTTTTTTCTCCTGTTTTTAAATTTTTCACCTCGACGGATTCAACCCTTTCCTTTCCATTTATAGAAGTGACAATATGCTCCAAAAGGAATTCAACATTCTTCTTCTCTCTGATCTCTTCCTGAAGGATTTTGTCCGCAGTAATATAGGGAAGAAACTCCACAAATGTAATTTTGGAAACATATTTTAGAAGAAAAATACCCTCTTGAACCCCTGAATTCCCTGTTCCAATAACAACAACCTCTTTCCCTTTAAAAAAAGGACCGTCGCAGGTCGCACAAAAAGAGACACCTCTTCCTATGAGTTCTTCCTCTCCAGGAATTCCTAATTTTTTATGGGTTGTTCCTGTTGCAATTATCACTGCTCTTGAGTGATATTCTTCCGTTTCAGTTTTTACTTTCCAGATACCATTCTCCTTGGAAATACCGATAACTTCTCCCTGTCTTATTTCTGCTCCAAAGCTTTCTGCCTGCTTTCTCATTCTTTCCATGAGTTCAAAAGGAGAAGAGCCAGTAAATCCTGGATAATTTTCAATCCTGTCAGATAGAATTATTGTCCCTCCAGGAACACCTTTTTCAAGGATAAGGGTAGAAATTCTTGCCCTTCCTGTATAAATACCCGCAGATAAACCTGCAGGACCAGCTCCAATTATAATTAAATCCTTAATCTCTTTCATAGATTCCTCCTTATAAACTCCAATAAAGAGTCGGTACTTTGAAAGCCCATTAATCTTTCAATTTCTTTTCCCTCTTTAAAAATTACTATTGTTGGGATTCCGAGGATTCTATTAGATGAAGGGACCAGCGTGTTTTTGTCAACATTGAACTTGAAAAAGTTTGCCTTTCCTCTAAAGATTTCTGCTACTTTTTTGAAAGAGGGCTCCATTGCCTTGCATGGAGGGCATGAATCAGAGTAAAAATCAACTACTGAAGGTAAGTTTGAAGAATTAATTTTTTGATTAAAGTTTTCATCGTTCAGTTCGATGACTTCTATCACTTTAACTTCTCCCTTAAATTCTTTTCAATTGCAAGTTCGTAAAGTTTTATATATTTTTTTGCTGATTTTTCCCAGGAAAAGTCTTCTTTCATACAATTCTTTATCAATCTCTCCCACTGTTTTTTATTTCTGAAAACCCTTATAGCCCTTTTAACTGCTTTTAAAAGCTCCTCAGATGTATAATTTTCGAATCTAAAACCTGTCCCAGCTCCAGTTTTAGGATTGAATTCCTTTACAGAATCGTAGAGTCCACCAACAGCCCTGACTATAGGAACTGTTCCATACTTCATTGAGTATAACTGATTTAAACCGCATGGTTCATACCTTGATGGCATAAGGAACATGTCTGCTCCACCTTCTATCTTGTGGGCAAGGCTTTCGTTAAATTCGATTTTAACCGAGAGTTTTCCTTTGAGTCTCTTACCTTTCTCCTTTAAAGCTCTTTCATGGTATTCATCTCCCTTTCCAAGGATCACCATTCCAGCACCCATGGAGATGATTTCATCAAGGACAGGAAGTAGAATATCCAAACCTTTTTGGTCTGCAAGTCTTGTTATCATTCCGATAAGAGGTTTTTCAAGGTCTATTTCAAGTCCACATTCTTTGATTAGATCCACCTTGTTTATCTTTTTCCTTCCTAAGGACCTTAAAGTGTATCTTGATTTAAGATGGGGATCTGTAGTTGGATTCCATACATCGTAATCAACTCCATTGAGGATTCCGAACAAAGAGTCTGATCGAGCTTTTAGAAAACCATCCAGACCTTCGCCAAATTCGGGTGTCTGTATTTCAAGAGCATATCTTTCTGAGACTGTGTTTATAATGTCAGAAAATTTTATCCCACCCTTTAAAAAGCAAAACTGATTGTAAAATTCGAAATATTCAGGAGTAAAATAATTCCATCCAAAACCTGAGAGAACAATTGTCTCAGGAGGGAAAAGACCCTTGTAGGCGAGATTGTGGATTGTGAAAAGAGTTGGGATATTGTTTCCCCTTAACTTAATATAGGCTGGAATAAGGGCTGTCTGCCAGTCATTACAATGGATAACATCGAAATTGAGATTCTTTTTCTTTATAAATTCAAGAAGGACAAGAGAGAAAAATATGAATCTTTTATGATTGTCAGGATAATCATTACCTCCAACTCCGTAAAGTTCCTCTCTGTAAAAGAAACTTGGATTATCGACGAAATAGACCTTAATTGAACTTCCTATTTCTCCCTTCCATACAGAGCCTTTAAAAATTTCATTGCCAATTTTTACCTCAATCTCTTTTGCACCTATTTCCTTTGCAATTTCATCTATTTCCTGCTTTTTATACTTAGGCATTGCAAGGGAGACATTCACACCAAGATTCTCGAGATTCTTTGCAAGAGCTCCAACAACATCTCCAAGACCACCAGTTTTTGCAAAGGGAACTATTTCAGAGGATACAAGAAGAACTTTGAGAGGTTCTCTCATAAGAAATAATTTATAAAATTTTAATAGAAAATAGTCAAATCATGATAATTTTAGCTTTTTTTAAGTCTTAAGACTTTTCCAGGAAGCTTTCCTGTCCATTCTTCTTTCTCT
>CAZFCI010000073.1:0-4064 GCA_964517525.1 uncultured Clostridia bacterium | reverse complement strand
GAAATTGGCAGTATTGCCATTGAGAAAGGTTTCTCAGAGATAATTCCAATTGATGAACTTCCCGAAGATGCAATCCTTCTAACAGTTTCTGCTGTTGGAGCTCCTTCTTCTGGAAGGGGAATATTGAAATCTGAAGATTTTGTTCGAGCGGTTGAGCTTTTGATTGAAAAATCAGGAATAAAGGTTGATGGACTTATCTCCAGTGAGATAGGGGCTCTTGGTGTTGTAAATGGGTGGATTCAATCAGCTTATCTTGGGATTCTTGTGGTTGATGCTCCTTGCAATGGTAGAGCCCACCCCCTCGGACTTATGGGTTCAATGGGACTCCACAGAAAGAAGGATTATGTTTCAATTCAAACTGCAGTGGGAGGTGATTTTAAAAAAGGAGATAGAGTGGAAGCTTATTATAAAGGTTCTATGGAAAAGGTTTCAGAGCTTGTAAGAGAGTGTGCAGTGAGAACAGGTGGAATGGTTGCTGTTGCAAGAAATCCAATTTCAGCCAACTATGTTAAGAAAAATGGAGCTCCAGGTGCAATAAAAATGGCTTTAAAGTTTGGAGAGATTTTAATGAAAAATAGTAATGATCCTGAAGAGACCTTCAATAAACTCTTCGACTCAATGCATGGAGAATATCTAATAAAAGGAAGGATTGAAAAGGTAGATTTGAAAAAGGAAGGCGGGTTTGACATAGGAAGAGTAGAAATTAAAGGAACAAAAAAATATGAGCTCACTACATTGAATGAGTATATTACCCTTGAAAGGAATGGAGAGAGGTTGGCTACTTTCCCAGATTTAATTATGACCTTTGATACCTCTACCGCAAGACCTGTTATCAGTGCTGAGATAAAGGAGAAAGATGAGATATGCATAATTACTATTCCTTCCCAAAAGCTGATCCTTGGCTCAGGGGTTAAGGATAATGATCTTCTGAGAAAGATCGAAAGAATTGTCAAAAAACAAATAATAAGGGAGGCATAATGTCAAAAATTGGTCTTATAACAATTGGGCAATCTCCAAGGGATGATGTCACAAAGGATTTATTTTCAATCACAGGTCAAGGGGTGGAATTTGTTGAAAGAGGAGCTCTTTATGGAATTACAATGGATGAGATAAAAAAATTAGTACCTGAAAAGGATGATTTCCCTCTAATAACAAGACTGAGAGATGGTTCATCCGTTGTGGTTGGTAAAAGGAAAATAATTCCCCTTATTCAGTCTATGATAGAAGAGATGGAGAATTTGAGGGTAAAAGCTTGTGCTCTTCTTTGCACTGAGGAATTTGAAGTAAAATCGAATATCCTTTTCCTTATGCCCTCAAAATTGATTTTCAATTTAATAACTTCCCTTCTTTCCAAAGGGAATCTTTTTGTCTTTGTTCCCATGAAGGAGCAGATTGAAAATGCAAAAAGGAAATGGGAAAGAACAGGTCTAAGTGTTTCAACAGAGGTTTTAAATCCTTACAGCTCCATTCAAAATATCGATAAAGCTGCAGAAAGTATAACAGGAGATTTAATTGTCTTTGACTGTATTGGATACTCCCTTGATTTAAAGAAAAGAATCCAGGAGATTACAGGTAAACCTGCAATTCTTCCTCGCTCCATCCTTGGCATGACAATAAGGGAAATTCTCTAAGCTTACTTTTCAAAAAGGGATTTCTGGGAGGGTAGCTCTTTCTTTTCAGGTTCAGGAAGAGTTTTATCAGAAGTTGCCTCTTCAATCTTTAATTTCAGCCTTTCCAATTTTCTTTCAGTATCTTCAAACTTTCTTCTTGCATTCTGAATGTGCATTCCAAGCGTTCTAAAGTCATCCTCAAGTTTAACAAAGTCTCCATGTAAACTTTGCAGGAACTGACGAATTCTCTTTGCTGACTCCTCTATTTCCATCCCCTTCAGTCCTAAGAGTATTGTCTGAAGATAGGCATAAAAGGAGTTAGGGGATACCGGAATGACTTTCTTTTTTAGAGAGTATGAAAATATTGAGCTTTCTTCACCGAGGGATTCATCCTTTATAATTGTTTCGTAGTATACATTTTCAGCAGGTATATACATTAATGCAAAGTCAAGGGTTCCCTCTTCTGGAATAATATACCTTGATGAAATATCATCCACATGTTTTTTTACATCCGATATAAATCTTTTCTTAGCCCTTATCCTTTCCTCCTCAGTTTTTGCATCAAGGATTAATTTGAAACTTGAAAGGGGGAATTTAGAATCGACAGGGACGAGATAATCCTTTGCAAACTTTATCACAGCATCAACCTGAACATTGTTTTTGAATTTGTACTGAAGGGTGTAGAATTTTGGTGGGAGGATCTGGGCAAGAAGATCTCCTAAAAGGAGTTCTCCAAGGGAACCCCTCAATTTTGGAGCTTTTAGAATGTCCTGAAGGGTTGAAATATCCTTCCCAACCTCGAAGATTCTCTTTGTCTCCTGGGAAAGGGCTCCGAGAGTTTCTTTTACATTTGCAAATATTTCTGATGTATGCTTACTTGAACTGAAAATCTTTTCATCAACCTCCTTTAACCTCATATTTATCTGCTGGGTGAGATTTGAAAATTGCTGATTTAGGGATTGGACAGTTATACCAAGGCTCTCATTTAGTTGAACTCTAAGAGAATCCATCTGCTTTTGAACAAGTTCTAAGGACGCATTTTTTTCCTTTTCCCTTGTGCTCAGGAAAAGATAAAGAAGAATGAAAAGGACTAATAAGAAAACAAATAGAAGAATAAGCAAAACTGTATTCACCATGAAGGAATTATATAATTTTCTTTGGAATGTGGCAATAGAAAGATTCTTTTTTAATTAAAGGATTTTGAGCTCCTTCAGTAATTCAGCTAATTCCTTATCTTTTTCAGAAAGTGCCTCTCTTAGTGATCCTCTTTTCAATTATTAGAATTGCATCAGAGATCGGTCTTTCGCCTGTAGGGTCAGAGGGAGAATTCACAATCTTTCCATTTACCCACATTGTTGTTGAGCCGCCTCCATCAAGATTTAAAGAGTTGTAGCAACCAAGCTTTATAAAAAATTCGGCAAGTTCTTTTAGAGTCATTCCAATTGAAAGTCCTGGCTGTCTCCCATCAACAGCAATCAAGAAAATTTTTTTACCATCCTTTGTAATTCCAATTCCTGTTCTTGGATGGCGAGTATCATAAAACTTTTCCGTAAGACCTTCGTTTATACCTGTGTAAAAATTCAAGCCTCTCTTAACAATTTGAGGTGCTCCAGTAACAGCAAAGTCAATATCGTCATTGAAATATAGATTCTTGATTATAAAGGTAATAGGGGAATTAACCTTGATATTTTTTAAAATATTCTCTGATTCTTTTGCAACAATCAGAACCTCTCCATATCTTAACTGAATATTACTATCCCTTATTATCTCTGAAACATAACCCTTCACCTTCTCAGTGGGTGAGAACCTTTTATTTCCAATTTTAACAAGAATTCCAGCAAAACCTCTGCCCAGATGAATTTTTTTGTTGTAATGCCAATTAAATAGAGTTAGCTTATCAAAATTTGGATTTTCCCTGTTTAATTCTTCAATTTTTGCTTTTTGATTCCCGGCTTTCAAATATATCTCAACCTTACTCTTTGAAATTAGTAATTTCCCCTTTGTCGTTTTTATCAAAGAAGATCTTTTATTGTTAAGGGTATAAATGATTCCTTCATCGACAAAAAGCCCTACAGGCTTTCCATCTTCCTCGAAGAAGGAGGCATTAATTCCTGCAATAACTTTTTCCCCCTTTTTAATTTTATCATCAATAATTTCCGTCAATGTTTTCCTTCCAAAAATTCCATCCTCTGCCTTCTGGAGTTCAAGCTCAATAACTTTTTTATTCCAGTTGACTTTTAGAATGTTGATTGAAAGGGGGATTTCAGATACAAAAATTTTTTTGTAGTAAACAAAGGGGGTTATTTTTTCATATTCCCAGCTGGAGGGATTCTGCGCCTTGAGCCATTCTAAAAAATCTAAGGAAGAAAGGGGTAAATGGAGTAAGAATAAAAGAAGAATAAAAATTTTTGTCAGGCTTAAAATTGTTTTGCCCTTTTTCATAGGGAATATATT
>CAZFCI010000072.1:0-9346 GCA_964517525.1 uncultured Clostridia bacterium | reverse complement strand
CCATAGAAGGATGTGTTTATGGTTCTGTCTGAGCCATATCCAAATTCTCCTTTAACTCCTTTCCCTTTCTTTGTTATTATGTTTATAACACCACCAATTGCATCTGTTCCCCATATCGCACTCTGAGGTCCTCTTAAAATCTCAATTCTTTCCACTGAATGGATTGGAATTTTTGAAAGGTCAAAGGAGTATGAAGATGGCTCATTAATGGGTATGCCATCCAGCAAAATTAAAGTATGATTTGTGTTGGAGCCCCTTAAAAAAGCTGAAGAAAGATGTCCCTTTGAGCCTGTTTGTGCAATTTCGATTCCTGAAACAGTTCTTAAAATCTCCTCTAAAGATCTGAATCCACCATTCGAAATTTCCTTTTCGTCAATGATTGTCACTGTAAATGGGACATCTGATAGGAGCTCTTCAAAACGATTGGCAGTTACAAAAACATACTCATGAATTCTCTCATCCTGCGCGAGGGCTAAGGATAGGAGAGAAAAGAAAGCAAGAAAAGGAATCAAATAGAAACGCATCTTTAAACCTCCTTAAAAATTGAAATTTCTGCCACCAAGCCCTCGCTGAATCTTTCGAATTTAAATCTTCTCATTCAAGCCATCCTTATATAACAAAAAAACCTGACCATCTTCGGTCAGGCTTAAAAGCCCCTCTTCCCTCCGAAGATGGCTTTCTTATGAGGTGTAAGCAGGTCTCCTGACTCTCGGATCTTCCCCTGCCACGCCTTCCCATCCATCGCCTCTCTGGCTTAGGACAGTGGCATTTGTGGAGAGTCCCCGATTACAGTAGCGGGGGCTGTGGTGGCTTTTACCACGCTTCCCTTAACTTACACCCCTTTGTTTTTCGCTATCTCATTTTCCAACCTCCAGAAAAATATTATATAAAAATTAAATGAAAAAACAAATATTAAGTATCAATGATTAAGCTATAATTTTTACCCAGAGAATTAGAAGAGGGCATATTATCATTCCTGAAAGATCGAGGAGAATACCTTTTTTTATCATTGAAGGGAGGGGGACAAGACCGGAGCTATAAATAATGGCATTGGGTGGTGTTGAAACAGGAAATACAAAGGCAAAGCTTCCTCCGAAGGCTGATGAGATTACAGGAATCATTGGGTCAATACCAAAGGCATTTGAAATAGAAATAGCAATTGGAACAACAAGATTGACAGCAGCGGTATTAGACATAAATTCAGTAAGAAAAATAGAGAATAAATAAAAAATTATAGAAAGAGTCAGGATACTCCCCATAGGAAAGTTAGCTCTTATCAATTCCCCAATGTCTTTTCCAATACCACTTTTGAAGAATATATCTCCAAGAGTCAAGCCACCACCAAAAAGGAGAAGAGTTCCCCAATCAATGGAAATTGCCTCTCTGAAAGGTAATACAAACTCTCCCTTTTTCCAATTTAAAGGAATAAGAACTGTCAAAATCGCTCCTATAATTGCAACCGAAGATTCATGGAGGGAATTTTGAAACCACTGAACTAATTGACTCTTTCCAAATAAGTATCCTGCCAGCCCAGGGAAAACCCAGAGAGAAACAACAAGGAGAAAAATAAAAAGAACAGCCTTCTCTCCTTTGTTAAGTTTCTCTGAAACGAGTCCCAAAAATTCTTCTTTTTCAAGGGATCCTTTAAATCCTTTCCCTCTGAGGATCAAATTCATAATCAAAAACATCACAATCAAGCCTGGGAAAGCTAAAAGTATCCACTGGAAAAAGGATATGCTTCTTATTGAAAATTTCTCAAGAAATCCAATAGCAATAAGATTTGGTGGAGTCCCAACAGGTGTTCCAACTCCTCCGATGGAAGAAGCATAGGCAGAAATAAGCATTATAGCGATTCCAAATCTCCTTGCTTCTTTAGCTTCCCAGTTCTTTGAAAGAAGAGTATAAATTCCCCATGATATAGGGTAAATCATTGCTGTGGTTGCAGTGTTACTGATCCACATTGACAAAAATGTTGCAACACCTCCAATAGCCAGTAATGTTCTTGAAGGTGTATTCACCCACTTCTTAGAAATTATCCAGAGAGCGATTCTCTTGTCTAAACCATGATGGGACATCGCTTTTGCAATGACAAAACTTCCTAAAAAGAGAAAAATAATTGGGCTAGAAAAATTTGAAAAGGCGTCTTTTGGCTCAAGTAAACCGAGAATTATTGCGAGGACTGGAATCAGCAAAGCCGAAAATGGAAGAGGTATGCCTTCTGTAACCCAGAGAACGACAATCGTGACGAAAATGGCAAGGGCTTTATGGGCAAATGGATTGGAAGGATAGAATGGGAGAAGGAGAAAAACAAAAAAGACTATTGGGGCAAGAATTAATCCAACTCTCTGCCTTAATGTGTATTCCATCTTTTCAAAATTAGAATTATATATTAAAATATTTTTATTAACAAAAACTATGGAGGCAAAAAAGACTTTATTAACGATAGCTGGTTTTGATCCCACAGGAGGAGCTGGCATAACTCGTGACCTCAAGGTTTTTAATTCCTTAGGCTTTTCAGGGGTTGCCTCAATAACTTCAATCGTTGTCCAGGACACCTCTGATGTCAAGGCAGTATATCCTGTTCCTCTCCATCAATTTCAGAAACAACTTCAAACTTTGATAAACGATGTTAAAGTTCATGGAGTGAAAATTGGAGTAATAGGAAATTCAGAAATTCTTACCTATTTGAGTGAATTCCTTGAAAAAAATCGTTTCTCCCATGTTGTGATAGACCCGATTATAAAATCAGCAAAAGGCAGAGAATTTTTGAAGGAGAGGGATGTTATAATAATGATGGAAAGGCTTTTCCCTCTCGCAACTGTTGTAACTCCCAACATTTATGAGGCTTCAGCAATTACTGGCAGAAATATAACCAATGTGAAAGACATGGAAAATTCTGCAATTGAAATATATAAGAAATGTAAAGTTCCTGTTTTAATAAAAGGAGGGCATCTCCAGGGTGAAAAGGTTGATATCCTTTATGACGGGAAGGGTATATTTAAAGTAAAAAATGAAGAAATAAAAAAAGATGTCCATGGAACGGGTTGCATACTCTCCTCAGCAATACTATGCTATCTTGCGGGAGGTTTCTCTTTGAGGGAATCAGTTAGAAAAGGAAAAGAGTTTGTAACAAATAAAATAAAAGAATCCTTTAAATTGGGTAAAGGACAGTTTATAGCTCCTTAAACTTTTAATTTCCCAATTTAAATATCCCTGAAACTTTGTTTTACTCTCAAGGGTCATAAATATAGAGATACAAATCAGGGACCCCCTTTAACATAGATTGGGCTGTCAAAATGACAGCCCTTTTTAACAAAGTCTTTCCGATTTCGTAAAAAAGTATGGAGGTTGTGATGAGGAGAAGATTCTTCTTTTTTATTTTAATTTTATTTACTTCCCTAAGTTTTTCTTTTTCCCAAAAACCCTACAAACTCCTTGAAACTGAGACTTTCTTTGAGATGGAATCAGTAGGGAATCCAGCCATATCCCCCGATGGAAAACAGATAATTTTCACAAGAACATGGGTCGATAAAATGAATGATCGATACTCCAGCAACCTCTGGATTGTAGATGTTGAAGGCAAAAGAGTAAGGGAACTAACCCATGGAAACTGGAGAGATTTTTCACCTGTTTGGTCTCCTGATGGTAAGAGAATTGCATTCCTCTCAGAAAGGGATGGCTCAACTCAAATCCATGTTATGTGGATAGATACGAGGGAAGTTGCCCAGCTGACCCATCTTGAAAGAGCACCTTCAAACATTGTATGGTCTCCTGATGGAAAGAAAATTGCTTTCACATATTTTGTCCCTGATGAAAAGCCAATACTCCAGGTAAAATTGCCTAAGAAGCCTGAAAAGGCTAAATGGGGAGCACCTGCCGTTATAATTGACAGACTGTCATGGAGAATGGATGGAAGAGGTTTTCTTCCAAAAGGTTATGAGCATATTTTTGTAATTGATGCTGAGGTTGGAGGAACTCCAAATCAGATAACATCAGGAGATTATCCCCACTCAGATCCTGTTTTTTCTCCTGATGGTAAAACAATGTATTTCAGTGGAATTAGAAAAACTGATCCTGAATATCAATTTGGAGATACAGAAATCTACAGTGTGAATCTTGAAACCTTTGAAATAAAAGCTTTAACAGATAGAAAAGGACCTGATAGGAATCCTGTAGTTTCCCCTGATGGAAAATGGATTGCTTACACAGGGTATGATGAAAAGAATTATACCTCTCATCTCTCTAATCTTTATTTAATGGATAAAGATGGTGGAAATAAAAGAATCCTTGCTGAAAACCTTCCCAATTCTCCCACATCCCTTATCTGGGCTCCTGATGTCTCAGGCCTTTATTTCCTTCTTGCAGAGAAAGGCGAATCCAATATCTACTTTGTATCATTGGATGGAAAGATTAAAAAAGTCACAAATGGAAAGCATTATATTTCTTCCTATTCTCTTGCAAAGAATAGCCAGGTTGGTCTCGTAATATCAGATTTTTACAACCCTGGATATCTGGCGACTGTTAACATTTCTAAACCCCAGAACATAAAGAAACTTGTTGATGTAAATGAAGATGTCCTAAAGAATGTTAAACTTGGTGAGGTGGAAGAATTATGGTATAAGTCCACAGATGGCCTTGATATTCAGGGATGGCTTATAAAGCCTGCAGAGTTTGAAAAGGGGAAAAAGTATCCAATGGTTCTATGGATTCATGGTGGTCCATGGGCAATGTATTCAGTTGCTTTCAACTGGGAATGGCAGAATTTTGCAGCAAAGGGATACGCTGTTCTTTACACAAATCCAAGGGGTAGCACTGGTTATGGACAGGATTTTGTTAATGGAATTCAATATGCATATCCTGGAAAAGATTATGATGACTTAATGGCAGGAGTGGATACCGCAATCTCAAAAGGTTTTATTGATGAAGAAAATCTTTTTGTTTGTGGTGGAAGTGGCGGTGGAGTTTTGACAGCGTGGATTGTTGGACACACAGATAGATTCAGAGCAGCTGTTTCAATGAGGCCTGTTATAAACTGGCATTCCTTTGTCGGAACAACTGATGGAGCAATGTGGTATCGCCAATTCAAAAAATATCCTTGGGAAGACCCAATGGAATATGCCCTCCGCTCCCCACTACATTATGTTGCCAATGTAAAAACTCCAATAATGATAATGACAGGTGAAGCTGACCTTAGAACTCCCATTGGTCAGAGTGAAGAGTATTACAGAGCTTTAAAAATGTTGAAGAAAGAAACTCTACTTGTCAGAATGCCTGATGAGTATCATGGATGGAGAACTCCATCCCACAGACTCCTCCAGCAACTTTACTTAATGGCTTGGTTTGAGAAATATATGGTTAAAAAGGAAGATAAAAGTAATTCTCTCGCAAAATAAAAAGAAAACCTAATCCAGTCCTCTTCCGTATTGAGTCGATTTCTCAACAGTAAAGAAGTAATCAAAAATAATTTTTGAAATTTCTGAGATAAAGTTTTCTCCTTCTTCATCCTTCTTGAGATAAGAAGTCATTACGCAAATAATATAAGGTCTTCCATCAAGGAGAACAATACCTGACTCGCATCTTACACGGGGTAGGGTACCAGGTTTTGATGCAACAGGAATTTTCTCAGGAACTCCCTTTCTAATAAATGAATCCTTGGGGATCGAAAGAATTTTAAAAAACTCACTTCTGAGGGGTTCCTTCAAGATCTCTCCTTCCCAAATTGATTCGAGAAGGCTCATCATCTCAAAGGGAGTTGAGAGGTTTTCTCTTCCCTCTTTAACTGCTGAGGCATCCATCATTTTCCTGTTCAACTTTGTCTTTTTCAATCCAATTGAATCCAGTCTTCTATTTATAGAATCGATTCCTATTCTATCAATTAGCATATTTGTTGCTGTATTGTCAGAGAGGACAATCATGAGGGTGCACAAATCTTTTATTGAAATTGAAAGGGATGGTTCTCCAAGATGCTGAAGAATACCACTACCACCAACTTTCCAATCTCTTTTAAGATTTAAAAACTCGTCAAATTTCAAGTTCCCCTCCTCAACCCTTTTGAAAATTTCCAATAAAATTGCAATCTTTATTGAGCTTGCCTGGGGGAAGATTTCATTTTCATTTATAAAAATTGTAAATCCATTTTTCAAATCCTTAACCGCAATCCCTGGAACCCCATCCAGTTTCTCAGAGACTTCCTTTACTTTTCCCTCGGCCCTTTTCTTTAAAAGATCAAGATTTCCTGCAAAAAGCTTTAGGGAAAAAATCAGAAGAAGAATCAATAAGAATATCTTTCTCATTTTTTTAGATTATTTCAGATACTTTTCAAGCCAGGAAAGAACTTCTCTCCACCACACCTCAGCATTCTTTGGTTTTGAGATAAAATGGTCTTCATCAGGGAAGTAAATTAATTTGGATGGGACTCCCTTTCTCTGCAAAGTTGTATAGAATTGAAGTCCCTCTGTAACAGGAACCCTGTAATCAAGTTCTCCGTGGGAGACAAGGGTTGGTGTCTTGAAATTATGGGCATATCTGTGGGGAGAAAATTTCTCATAAATTTTTCTGTTTGTCCATGGAGCCCCTCTGAATTCCCATTCAGGAAACCATAGTTCCTCTGTTGCACCATACATGCTCTCAAGATTGTAAACTCCAGCATGGGAAATCAAGCATTTAAATATATCAGTATGCCCTGCAATCCAGTTTATCATATAGCCACCATAAGATGCTCCTGCAGCTGCTAATCTGTTTTTGTCTACAAAGGTGAATTTCTTTGCAAATTCGACCCCCTTCATAATATCCTCAAAGGGAGCTCCTCCCCAGTCACCTGAAATATCATCAGTGAATTTCTGTCCATAACCAGTGCTTCCTGTAAAGTTAATCATTATTACTACATAGCCAGGAGAGGCAAACATCTGGGCATTCCATCTAAAATGAAAAGCATCAGACCATGCCCCTTGAGGTCCACCATGAATAAGGAAGACAGCAGGATATTTTTTGTTGGGGTCAAACTTTGGGGGCTTGACCATTAAGGCATGGACCATTCTCCCCTTTGATCCTTTAAACCAGAATTCTTCAACAGGATTCATGTCTATCTCTTTTAGCAATTCATCGTTTACATGGGTAAGCTGAAGAGGCTCCTTACCTTCCTCCCATATAAATACTTCTGGTGGTCTATTTATGCTCTGTTTGATGAAGTAAAATTTCTTGCCATCCAACAAACGAACCTGGGAAATGAAAACCTTATCCAAAATTTTTTCAATCTTTCCATCAAGGGTTACTCTATAGAGAGGCTTGTATCCCTTGTCTTCAGCTGTAAAATAAATATTCTT
Organism: uncultured Clostridia bacterium; assembly: GCA_964517525.1. Lineage (GTDB taxonomy): Bacteria > Acidobacteriota > Aminicenantia > JBFLYD01 > JBBIMS01 > JBBIMS01. Next base: position 2,024 of record CAZFCI010000072.1, on the reverse strand, counting down.
TGAATCAGAGGACCATATTACTTCATCAACAGATCTGTCAAGAGTTTCAGTTAAGTTGATTTGCCTTCCTGTTTCTCTTTCATAAAGAATCAACCTTTCTTTATCCGCTTCAAATCCAGGTCTTTCCATTGAGCGGAAGGCAATGTACTTACCATCAGGAGAATAAAATGGCTGGTTATCATTACCCTTGCCAGTGCTTATTCTCTTTGGCTCTCCACCTTCAACTGGTATTACAAAAACATCGTTATTGGTGGATATGGCAACTACGGGGTCAGTATTCATTGTAAAGGCAATCTCCTTTGAATCAGGGGAGAAGGAATAATCAGGGTTTCCACCAAGGGCAATGGGAGGAGCATCGTAATTTCCTTTAATCAAATCTTTAATTTCTCCTCCTTCTAAACTCATTATAAAAATATGATTTCTCTTCTCATCCCTCCAGCTATTCCAATGCCTGAAAAGTAATCCATCATATATTCTAACCTTTAGTTTACTTTTTTCCTTTGCTTCTTCTCTTTCCTTGTTGCATTTGTCATCCTTGCAATCAGGATAAGTTTCTGAGACAAAGGCTATCTTTTTACCATCAGGAGAGATTGTAAAGGAAGAGACTCCAAAATAGATGTCAGAAACCTTGAAAGGCTCACCACCACCTAATTTAATCTTATAAATTTGGGGAGAGGAATCTCTAACAGAAATGAAGTAAAGCACTTTACCATCAGGGTTCCATCTTGGATGAAAATCAGCTCTTGGATTCCTCGTTATTTGAATTTTTTCTCCATCTTCATTAAGAACCCATATATCAGAGTTGGAAGTGTTGTTCTCCTTTGAAAGATATGTAACCACATAGGCAAGATACTTTCCGTCAGGAGATATCTGGAGATCTGAGACTCTTCCAATCTTAATGAAATCGTCAAAGTTTATAGCTCTTTTTTCAGAATAAGAAAAGGATAAAAATAGAAGTAAAATAGAAGCAAAAATTAAAAGCCTTTTCATTTTTTCCTCCTATTGTTTTTTAGGTGCAAGGGATAGAATCTTTTTAATTAAATTCTCATCATCAGGGAATTGACCAACTTTTGCCAATCTTGGAAGTAGAACTGCCCAGTTGTAATCCATTGAAAAAACCTTTTTGAAAAGAGGTAGACTCTCTTCAACTTTTCCTGTGGAGGCAAGGGTAACAGCTGGCCAGAAAATCATTTCTGGATTCTCAGGATAAAGTTCCATTCCTTTAGTGTATTCTTTTAGGGCTTCCTCTATTTTATTCTGAGCGAGGTATTCATCTCCAGCATTCATGAAATTGTAAGCTTTTGCAAGTTTTATAAGCCTTTTCAGCTCTTTTAAAGGCTCAGGATGATCCTCAACCCTCAAATCGTAAATTCTGTCCTTCCACCAAACTCCAGAACTTTTTCCCTTAACAACAATTATTGCTGCGGACTGCCTTCCTCTTATATCTCCACCCTCTTTTTCACCTGCTTCAAGAGCTGACATTAATCTGTCAACAAGTTCCCCTTTAGTATTCTCAAAAGCATAAGCCATTGCTTTCCAGACAGTATTTTTGAGCATTAGATTAGCTTGGCAGGAATAATATTTCCCAACATAGTGTCCAGCTTCAGGAATGCATTTGCTTCCAGTGTGAACAGCAACCCCTCCCTTTGCATCAATCATTGCAACCTGTCTCACAGATTCATTTCTGTCGGCTTTTAAAAGAGCTGATAGAGCTTCTTCAGCACTTTTCCCAGCCCTCATGAGTTCGAGCCCAAGAGGACCATAGGAGACCTCCACAAAGGATTGGGTTGCAACCGCTCCAACCTCAGCCTCAACCCATGGAACAATTGAGCCAACGGAGAACCAGTGAGATTGAACTGCTACTCCTAATTGTCCGGTCTCGGGGTCATAGGCAACAATTGAGTAAGTGTGGGTAGGTCTCAAAGTTTCTGCTAAAATTAATGAAGGAATCAAAATAAAGAGTAAAATAAAAATCCTTTCTCTCATCTTTCTCTCCTCGTTTGCAATGATAGCAAATAGAAAAT
>CAZFCI010000071.1:0-3141 GCA_964517525.1 uncultured Clostridia bacterium | reverse complement strand
GAAAAGCAATATTAAAAGAAATAAAAACAAGTCCTAAAAAGAACTTCAAGTTTAGGGCAATGCCCAGTAAGATCTTACATAAAACTGCACCAACACATCCTATCAACATTAAAAGGAAAAAATAACCAAAAAGATAGGCAATGTATTTTGTGAGGAAATACTTGATTCTTGGAATGTAAATCAATGTTAGCTCATGAAATCTTTCCTTTATCTCCTCTTCTAAATCAGAGGAACAACCTGCTACAAGGGTTGCATAAAAGATGTATAGGAATATGTGGAGATATATCACTGTTTGATAATGAGAAATATCATGATAACTATCTCCAGAAGAGATTCCTATTGTAAATCTCAAGCCATATCCTATCATTAAGAAAAAAGAACCAAAAAGAAGTGTGTAAAGACTTGATTTGCTCAGTAATATATCAATAACTGTGTTTTTGAAAATTGTCTTCATTGCTTTCTCCTTTAACTATATTGTAGAAATGGGCTTCTAAATCCTTTCCTTCCAAGTTCCTAATTTCTCCTTCATCTTTTATCTCACCCTTAACAAGTATAAGAAATCTATCCCCTATCTTCTCCATCTCATCAAGGAGATGGGAAGAAATTATGATTGTTTTCCCTTTTTCCTTTTCCTCCTTTATCCAATTCCTCATCTCTATTTTACCTATAGGATCAAGTCCTGAAGTTGGCTCATCAAGGATTAGAACATCAGGTTCTAAAAGAATGGATTGAGCCCATTTTACCCTTTGTCTAAGCCCGTGGGAAAGTTCTTTTATGCGAACATTCCTTTTCTCTTTTAGCTCTAATCTTTCAAGAAGAAACTCTATCCTATTTTCTATTTCCTTCTTATCCAAACCACCAAGCTCTCCAACAAATCTTAAATATCTTTCCACTTTCCAGTCTGGCTTACCGACTTTTTCCTCCTGCATATAACCAAAAGTAACCCTTCTTTTGAGCGAAACTTCCCCTTTATCAGGAAATAAAAGTCCAAGAATTATCTTCATCAATGTAGTCTTCCCTGCTCCATTTGGTCCAAGAATTAAAAATATCTCATTCTCTTTAACCTCGAAACTAACACCTTTTAAAGCCTGAACATCTTTATAGCTTTTCTCAATATTAATTACTTCTATTATCATAAGTTTACCTTATAAATCAGAACCTCACCTTTTTCCTCCTCAATCCCCAATATTTCGTTGTCAGTGATATCAAAACTTATTATTTTATCTCTAATTTTAAATTTTTCTTGGAATCTACCATTTTTCAATTCAAAAATAAAGGACTCACCTTTTCCATTTCTTGATAAGAGAAATATTTTATTTCTTCTTGCTCTTATATCATAATTTAATGCACTTTTAAGAAGCATTTGATTATTTTTTAGTCCAATTTCTATCTTTTCAATAGACTTAATTGGAATAAAATATTCCTTTAATAATTTACCCTCATTTGAAAATTCAAGGATTTTATTGGAAAGCATATAAGCAAAGTATATTTTCCCTTTGTTTGCTGTTAATACCCCAGCATTTTTATAGATTTTATTGAGTTCTATTCCTTCAAGAGGGGTACACTCTAAAAAAGAATTTTTCATTTTGAAATCTTCTGCTTCCACCACCCAAGATGTTATAATTTTCTGCCCTTTTAAAAAAGAAATAGAAGAGACAAAAATTTTTCCTTTATCGATTGCTATTTTGAATGGATTAGATATTTTTAAGTTTCTTGTTGAAAGATGAGACCCGTTCTGGGTCAAGAAAATCTCAATTTTTGATTTGCATGTATCTAAAACATAAACTCTTCCATTATCAACGAAAAAATCCGCCGCACAATAGAATTCTCCCGGAGCCTCCCCTTTCTTTCCCAAACTAACTATTAATTCCCCTTGTATATTAAACACTTTTATCGACTCATCGCCTTTATCTAAAATGTAAATTAGTCCATTTGATACTGCAATCTTTATCGGTAGCAAAAGATTTCTATTCTTAAATTGTGATCTTGCTATCAATTCCTCTCCTGAAATATTTCCATATACAAAGATCAATAAAAAAAACATATAAAAGTAATTTCTTTTCATTTGCCTCCTCCTATGATTTCTATTTTAAAATTTGATAAATTTGCAAGCTTCAACAAATCAATTTTTTCCTCCAAATTGAATAACTTTATATAATTTAAACCAATCTCTTTCAATCCGAATGTGGGGTCTAAACAAACCCAATAATTTTCCTTTACCACCTCAACCCACTGATGAAAAGAGAAGGAATAACTGTCATTTTTTTTAAAAATAACAATTCCAATCACCGGCTTCCCCTTAATACCTAGTGCATTACACATTGCAAGAAATAAATTAGATATCCCTTGACAATCTCCCTTTTTTCTTTTTAAAACTTCAAAAGGATCGAGAGGGCCATCTTGTGTAGGGATAATATTTGCTTTAATCCAGTTAAGCACTATCTCTATTTTTCTTTCTTGTTCAAACACATTTTTTGTAATTTTTACTGTTAGATCTTTAATTTCTCTTGATTTAGAGAAAGAAATAGTATAATTGTTATGTTCTTTAAATTCTTTTTCTTTCTCTATCAAATTCTCTTTGCTTACTTTTAATAAAACGATGTTTTCATTTCCCACTTTTTCTTGTTTTATAATCCTCTGTCTAAGATCCTCAAAAAGTGAAAAAGAAGAATTGCATATTATTCTATAAAAGATAAAATTGCATTCGTCGAATCCTTGAAATTCCGGGGGAGCACTAACTCCCGTGTTGATTTCCAAAGCATTATTAACAGAAATTAATTTCCATTGTAGACTTTCATCTATGAGATATATAGAGCCACATCTTACAAACCAAGTATACATTCGAGGGAAAAATTCTTCAACCATAAGCAGATTTATTTTATCAAAAAAATATTCAATTTCAATTGAGAGTCCTTTACACTTTGTTTTTATTTTTACTTCAATTATATCGCCTGTATTTTCATAAAAAACCGGTATTTTATCAGGTATTTCACTGCAATTTTTTAATTTCTCGTGGATATATAATTGAAGAAGACTAGATAGAATCACCTTATGTGGAAGTATAAAGTTTTTCACCATCCCATCTTTTTGAATTCTTATACTCCCGTTAATTATGTCTATCCAGGGTTCATTATTCTTAAC
>CAZFCI010000070.1:0-40110 GCA_964517525.1 uncultured Clostridia bacterium | reverse complement strand
GAAATACTGAGCTCGATAATAAAAAGAGGAAGAACCCATCAAATCTTTCATTTAAATTATTTTGAAAGGTTCTTAGATGGCTTTTTGACCCGAGGATATTTATATTTGACAGAGAAGGGAAGGTTGTTTATTCTGAGAGAGAAGGGGATGAAAGATTTATGAGCCCTGAGTTTTTGATGGAGAGGATGAGATGAGGAGTTTAAATGATTTTAAGAGGGAAGGGGTTTTATTAATTTTCCTCTGTGTTTTTGCTACCTTCTTACTTCTTCCATATACAAGCTTCTCCGAAGAGAAAGTTCAGTATCTTAAGAAAGTAGGAGAGATAAAAGATGGTTTTTCATCTGAAAGAGAGAATTTCTTCATAAAGATAACAGGTTTATGTTGTGATGATGAGGGAAATCTCTATGTGGCAGACTCAGGATGGAACAAGATATTCAAATTTGACTCAAATGGAAAGTTCCTTATGAGTTAAAAAGCCCTAATCCACCAATTTCCCTTCCCTTTTTGCCTTTAGAAGTCTCATTAAACCATTTTCTTTTCCAAGAAGGGCTTGGGATACAATCATTGTGGAGAGAAGTTTTTCATCGAGGACATCGAGGATTATGGCATCAATTTGGTATTGGAGGATAAGGGGAAGGAGAGTTCTATTTATGAGCTTTCTTGAAGGAAGTCCGAAGGACACATTGCTTAAGCCACAAATTGTTTTTACTTCAGGATATTTTTCTTTTATGATTTTAAGAGAATTTAAAAATAGAACAGCATTTTTGCTTTCAACACCAATAGGTCTTAAAAGGGGATCAAAGAAAAAATTATCCTTTTTTAGTCCGTATTTCTCCAATATTTCAAGGGATTTCTCAAGCTTTCTCAAACAATCCTCTGGAGTTGATGGAACTGAAGCATCCATTAGCATTACAACAACATAGGGTTCTTTCTCTTTCACAATTGGAGCTATCCTTTCAATCTTTCTTTCATCAACCGTAATTGAGTTTAAGATTGTAGGACCTTTACAGTAATTTATTGCTTCTTCAAGAACTTCTAAATTTGGAGAGTCAATTGATATTGGAATCTCCTCTTCTGCCTGTATAATTTCTATTGCCCACTTCATAAATTCAAGTTCCTTTTCTATCATTGATGCTGTATTTAGATCAATAAAATCTGTTCCCTTTTCCCTTTGCATTTTTGCATTTTTTATGAAAAAATCTTTATCCCTGTTTAATAGAGCCTGATGGACTTCTTTCCTTGAGGAGTTAAGCCTCTCTCCAATGAGTATCATTTTCAGCCTCTTACTTTCTCAACAATTTTCTTTATGTAGAGAGGGGTTGTTCCACAGCATCCGCCTATTCCATTAACTCCAATTTCAATAATTTTTGAGATGTTTTCAGCAAAATATTCAGGACTCTCCTCATAGCAAACAGTTCCATTCTCAGAAAGAATTGGTTTTCCAGCATTTGGCTCTACAAATACTGGAAGGTTTGTATGGGCTTTTAATTCCTCAACAAGGATAACCATTTCAGCGCTTCCAATGTTACAGTTTGCACCAATAGCATCTGCTCCCTCATCTTCAAGAGTTCTTACGCATTGAGATATTGGATTCCCCATAATTGTGAAAAATCCCCGTGGTGTTCTTTGATATGCAAGGGATACAAAAATTGGTAGAAAGGTTCCCTTTTTTGCACCCCTCAATGCACATACTGCTTCTCTCAGGTCTGACATTGTCTCTATTATTATGAAGTCAACATTTCCCTCTGCAAGAGCTTTAGCTTGCTCTTCAAAGGAAGAGGTTGCTGTTGTTTCATCCAATGGTCCATAGGGCTTTAAAATTTTTCCTGTTGGTCCAATATCACCTCCAACAAATTTTCCCTCTGGCTTTACAGAAACAGCAATCTTTGCTCCTGCAAGATTTATTTCCCATGCCCTATCCTCAAGTTTGAAATGGGATAGTTTTATAGAGTTCCCACCAAAAGTATTTGTCAAAACTGCATCAGAACCAGCCTCGAAATAACTTCTGTGAATTTCCTTAATTATTTCTGGTTTCTCAATATTCCACAATTCAGGGCATTCTCCCTTTTTCAATCCCCTTTCAATCAGCTGAGTTCCCATTGCTCCATCGAGAATTAAAATATTTTTCTTCATAAACTCAATTATATTCATCAAAACCTCCAATATTTCTTTCTCAACTTCTCTCGCTTTTCTCGCCCTTTCATCCTATAACCCTCAGCTCCTTAACCATTTTTTCAAATACTTTTAAGAATTCATCAACATTTTCAGGAGTATTGAATTTACCAAGGGAAATTCTGATGGTTGATTCTGCAAGCTCATCGGGCAACCCTATTGCCTTTAAAACATGGGATGGTCCTTCTTTACCCTCACTGCACGCTGATCCTGTTGATATATATATATCCTTTGTTGCAAGAGCCATTAAAAGAGCCTCCCCATCAATTCCCTCAATTGAGATGCTAATTGTTGAATCAAGTCTTTTCTCTGGATGTCCGTTGAAATGGATTCCATCAATTTTCTTTAAACCCCCAATAAGTCTCTGAGATAGCTCCTTTATGCTTTTCTGGTACTTCTCCATTTCTTGTTTCATTAAGCTCACTGCCTTTCCAAGACCAATTATTCCTGAGACATTCTCTGTTCCACCCCTCATTTTCCTTTCCTGCTCTCCATGGATAATTGGATTTATGGAAGTCCCCTTTCTTATATAGAGAAAACCAACACCTTTTGGACCGTAAATTTTATGGGCAGAACCACTCAAAAGGTCTACCCCTAAATCTTCCACATTTACTTTTATTTTCCCAAGGGTCTGAACTGCATCGGAATGAAAAATTACCCCTTTTTTCTTGCATATTTTTGATATCTCCTTTATGGGCTGAATTGTTCCAATCTCGTTATTTGCATGCATAACTGAGACTATTGCAGTCCTTTCATTTATATTTTTCTCAATAAAATCAATGTCAACAACTCCATACCTGTCAACAGGAATGTATAAAACCTTTTTTTGCTTTTTCTCAAGATAATTGCATAGGTCAATTATTGAAGGATGTTCAATGGAAGAGACAAGAACAGAGTCTTTCTCAGGATTGGCTTCAAGGACTCCTTTAATTGCCCAGTTATTGGCTTCTGTTCCTGAGGATGTAAAGAAAATTTCCTCCCTCTTTGCTCCAATAAAACTTGCAACTTCCTCCCTTGCTTCCTCAACAATGTCCCTTACCTTTTTCCCAATAGGGTATAGGGATGATGGGTTTCCAAATAATTCTAAGACTTCTTTTATTCTTTCCTTTACCCTCGGGTCAATAGGAGTTGTTGCGTTGTTGTCAAGGTAAATCATTTTTATATTTCATCAAGGGGAAACATAAGGATACCAGATTTTAGTTTTGGATAAAAGTCAGTAGACTTTTCAGGCATTAACTCTCCCCTTTCTACAACCTTTTTAATCTCTTCCAATCTTACTGGATTAAGGATGAAAATTCCCTGATATTTCCCCTCTTTCACCTGTTTTATTCCATCAAGGATATTTCTCACATAGCTAATGTTTTTTTCAACAGAAAAACCACCTTCAAATAGAAGCTCCATTTTTTTGAATATCAGGGAGTGAAGTATTGAGACATCAAGGCTTTTCCATTCAGGAGATTTCTCCTTTTCCATAAAATTCATCCAGTCACTTCCTTCTTTTAGCTTAAGTTTGAAAATCTTTTTAAAAGCAGGGAAGTAAGCAATAAAAGAATGCTTTTCTCCCTTTATAAATCTTCTAACTTCCATCCACTCATCATCCCTTTCCGGTTCTTTCTCTTCTTTTACTTCAAAGTAAGGGGAAAGGATATCTTCGAAAGAAAAGTTAAGGGTCTTAAGCCCCTTAACAAGTCTATGGGTTGGAAGGATTACGAGATTTTCGTCCTGAATAGCAAAGAGGGTCATCATTATATAGTCAAAGGGTTCCTCTTCAGATTTTCTTCTATTTTCATTCTCTCTTTTGTATAAAAGGGATGTCTCATATCTGTGGTGACCATCAGCAATGATCAAGGGTTTGGGAGCAAGGAGTTTTTGAATTTCCCTAATTTTTTCATCTTCAGTAATTATTAAAAGAGAGTGGGTTATTCCATCCTCATCCTCAACGGAAAATGCTCTTTTTGCATTTTTTAAGGCTGATTCTATCAAATTCCTTATTTCCCCATCCTCATCGTCGTAAAGAAGGAATATCTGTTCTGTGTTAGTGTTTGTGGCTGTTAGAAGATTGAATCTGTCCTCCTTAGGTTTTGGAAATGTTTTCTCATGGGGCAGAACCTTTTTTGAGGAGAATTCTTCAAGTTTTACAGCACCAATAAGTCCATTTCTTACCATCTCCTTCCCATCTACTTTGAACTTTTGCTGGTAAATGTATAAGGCTTTTTTATCTTCTCTAATGAAAATCCCCTCTTTTAGCCATTCATCAATGTAAATTTTAGCTCTTCTGTATTTGTTCTTTTCAGGATGAGGTTCATCATCCTTTCCAAGAATTATCCTTACAACATTATAAGGGCTCCTTTTATAGTATTCTTCCTGCATTACAGGTGTTATTCTGTCGTAAGGCTCTGTTATCACATCCCTTAAATTCACTTTTTCCGGATTATATCTTATTGCTCTAAAACTCTTAATAATTGCCATAATTCCTCCTTCATATTTCTTGAATTATTATTTTTAAAAAAGATAAGGCTTATTTTTCTCCAAAAAACTCTTTCAATATTTTTACAACTTCAAATCCAGCCCTTTCCTGCCCCTCTTCTGCGGCTGCTCCAATATGGGGAGTGCATACCACATTAGGATGATCTATTAGAGTGAAGTCTTCAGGAGGCTCCTTTTCAAAAACATCCAATCCAGCACCCTTAACCTTTCCTGAGTTTAATGCCTTCAATAATGCCTTTTCATCAACAACTCCACCCCTTGCAATATTTACAATAAAAACTCCATCCTTCATAATTTCAAACTCTTTTTCTCCAATCATTCCTTTTGTCTGTTCTGTGAGGGGGACATGGATAGTTATATAATCAGCATTTTTAAGGAGTTCCTCCTTTTCAACCTGTTTTACATCTGAATCTGAAATCTTTATAACATCATAGACAATTATGTTCATTCCAAAAGCTTTTGCTCTCTTTGCTACCTCCCTTCCAATTCTTCCATATCCTATTATTCCAAGAGTTTTTCCATATAGTTCAGTTCCTTCAAGGGTTTTCTTTTCCCATCTGTGCTCTTTCATGGATCTGTCTGCATAGGGGATTCTTCTTGCAAGGGAGAGCATTAGACCAAGGGTCAATTCTGCAACAGAAATTGATGTTGCAGTTGGAGTGTTGGCAACCTTTATACCCTTTTCCTCAGCAGATTTAACATCTATATTATCGAGACCTATTCCTGCCCTAACTATTATTTTTAGATTTTGAGCGGATTCTATAACCTTTTTTGTTACCTTTGTGGCTGAACGGACAACAATGGCATCAAAAGGAGGAATTGTCTGGCAGAGCTCATCTTCCTTCATTCCGGTTTTCACTGTGACCTCGAAATTCTTTATCCCCTCGAGTTCCTCCATTGCCTTTTTGTTTAAAAGGTCAGCGACAAGTATCTTTTTCATTTCCAAGCCTCCTTGAAAACTTTTTCAGCGGCGGAAAGGGAGGCACCAAATTCAACAGGGTAACCAAGTTCAGAAAGGGTCATCTCAAGAGCTGAAAGGGCTGTAATTATTTCAAAGGCTCCCATATATCCTAAGTGGGCAATTCTAAATATCTTCCCCTTGTAAGGTTCCTGTCCTTCTGCTATGTAGGCTAAGTATTTGTTTCTCATTGTCTTTACTATTTTTTCTCCGTCAATTCCAGCAGGAACTTTAACTGCTGTGCAGATATTTCCAGGAATTTTTGATAAAAGTTCCAATTTGAGAGCTTTAACCCCTTCCCTTGTTCCTTCAGCAAGAATCCTGTGGTGCTCAAATAGGGCTTCAAGTCCAATCTTTTTAATTAGTTCAAGGGATTTCTTCTGCTGAATAATTAGGGAGATTGCAGGAGTGAAGGGAGTTGTCTGCTTTTCAAGGTTTTTCTTGTATTTTTTAATGTCAAAATAGAACTTAGGAAGTTTCGAGGTTTCAACCATTTTCCAAGCCTTCTCTGAAAAGGCAATGTAAGCAAGCCCAGGAGGAACCATAAGAGCTTTCTGGGATGCAGAGACAAGAACATCAATACCCCATTCATCCATTGGACAAGGAGTTGCACCGAGACCAGAGATTGCATCAACTATCAAAATTGCATCAAATTTCTTACAGACTTCACCATACCCTTTAATATCGTAAACAGAGCCTGAGGATGTTTCTGAGAGGGTTGCAAGGACAGCTTTTGTATCAGGATTTTCCTTTAATTTTTCTTCAAGTTGTTCCTTTGTGAAAGGATCTCCCCATTCAAGGACAATTTCGACTATATTCAATCCGTAAGCCTTTGCTATATTCCCCCATCTTTCACCAAATTTTCCACCATTGAGGACTATAACCTTATCTCCCGGAGAAAGAGTATTTGTAACAGCTGCCTCCATTCCACCTGTTCCAGAAGAGAGAAGGATGTAGACATCCCGCTTTGTTTGAAATACATACTTTAGATCTTCTGAGACCTCCATAAATATCTTTGAAAATTCAGCAGTTCTGTGATGGATTATTGGTTCAGAAGCTACAGATAAGGTCTCAAAGGGGATTGGTACTGGACCTGGTGATAAAAGATAATATTTTTTAATCATGATGCCTCCTTATAAAAAAATTATTATCAAATTTTAAGATAACTGAAACTTTTTTTTCTGTCAAATTTTCAATTTATTGAATTGTCTCTTAAAATTGGAAGGGAGATTGTTATCTTTGTCCCTTTTCCCTTTTCACTTTCAATCTCTATCTCCCCTCCATGTTTTTTAACATAATTGTAAGATATTGTAAGTCCAAAACCTGTTCCTATTGTTCCTTTTGTTGTGAAAAAAGGATCGAAAACCTTACCAATATCCTCAGGTTCTATTCCTTTACCAGTGTCCTTTATCTCAATAAAAACCTTTTCCTCCTTGAAATAAGTTGAAATCTCAATAGTTCCTTCCTTTTCTATTGCTTCTATGGAGTTATAAATTACATTTAAGATGGCACTTTCCAGCTCGCCCATGTTTCCTTTTATAAAGGGAATGTCTTCAAGATTTGTCAATATTTTTATTTCTTTCCCTTCAGTTTCAGCCATATCCTTCCATCTTGGCTTAGTTAGTTCTACAATATCAAGAATTAGGGAGTTAATATCTATTGATTGAGCTTTTATCTCATTCTCCTTTTTATGGGTAAATTCCATTAGTCTACCAGTTATTTTTGTCCCTTCTTTTACCATTTTTTCAATTGTTTCTAAATTTTTTAAAATTTTTTGCTCTTTTACTGATTCCTTTATTAAACGAGCTCTTCCAGAAATAATTGTAAGGAGATTATTGAAGTTGTGAACAATCCCCTCTGAAAGCTCTGCCATTGCTTTCCATCTTTCTGATTCGATTATTAATTTTTCAATCTTCTCTTTCTCTGTAATATCCCTGAAAATTACATGAATTAAATCGCTTCCTATAAGCTTTGAGCTAATCTCCACAGGAATGATTGTCCCATCAAACCTTCTTAGTTCTATTTTTGAGCTATAGGATGAGCCCTTTTCGATAGTTTCCTTGATAAGGTCTTTAAGGGAATTTTTTTCAGTATCGAGGGAAAGGAAGAACTTCCCTTCGAGGTTTTCTTTGCACTTTAAGATTTTCTCTGCCATCTCGTTGGCTTCCTCAATTTTCGTTGTTGAAGAATTTATTACAAGAATTGCTTCACCCGCTCTCTCAAAGAAATCTCTGTATTTTTCCTCTGATCTTCTAAGTTCCTCCGTTCTCTCCTTAACCTTTTCTTCAAGAAAATCTTTTGCATCTCTTAGCTCCTTTTCCCTTTTCGCAAGACTTTCAGCCATTGAGTTTGCACTTTTCACTAGCTCTTCAAACTCTTCAATTGGAATAGGTGGAACTCTTTTTTCATAATTTCCTTTTGAGATTTCTGTTAAATGATCTGAAAGCATTCTCACAGGTTTTGCTATCTCTGATGCTATCCATCTGTTCAAAATGGACATTATCGCTATCAAAAGAATTCCGAGAATAATAAATGAGAGCCTTGCCTTTGCCAGACCTTTCTCAATGCTTTCTGTGGAAAATGTTAAAAGAATCGTCCCCCATGACTGTGATGAGCCTTTAACCCTTATGGGAACATAAACATCAATAGCAGGAATTTTTTTATTATCTTTAAAAAGAATGTATTTTTTTGATATTTCTGTTTGAAGGGAGGAAGGGGAAAAGGGAATTGAGTATTTTTGCCCAATCCAATTTTCATCTTCACTTGAGACTCTCGCTACATTCTCCCTGTCAAGAATAAGAAGAGAAACCAGCTCTTTATGTCCAATGTTTTTTGCAATTCTCTGAAGTTCTTCCCAGTCATAGTAAAGAAAGAAGGGTAAAGATGATTCCATAAATGTATTTGCCAAAAGCTCTGCACGGTTTATGAGGTTTCTTTTGAAGGAGCTTCTCATGAATATTTCAGCAGTTATTAAAACGGAAATAACCAAAAATATAATAGTGAATGTCAAAAATAGGAAGATCCTTCTTCTATAACCAATTTTCATCTTTTAAGCTTTACAACTCTAAAATCGGCATCTACTAAGCTATTATAAGAAACTTTAAGCCCTTCTATATTTTTTCTCACTATCAAGACAGCTTTATCTGTAAAAAGAGGGATTATGGGAATGTCCCTGTAAACAAGACTTTCTATTTCTTGATAAATTTTTATTCTTTTACTGTAATTGTCTTCTTCCATAGCTTTAATAATCAACCTGTCAACTTCTGGATTGGAGTAATTGGAAGAATTTACAGGAGATTTTGAGTAGAATAGAGGATAGATAATTCCAAAGGCTTCAGGAAAGTCAGCATGATATGTTTCAATAAATATCTGAAATTTCCTTTTTTCAAGCATTTCCCAGTATTCTTCTTCAGAGACTTTTTTGGGTTCAAGAACAAGCCCCAATTTTGAGAATTCTTCTTCTATCAAAGAGAAAAATTTCTTACTAAAGGGGGTTTCAGAGTAAAAGGGAAGGTATATTGGCTCGATTTTGTTTACTTTTTTAATTTCTTCAATTATTTTCTTTGCTTTAGGAAAATTGTAATCTCCGTAAGGAAGGGGAACCTCATATCTGTGGAGTTTCTTTGGAAGTGCGTAGGGAAAATAAACGCAATGATTTCCGAGCTCTTCTGCAATTCTTTTTCTATTTATTCCTAAAAATAGAGCCTTTCTGAAATCTTTGTTGTTGAAGGGAGGTATTGAAAGATTTAGAGCAATAAAAGTGAAGGAATATAGTTCCTCTTCAATTTCAATTGCATCTGCATCTGTTGGAAGATTGAAGAATTTGTTTCCAGGAGAAGGGAATATATCCACATCTCCTTTTTTAAAGAGGCAAAACCTCTCTTCAACAGGGATTCCTAAGTAATCTATTAAAATAATTCTGTCTATAAATGGAGAGCCTTCAAAGTAATTTGGATTTCTGGCAAGAGAGACTTTTTTCCTTTCTATATTTTCAATAAAAAATGGTCCTGAGCCAGTTAGCTTCCCATTTTTCTCTTCATGTACAATTTTAAAGGCAGGATTTGCAAGGAAAGATAGGAAAAATGGATACTTTCTTGATATTCTTATCACAATTTCATGCTTTGATTTTATAATAATTCTTCTCTTTACCTCTTCAAAGGAGCTGTTATCCTTTCCCATCAAAATTCTAAAGAACTCCATCACAATTGGATCTCTTTTGAGAGCAATTTTGTGTAACCTTTCAATGGATTTTAAAAAATCCTCTGCTTCGACAGTTTTTCCGTTATGGAATTTTACATTTTTCTTCAATAGGAATTCATATTTAAGTCCATCTGGGGATATCTTCCAGAAGTCAGCAAGATCGGGAAGGATTCTTTGGTAAGGGTCTAATTTTACAAGACCATTGTAAACATTATTCAGAATTAACCAATCCTCTATAAAAGAATATTTAGCAGGATCATAGAATTTACTGGCACTAATTTCAGAAATGGGCCAAAAAATTTTCAATGTATTTTCCGAGGGAAAAGAGGTAAAGGGAATTAAAATTAAAAAAAATAAAGCAATAAATTTTGCCTTCATATTAAATTTATATCAGAAAATAAAAAGAAATAAAAGGAAAAGGAGTTAGAATGTGTCTTAAATCACATTTTCCAAATCTTTTTCAAAACCCTGGATTGATTGTAAATATTTTAATTGAGGATTTGAAAATTTTACTTTCATTACTTCCAGAGCTTTTTATCTCTGCTTTTTGATTTTGGTTTGGGATATTAATATAATAGTTTTCTTAATTAAATTTAAAAAAGGAGTTATTTATGGAAAAGGATGAAATCCTTGAAAATGAGGAGGCAAAAAAGAGAAGGAAAAATCCTTCAAAAACTCCTCACACAGTAATTATTGTTCCAGAGCTTTGCAAAGGATGTGATATCTGTGTTTCTGTTTGTCCGACCGGGGTTCTCCTTCTCCAGGATGATGAAAAATCGATTCATGGTGTGATTGCAAAGGTTGATGCTCCTGAATACTGCACAGGATGTATGCTTTGCGAGTTGAGATGTCCAGATTTCGCAATTTATGTTGACCTTGATAAGAGAGGAGAGGGAGAACTTAGATTTTATAAGGAGGCTAAAATTGGGAAAGAAGGTTATACTGCCAGGTAATTACACTGTGGCTGAGGCTGCTGTTGCAGCTGGATGCAGATTTTACGCAGGTTATCCTATAACTCCCTCTTCTGAACTTGCTGCTAGGATGTCCGAGCTCCTTCCAGAGGTTGGAGGTGTATTTATTCAGATGGAGGATGAAATTGCCAGTATGGGAGCAGTTATAGGAGCTTCTCTTTGTGGTCTTAAATCAATGACTGCAACATCTGGTCCTGGTTTCTCTCTAAAGCAGGAACATATAGGAATGGCATGTATTGCTGAAGTGCCATGCGTAATTGTAAATGTAATGAGGGGTGGACCATCCACAGGTTTGCCTACAAAACCTTCTCAGGGAGATGTTATGCAAGCAAGGTGGGGAACCCATGGGGACCACTACTTAATTGTTCTTGCTCCGACATTTCCCAACGATGTTTTCATTACAACAATAAATGCTTTTAATCTATCAGAGAAATTCAGGACTCCGGTTATTCTCCTCCTTGATGAGGTTCTTGCCCATTCCCATGAAGTTGTGGAAATTCCAGATCCTTCTGAGTATGAAATAATCGATAGGGAGTTACCTTCCAATGATCAGAAAGATTTGAAGATTTATGAAAGGGAAATGGGGAAACCTCCTTTATATCCCAATTTCTTCTCTGGATGGACAATTCACATTGAAAGTCTTGAGCATGATGAAAAGGGTTATCCCACAACTGTTCCATCAAAAGTCGAGAAGGTGCAAATTCTGAGGAAAAGGAAGATTGAGGATCACCTTGATGAGATTATTCTATGGAAGGAGCACATGCTTGAAGACGCTGAAATTATGATTTTTGCCTTTGGAACATCCGGTCGTTCTGGTTTGGAAGCAGTTAAAATGGCAAGGAAAGAGGGGATAAAAGCTGGTCTTTTCCAGCCTATAACAATATGGCCCTTCCCAGAGAAAGTTTTAAAAGAGAAATTTAGAAAGATTAAGAAGGTAATCGTTGTTGAGATGAATCTTGGGCAGATAATTTATGAGGTTGAAAGGTCCGCTGATGACAGTGTAAAGGTCGAGGGTGTCTTAAAGATGGACGGTACTCCTGTTTCTCCTCTTCAGATCCTTTCCAGGATTAAGGAGGTTTACAAATGATAGGATATGAAAGATATCTTAGATATGAAACATTTCCAACATACTGGTGTCCTGGATGCGGAATTGGTGTTGCATTCAAGGCAATGGCAATGGCTTTTGATAAACTCGGGTGGGATCCCAATGACATTGCTGTGGTTTCTGGAATAGGATGCACAAGCAGAATAACAACCTATGTAAATGCCAATACATTACACACAACCCATGGAAGAGCTTTGACCTTTGCCACAGGAATTAAACTTGCAAGACCTGATAAAAAAGTTGTAGTATTTTCAGGAGATGGAGATGCACTGGCAATAGGTGGAAATCATTTCCTTCATGCTTGTAGAAGAAATCTTGATGTGAAACTGATAATTGTTAACAATTCAATTTATGGGATGACAGGGGGGCAGGTTTCTCCCACAACTCCTCTTGGTTTTCTTACAGAGACAACCCCCTATGGAAACATAGAGCCTGCTCTTGATTCTGTAAAAGTTGCGATAGCTGCAGGTGCAACATATGTGGCGAGGGAAGCTGTGACAAGACCCTTCTTTTTACAAAAGGTTATTGAAAAGGCTTTTTCCCATAAAGGTTTCTCAGTTGTTGAGGTAGTTTCCAACTGTCACATTAACCTTGGAAGAAAAAATAAACTTAGAACACCTTTAAGGATGCTTAAATGGCTTGAAAGTAGAATAATCCCCCTTTCAAAAGCCCAGACCATGAAACCAGAAGAACTTGAAGGGAAAATTGTTGTTGGAGAGTTTCTCGAGATTGAGAGACCTGAATACACGGAGCTTTATTTCAATGAGATAGTGAAAAAAGCAAAGGAAAGGAAAAAGGAGAGAGAAGAACTGGAAGAAGAGTCAAAAGGAGATTGAAGGAGGAGAAGATGAAAGACCATTTTGAAATTCGATACAGTGCAATTGGAGGCCAGGGAATAATTACTGCTGGTGCTATTCTTGCTGAAGCCATTGTTCATTATGAGAACAAATATGCAACCCAGAGCCCAACCTATACCTCTCAGGTTAGAGGAGGACCAACAAAGGTCGATGTGATAATCGACAAAAACGAGATTGTTTATCCTTACGCAACAGCTATTGATTTCTATCTCAGCACTGGAAACAATCCTTTTCACTTATATTTAAAAGATGTAAAGGATGATGCAATAATAGTTGTGGACTCAAATCTTGTGGAAGATTTTGATCCAAAAAACTGGAAGGTTTACAGAGTTCCAATTATTGAAGCAACAAAAAGGGAAATCGGAAACATTGTCGTCACATCTGTTGTTGCCCTTGCAATTACTGTAAAGTTAACTGGGATAATTTCAGAGGAATCTCTGAAGAAAGCAGTTTTAAAAATGGCTCCCAAAGGAACTGAGTCGATGAATCTTGATGCGATAAGACTTGGATACCAACTTATTGAGGAAAAATAAATAATTTAGTTTCCATTTGATGGGATTGGAATTATTAACAGGGCTCCAGAAGTATTTTTATTCAAACCTTACAATTTTAAAAAAGCTTCAGAGATTAAGTCCTGAGGAGATTTTATCTTTTGATTTAAAAGATCTCTTAAATTTAGGTTTAAAGGAAAAGGATGCTAATTTCATAGTATCAAGAGAAGTTTTAAGGGAAGGGGAGATGGAATTAAAGAAAGCAGAGAGAGAGAATGTATTGGTAATTTCAAAGTATTCTCACGAATTTCCTTCCCTTCTAAGAGAAATTGATTATTGTCCTTTTGTAATCTGGGTAAAGGGGAAAAAGGATACCCTTTTAAAACCCACTTTATCAATTGTGGGGACAAGGAATTGCACCTCCTACGGAAAAATTGTTGCTGATTCTCTCTCTTCAGAACTATCAAAAAGGGGGTTGGTTGTTGTCAGTGGTCTTGCGAGGGGAATTGATACTATAGTCCATTCTTCAGCAATTGAGCAAGGGGAAACAATTGCAGTTCTTGGTTCTGGAGTGGACATGATTTATCCATCGGAGAATAAAAGGATTGCTTCAAGGATTGAGGAAAAGGGAGCAATTATATCAGAATTCCCCCTTGGAACAAAAGCTCTTTCCTATCATTTTCCAATGAGGAATAGGATTATAAGTGGGCTTTCCTATTTAACCGTTGTCGTGGAAGCGGGAGAGAGAAGCGGAGCTCTGATAACAGCCAAATGGGCTCTTGAGCAGGGTAGGGATGTCCTTGCGGTTCCAGGACCAATTACTTCAGAGGGGAGTAAAGGAACTAATTTGTTAATAAAACAGGGAGCAAAGCCAGTTCTTTCGTGGGAGGATGTATGGGAAGAGATCCCATCCTTTTTAAAGAAAGATTTAAAAGAGAAGCTGGAAGAGGGGAAAATAGAGCTTTCAAAGGAGGAGGAAAGGATATTATCTCTTATCCCTTTTGAATCTGAAATAACCATTGATGAACTTTCCCTTTTATCAGGTTTCCCAGTTTATGAAATCTTTCCAGTTCTTTTTCAGCTTGAACTAAAAGGATTGATTGTTGAAAATCCAGGTAAATCTTACCAGAAAAGGATAAGATGAAAGTCTACAAGGCTGAAAACTTTTCCTTTTCATATAAGAAAAGTGATAAAAAAGCATTAAAAAATATAAATTTGGAAATAGGAGAAGGTGAGTTTTTAGGTATTATAGGGAAGACTGGAGCAGGGAAAACAACCCTTGCTTTAACAATGAATGGAATAATTCCCAATTTCCTGAAGGGTAGATTCGAAGGTTCGGTTAAAATATTTGGAAAGGATTTGATTTCGAGCAAGGTCAATGATTTTTTTAGAGATGTTGGGATTGTTTTTCAGGATTTTGAGACCCAGATTTTTTCATCCTCTGTTGAAAGGGAAATAGTGTTTGGGCTTGAGAATCTTGGAATTGACAGAGATGAAATTAAAAGAAGGCTTGAAATTTTCTCAAAGAAAATGGGAATTTATCACCTTCTCAGAAGAAACCCTTTATCCCTTTCAGGAGGAGAAAAACAGAGATTGGTTGTTACATCTATTCTTGCAATGGAACCCTCTTTACTTGTTTTTGATGAGCCAACGACAGATATGGACTGTGAGGGAAGGGAGGAGCTTTACTTCCTATACAATGATTTAAAAGGTAAGAAAACAATAGTTGTTGTTGAGCATGAGCTGGAGCGATTGCTATCTTCAGACAGGGTTTTAATTCTCGAGAATGGAGAGATAGTAGCCTCAGGGAAACCTAAAGAGATCTTTTTAAATATTGATTTGTTTGAGAGATTTTCAATCAAACCCCTTGAAATTCCTTTTCTTTTCAAAAAATTGGGAAGTGATGAAATACCCCTCACTCCTGAAAAGGGGAAGGAAATTTTTGAAAGGAAAGGCTATAAAATCCTTCCTTCAGAAGAGAAGGAGAGACCTTCCTCGAAAATAATTGAAGTTTCAAATCTTTCTTTCTCATATGGTTCAAACTTAGTCCTTAAGGACATTAATTTTGAAATTAGAGAGGGGGAGCTTGTAAGCATAATTGGACCAAACGGAAGCGGAAAATCGACCCTTTTAAAATTAATTGCAGGAATTTTTCGTCCAGAGAAGGGGAAAATTTTTATAAAGGGGAAAGAAATAAAAGAGCTGAAAGGGGAAATAAATAAGATTATTGGATTTGGCTTTCAGAACCCAGACTATCAAATCTTTAAAGAAAGTGTGAAAGAGGAGGTTGGTTTTTCTCTTGAGCTTTCAGGTATTTTGGGAAAGGAGAAAGAGAAAAGGATTGAGGAGATTTTAGGTCTTTTAGGCTTATTTGATAGAAGAGATGATGACCCTTTCACCCTTTCTAAGGGAGAAAGACAGAAGCTTGTTGTAGCATCAATCCTTGCTACTGAAAAGGAAATTATAATCCTTGATGAGCCAACAACAGGACTTGATCCCTTTGAAGTTGAAAGAGTTGTTGAAATTATCAAAGCCTTGAAGAAAAAAGGTGTAACAGTTATTTTTGTGACCCACTCTTTGGAGCTTGCCTTTTCTTTCTCTGATTGGATAATAATTTTGAAAGACGGAAGGATTTTTGAGCAGGGGAGACCGAGGGAACTATTATCAAAAAAGGGGTTAATGGAGTCAGTATTTTCAAAATTACCATCCTTTCTAAGGTTTTCCCAGATGGTTGGAGGAAATTTCCTTTCCCTTGAAGAGGCTCTTGAAAGGATTGAAAAATGATTTTTGAAGAGAGGGAAGCTTTTGAAGTAAAAATTGATCCAAGGGGGAAACTCCTTTTCCTCATCCTTTTCTTCTTGATATGTCTATTCCCATCTAAATTGTATTCGTCCGTAGCCCTTTTCTCTTTATCTTTGCTGATTTCCTTTTTACTAAAAGTTATAAAAAATGTCTTAAAAGCAAAATTTGTCCTATCGACAGTTTTCATCTTTACTGTTGTCCTCTGGCTTATATCAAATGGTTTTGGATATATGGAAAGAGCAATTTCAATAGCTTTGAAGCTCGACTCAATGATTGTTGGAGGAATAATATTCATTTCAATTACAAGACAGGAGGAGCTATTTTTTGCCCTTAGAAAATTTTTCATACCCTTTAAGCCAAGCTTTGCCATATCCCTTTCAATGAGATTTGTTCCGATTATTTTGAACCTAATAGAAACAGTTGTTCAGGCACAGAGGGGAAGGGGTTACGAACTTAGTGGTAATCCCTTCAAAAGGGCTAAGAGAATAATTCCTTTGATTGGTCCTGTTCTTCTCTATGTTCTAAGATGGACAGATAAACTCTCAATAGCCCTTGAGGCAAGGGGTTTCTCCTCGGAAAACAGGATTGATTACTATGAATGGAAAATGTCTTTAAAGGATTATTTTCTCCTTTTCATCTCTCTTCTTCTTTTTGCATTTTTAGTATTTTTGAGGATAAAAGATATAATTTAGAAAGACTTTACAATCAGTTTAGTTTGTAATATCCTTTTTCATTAAAGGAATTTTAGGAGGCTTGGAATGAAATTCTCATCGATTAAAGAAATAATTGATTATGCAAAAGAAAAGGAGGAGGAAGCAAGATATTATTATATCGAAGCTTCCAAATATACTGACAATAAGAATATAAAGGAGCTTTTTGAGAGGCTTGCTAAGGAAGAGGAGAATCACAAGAAAGTCCTTGAAGATCTGAAAATTGAAGAGATAAGTAAGCAAGTTGAAGGGGTTACCCTTCCAAAGATAAAGAGTGAGGATATTAAGGTAAGCAAGAAGTATTCACCTAATATGAGCCCAAAGGAATTGCTGGAATTTGCAATTGAAGAGGAGAAAAAGGCTTTCTATCTTTACACAGAAATGGAGGAAATATCGGAAAGCAAAAAGGTAAAGGATCTCTTTCGTTTCCTTGCAATGCAGGAGGCATATCATAAAGCAAAACTCGAGGATGAGCTTGAAAATTTAGCATTATGAAAGTTAGCTTGATTTCAATAACTCCCAATTCTGAAAAAGTCATAGAACTTGCAGGAAGAACAGCATACCTTTCCTTTGATAAAATGACAGATTTTCCTATTTATGAGGCTGTTTCAGAGGGAGGAGAGATAAAAATATTCAGGGAAGAGGATTTCTCCTTTTTAAAAAATTTTTCTGAAGGGAATGAATTCGAAATTGATGGAGATAAATGGAAAATTACAAAGAAATGGAGAAGTTCTGCTCATAAATTCATTGAGATGCTAATAAAAACAGGGCATACTTCAGTTCTTGAGCATGCTGTTGCAACCTTTAGAGTTGAAGGGGGGTCTCGAGCCTTCACCCATCAACTTGTCAGACACAGAATTGCCTCCTTCACCCAGCAATCTCAGAGGTATGTTGAGGAAAGTGGTTTCAGCTATGTTATTCCTCCTTCAATTGAGAAAAAGGATGAAGCCAGAAGAATTTTCCTTGACCTTATTGAACATTCAAAGGAAGCATACAAAAAACTTCTTGATTTAGGGGTAAAGAAAGAAGATGCAAGGTTTGTTTTACCAAATGCTGTTTGCAGTGAGATAGTTATTACAGCAAATTTCAGAGAATGGAGGCACATTTTTGAGCTGAGAGGTCACCCTTCTGCTCAGTGGGAGATAAGGAAAATGGCAGTAGAAATCTTAAAAATCCTTAAAAAAGAGGCTCCTTCAGTATTTTTTGATTTTGAGGTAGATGAAGAAAGGAATTGTGTAGTTAGGAAGTAAAAGGACTTTTTTCAAACCTCCCTTAATTCTCCATTTCCCATTATCAATCTTCTTTCGCACTCTTTTGCGATTTTTTCGTTGTGGGTTACAATTAATGTTGTTAAATTTTCTGATTTGTGTAACTCCTTTATAAGGGAAAATACCTCAGAAGCTGTTTTTGGATCCAAATTCCCTGTCGGCTCATCTGCAAGGAGTATTTTTGGCTTGTGGACAATAGCCCTTGCAACTGCAACCCTCTGGCATTCCCCACCAGAGAGCATTGATGGCTTATGATCTGCTCTTTTTTCAATTCCAACTTTTTTTAAAATCTCAAAGGATCTTTCGAAAGCTTCCTTCTTTTTAACTCCTCTTATCAAAAGGGGAATGGCTACATTTTCAAGGGCTGTGAACTCATGAAGAAGAAAATGGAACTGAAAAACAAATCCAAAATATTCTCTTCTCATTCTGATCAATTCGTTAAAAGAAAGGGATGTTATTTCAATTTTTTCGCAGAATATTTTTCCTGAGGTTGGTCTATCAATTGTTCCCAATAGATTTAGAAGGGTTGTCTTCCCAACTCCAGAAACTCCCATTATGCACAGAAGTTCACCTTTTTTTACTGAAAAGTTTAAATTGGAAAAAACCTCAAGCTCTCCAGCAGGAGTTGGATAAACCTTTCTTAAATTCTCTACCTTTATAAATTCATTCATACCTTAAAGCCTCAGCAGGATTCACCCTGGAAGCTCTTGATGATGGGAAAAGAGTTGAGGAGAAGGATATGGCAAGGGAGACAATAACTATAAGTATAATGTCCTTTAATTCAGGCTTGAAAGGAACATATGAAATTTGATAAATGTCTATAGGGACTTTTATAAGCTGGAATTTATTGGCGAAGAAACACCAAATTAAACCGAGGAGAAGCCCTACAAAGGTTCCAAAAATCCCAATTATGGCTCCCTGCAGAAAGAATATCCTCCTTATCATCCCCTTTGTTGCACCCATAGAAATTAAAATACCAATATCCTTTGTTTTTTCCATTACCATTAAAATTAGAGATGCAATTATATTTAAAGAGGCTACCAATACTATAAGGGAAATTGTGAAAAATATAACTTTTTTCTCAAGTTTTAATGCTGAAAAAAGGGATCTGTTGAGTTCCATCCATGATGTTACAAGTAGTGAATAATCAAGTTTTTCCCTTATTCTATCTGAAAGACTTCCAGCCTTGAATATATCCTTAATTGTTATGTGAATGAAAGAGACCCTATCTTTCATTTTAAAGAATAACTGGGCATCCTCAATTGGTATTATTGCTGTTGTAGAGTCGAATTCGTAAAGACCTGTTGAGAAGATGCCAATTACTTTCAGAGTCTTGCTCCTTGGAATCAATCCAAAGGGGGATAGGGTAAAGGATGTTGAGATTACATTTATTGAATCACCAATATCAACTCCAATATTTTTAGCCAATTCTTTTCCAAGAATAACCTCTCCATTTTTAGGGAGTCTTCCCCTTTCAATCTTCTTCAGCCAATCCCTTTCTTCTATTTTGAGGTCAAGTCCTCTTATTCCTGCTGGAACAGCCCTCCAATTGGATGAGACAAGACCCATTCCGTATACAAAAGGTGTGATTGAGACTATTTCCCCTTTTTTATCTATTTCTTTAATCTTGGACTTTATAGATTCCCAATCTTCAATTCCCTCACCTCCAATATCTGAAATGATTACATGGGAAGTAGCGCTAAGTATTTTTGATTGAATATCTTTATGGAACCCTGTCATAAGGGCAAGGGCTATGAGAAGAGCCATTACACCAATGGTTATACCAATTATTGAAACAAGAGAAATTACAGAGATAAAAGCCTGTTTCCTTTTTGCTATTAAGTATCTTTTTGCTATGAAAAGTTCAAATTTCATTTAATCTTTTGGTTTTAGAAGCGGGAAGAGGATTACTTCCTTTATTGATCTTTTATTTGTAAAGAGCATTGTCAATCTATCAATTCCTATCCCTTCCCCTGCAGTTGGTGGCATTCCATATTCAAGGGCTTTAAGGAAATCTTCATCAATTCTGTGGGCTTCCTCGTCTCCTCTTCCTGCAAGTTCAGCCTGTCTTTGAAATCTCTCCCTCTGGTCAAAGGGGTCATTTAGCTCTGAAAATGCATTTGCAACTTCCATCCCTCCAATAATAAGCTCGAATCTCTCAACCTCATCAGGATTTTCAGGTTTTGACTTTGCAAGGGGGGAGATCTCTTTAGGAAAATCAATGACAAAAGTAGGTTGTATTAAGTTGGGTTTCACAAATTCATCAAAAAGAGCATCGAGAGCCTTACCATAGTTTGTGATCTTTTCAGCCTTTTCTTTTGTGCATAGATCCTTTGCTTTTTTAGTTAGTTCCTCAGGATTGTTTATTGTTTCAAGGCTTAATCCTATAAAATCTTTCAGAGAATCTTTATATCTAATTCTCCTAAATGGTCTTTTAAGAGAAATTAAATTCTGATTAAATTCGATTTCCTCCTTACCGAGAATCTTATTAGCAAGTCTCTGGAGGAGTTCCTCAGTTAGATCCATGAAATCGTTGTAGTCTTTGTAGGTTTCATAAAATTCAAGCATTGTAAATTCAGGGTTATGCTCGAAGGATATCCCCTCATTCCTGAAATTCCTGTTTATTTCATATACTTTCTCGTATCCACCAACAAGCAATCTCTTAAGATATAGCTCTGGAGCTATTCTTAAATAAAGTTCAAGATCAAGGGCATTGTGGTAGGTTTTGAAAGGTTTTGCCAGGGCTCCTCCAGGAATGACATGCATCATTGGAGTCTCAACTTCAAAATATCCTTTTTCATCAAAGAATATTCTTATTTCCTTCACAATTTGACTTCTTGTATCAAATATTTTTCTAACCTCAGTATTAACCATAAGATCAAGATATCTTTCCCTGAACCTTATCTCAACATCCTGAAGTCCATGCCATTTCTCAGGAAGGGGTCTGAAAGATTTGCATAGAAAGGTTAAAGATTCAAGGAGAATTGTTAGTTCTCCTGTTTTTGTTCTGAAAAGTCTTCCAGATACCCCCACAATATCACCTATGTCTAAAAGATCAAAAAGTTTCCATTCCTTTTCAGAAATCAAATCTTTCTTTATATAACACTGAATCTTGTTCTTCCCATCTGAAATGTGGAAGAAAGAGGCTCCTCCCATTCTTCTTACTGTCATTATCCTTCCAGAGGTTTTTACTGAAATTGCCTCCTTTTCAAGCTCCTCTCTGCTTTTTGACTCAAAATTTCCTTTTATATCACATACAGAATGGGTTCTCTCAAACTTCCTTGGATAGGGATCGATCCCGAGTTCAATTATTTTTTTTAGTTTTTCAATCCTTACTCTTTCCTGTTCACTTCTTTCCATTTTCTTCCAATGACCTCCTTATTGCATCAAGAATTCCATTTATAAATTTTGCACTATCTTCTGTCCCAAATTTTTTTGCAACCTCAATAGCCTCGTTAATAACAACTGGGGCTGGAGTTTCTCTTTGAAACAAAAGCTCATATGTAGCAATTCTTAATACATTCCTATCTACAGTTGACATTCTTTCAAGCTTCCAGTTTAAAGAATGCTTAGAAATACATTTATCAATTTCCTTTAGATTATCAATAGTTCCATTTATAAGCTGGTAACAAAAAGAAACTATTTTACTGTTTACTTTCTTGTCTTTCCAGAATTCTTCCATTGTTTCATTTAAATTCCCATTGGCAAGATCATATTGAAACAGAATTTGAAGGGCGTATTCCCTCGCCTTTCTCCTATGACTCATAAATTTGAGGACCTCATAAGGTTTGCCAGTTCAACTGCACTCAGGGCTGCGTCCCAGCCTTTGTTCCCCATCTTGGTTCCAGCTCTTTCAATTCCTTGTTCGATTGTTTCAACTGTCAGAATTCCGAAGGAAATAGCAACTCCTTCCTCAAGCCCTATCTGGGAAAGAGCCTTTGTTACTTCTGCTGAGAGAAAATCAAAATGGGGTGTGTCTCCTCTTATCAAGGTTGAAAGACAGATTATGCAGTCAAATTTTTTTGATTTGGCAAGTTTCTTAGCAACTATTGGAATTTCAAAGGAACCTGGAACTTTGAAAATACTTATAGAATCTTCCTTTGCCCCAAGTTTATTCAATGCATCAAGAGCACCATGGAGAAGTCTCTCAGTTATGAACTCATTAAACCTTGAAAGGACAATTCCGATTTTGAGGTCCTTTGCGTCAAGTTTTCCTTCATAAATATTTGCCATTTTTATTCTCCTTTAAAGTTTGGTTGTCTTTTCTCAAGGAATGCTCTTGTCCCTTCCTTCGCATCCTCTGAAGCAAAACAGAGGGAAAAAAGATTGGCTTCAAGAGCAAGCCCTTCATCGAGACTCATGTTAATTCCTTTATTAATTGAATATAAAGAAAGTTTTACAGCCACAGGACTATTTGCCATTATCTTTTTAGCGATGGAAATACATGTGGGAATAAGCTCTGATGGCTCAACAACTTTGTTGACAAGTCCTATTTTTAAGGCTTCTTCAGCATCTATCATGTCCCCAGTGAGAATTAACTCACTGGCTAATCCTTTTCCAACAAGCCTTGACAACCTTTGGGTTCCTCCATATCCAGGTATAAGTCCAAGTTTAACTTCAGGTTGTCCAAATTTAGCTGATTTTGAGGCAATTCTTATGTGACATGCAAGAGCAAGTTCACATCCTCCACCCAAGGCAAAACCATTGACAGCACAAATAACAGGCTTTTTCATGTTTTCAATCATGGAAAAAATCTCTTGTCCTTTTTCTGAAAACTCCTTAGCCTTTAAAGGAGTGAGCTCTGACAGTTCCTTTATATCTGCACCCGCAACAAAAGCCTTCTCTCCTGCTCCAGTTATAATTAAAACCTTGACCTCCTCATCCTTTCCAACCTCATAGAGCAAGCATTCGAGCTCTTCCATTGTCTCCCTGTTGAGGGCATTGAGTTTTTCTGGCCTGTTAATTGTGATGAAACCAATACCTTCTTTTTTTTCAAATAAAATGTTTTTACCCATCAGTCCTCCTGACTCTTACGGTCTTCATTTATATCAGATTTAGAAAAAAAAATCAATTTTTTGTAAAATTTTATATGTTTTGTTTTTGGAGGAATTATGCATTTTTTTAAATTTAAAGGTAAAAAGCTTTATGCGGAAGAAGTTCCAGTAGAGAATATTGCTAAGGAAGTGGGTACACCCTTTTATCTTTATAGCCACAGGACAATAATTCACCATTTCGAAAGACTAAGGAACGCTTTTTCAGATTTTGACCATCTAATATGTTTTTCTGTTAAGTCCAATGACCATCTAACTATACTCAAGATCTTATCCGATGCGGGTAGTGGATTTGATATTGTTTCAGGTGGTGAGCTTTTTAAAGTCTTGAAAGCAGGAGGAGATCCTAAGAAAACAGTTTTTGCAGGAGTTGGAAAGAGGGAAGATGAGATTAGATTTGCCCTTGAAAATAAGGTTTTTCTTTTTAATGTCGAGTCCTTTGAGGAGGCTGAACTTATAAATAAAGTTGCTGGTGATATGGGTGTTGTTCAGGAGATCGCTTTTAGAGTTAATCCTGCAGTTGATGTTGAAACTCACAAATATGATATAACTGGTAGTGAAGGAACAAAATTTGGTATTCCAGAGGAAAGGGCAGTGGAAATTTTTGAAAAAACAAGGAATCTGAAGAATCTAATTCCCTCTGGACTTCACTTTCACATTGGTTCTCAGATTCTAAATGTGAATCCATATATTTCTGCTTTAAAGAAAGCTATCAATCTTTGCCTTGAGTTAAGAAAGAAAAATTTTGAAATAAAATATTTGGATATTGGAGGTGGTCTCGGTGTGATCTATGAAAAGGAGAAACCTCTGACAGCAATGCAGTTTTCGAAGAGGATTAGAAACTATTTAAAGAAAATCCAACCCTGCAAAATAATTCTTGAACCTGGAAGATTCATAATGGGGAACTCTGGAATTCTTGTTACAAAGGTTCTATACAGGAAAAAGAGCGGCAGAAAAAACTTTCTTATCGTTGATGCGGGAATGAACGATCTTATAAGACCTGCTCTTTACAATGCCTACCATAAGATTGTCCCCCTTACCTTGAAAAATAGAAAGAAGGAAAAGTTTGATATTGTAGGTCCTGTTTGTGAATCCGGAGATTTTTTGGGGCTTGGAAGAAAGATTCAGATTTGTGAGCCTGGTGAGTATTTGGCAATTATGACTACAGGAGCCTATGGAGCAACAATGGGCTCTAACTATAATTCAAGGTTAAAGCCTTTTGCGGTAATAGTTAAAGGAAAGGAATTTTTCATAATAAGAAGAAGAGAAACCCTGGAAGATCTAATCAAGAATGAGATTATGATAGATTTGAGTTAGCAAAGATCTTCCAATAAATTCCCTGATAGAATAGATATGTTGGATGAAGAAATTATTTTAATCCCAAAATTTTCAAGCTACTCTCACAAAACTTGACTTAAATAAAAGTTTTTATTATTCTTTGATAGACAGGAGGTGAAATATGAGATTTATTTCATGGATTTTAATCATTCTGGCGGGTCTGGCTTTTATAATCGGTTTGATTATCAAAGCCCTTAACACCCAATTTCTTGGCTTTCCTCCTTTGACCATTTGGAGGTTCACAATAGCATGTCTTGGTTTTGCAATAGCCCTTACTTTAATGGAACTTACCAAGCGCCCTCAATAAGCTGAAAATGAAGTTTGTCAGGCTAATCTATTTATTTATTTTTTTGATTCTATTTTTTGCTAACATGATTTCCCAGGAAAGACCACCTGCTGTTAGTGGTACTTTTTACCCCTCGGACCCAGCTGAGCTAAGAAAGATGGTTGAGAAGTATATAGAATCTGCACAGCTTCCAGAGCTAAAAGGAGATGTTCAAGGTATAATTTCCCCCCATGCAGGCTACATCTATTCAGGTCCTGTTGCCGGTTATGCTTACAAAGCAGTGAAAGGGAAAAAATTTGAGGCAGTGATAGTTATAGGACCTTCCCACAGAGTGGATTTCGATGGCTCCTCTGTTTATGCAAAAGGTTCTTTTTTAACACCCCTTGGAAAGCTTAAAATTGATGAAAATATTGCAAAGGAACTGATTTCCTATCACAAATCAATAAGTTTTAACGAAGAAGCCCATAGACTTGAACATTCTGTGGAAGTCCAGCTCCCATTTATACAGGTCTCCCTTGGAGATATTCCGATTGTTCCTGTGGTAATGGGAAGACAGACCGAAAGAAATATAAAAGTTCTTTCTGAAGCACTATACAAAATAATTTCTACAAAGAAGGTTCTTATCGTTGCATCCACTGACCTCTCCCATTATTATCCAAGAGATGTTGCAAGGAGAGTAGACCTTTTGACAAGGTCCTTGATAGAAAAATTTGACCCAGAACTTTTAATGAATGAGTTTCATAGAGGAAGAGCAGAATTATGTGGAGGCGGCCCTGTTATTGCAGTAATGATGGCTTGCAAGAAAGCGGGTGGTAAAAAGGTTGTTCCCCTTTCCTACAAGGATTCGGCAGATGCTGTTCCTATGGCTAATGTTGTGGGATATTACTCTGCTGTAATTTTGAATTCAAAGGAAAAGGATCAAAAGTTAGAAGAATTTAATCTTAACAAGAATCAGAAGGAAAGGCTTCTTAAAATTGCAAGGGAATCAATTGAGCTATTTGTGAGGGAGGGTAAGATAGTCCCTGTAGAAGAAGATGACCCTATTCTGAAGACAAAAACTGGAGTGTTTGTAACTATAAAGGAGCATGGGATTTTAAGAGGTTGCATAGGTTTTACAGAACCTATATTCCCTCTTGCAGAAGGCGTTCAGAAAGCAGGGATTCTCGCTGCAACCCAGGATCCGAGATTTAGACCCCTCTCTGTAGAGGAACTTCCTTTAATACATCTTGAAATCTCTGTCCTTACCCCTTTAAGGAAAATAAATAATGTAAAAGAGATTGTTGTAGGCAAACATGGAATAATGATTTCCAAAGGTGGAAAGAGAGGTTTACTCCTTCCACAGGTTGCTGTAGAGTATGGATGGAACAGAGAAAAGTTCCTTGATCAAACCTGTATCAAAGCCAATCTTCCATATGGATGCTGGAAGAAGGATGCGGAGATTCAAATTTTTGAAGCAATAATATTTGAGGAAAAAAAGTAATAGTTTAGCAAGGTTTTTTAGAGACCTTAAGCAAAAAAGTAAATCCTTTTCACTTTAAAAATCTGATTAAAAAAATCAGAAAGAACTTGATTATATTCGCATAAAAAAATAAACTTTATATTTACAGAAATCTTTAGAGGTGAAATATGGATTATGATGTAATAATAATTGGTGCAGGTCCAGGAGGGTATGTTTCAGCCATAAGGCTTGGGCAGTTGGGGAAAAAGGTTCTTGTGATTGAAAAGAGATATTTAGGAGGGGTTTGTCTAAATGAAGGTTGCATTCCTGTAAAAGCCCTTGTTTACGCATCCCATCTCAGGGAGAAAGTGAATTATGCCAAAAGAGAGATGGGGTTTTTGGTAAATGATGAGGGATTTGAAATTGAAAAGCTCAGAAAATGGAAGGAGAGAATAGTTGAAAGGCTGAAAAGGGGTATTGAGACTTTATTTAGAAACTATAGGATTGATTGGATAATGGGAGAGGGGAAATTGATTGATAAAAACAGGGTTGAGGTTATTTCCCAGGATGGGAGAAGGGTTTTTACTTCCAATTTTATTATAATTGCAACAGGTTCGAGACCCTTTTCCTTAAAAGGATTTGAGCCTGATGAAGAATTGATCTGGACATCAACTCATGCAGTCTCCCTTCCAAAAATCCCCTCAAAGCTTTTGATTCTTGGAGCAGGAGCAATTGGTCTTGAGTTTGCCTATATCTACAAAAATCTTGGCTCAGAGGTTGAAATTTATGAGATAATGCCTCAGATTCTTCCTGGAAATGACAGAGAAATGGCAGAAGAGCTTAGAAGAGTTCTTGAAAGAAAGGGAATTAAGATAAACCTTAATTCAAAAGCTCTTAGAGTTGAGAAAAAGGGAAATTCCCTTGATTTGGTTTTGGAGAGGAATGGAAAGGAGGAAAGAGTGAGTGGAGAAATCTTACTCCTTGCAGTTGGTAGAACTCCTGTTTTAAATGGAATAGGAGTTGAAGAAATTGGGATAAAGACCCATGAGAAAGGCTATATAATCACTGATGCACAAATGAGGACATCAATTTCCAATATTTTTGCAATAGGAGATGTAACAGGTCCTCCTCTCCTTGCTCACAGAGCATCAAAGCAAGGGATTGTTGCAGCAGAGGTGATTGCAGGTCTTGATTCAAAGTTTGAGCCAAGGGTTATTCCCAATGTTGTTTATACAGAACCTCAATATGCTTCAGTAGGAATTTCAGAAGAAGAGGCAAAGGATAGAGGGATTAAATATTCTATTGGGAGGTTTCCCTTTATTGCCAATGGTAAAGCAGTAAGTAGTGGAGAAACTTCAGGGTTTGTAAAGATAATTGGAGATATAAACACAAATAGAATTCTTGGGGTTCACATTTTAGGTCCAGAAGCATCATCATTAATTGGTGAAGGATTGATTGCAATTGAATCGGATATCAATATCCATGAAATTGCAGAATCCATCCACCCCCATCCTTCCCTTTGTGAAGCAATAATGGAAGCTTGTGAAAATTATTTCAAAAAGGCAATCCACATATTGAATTGAAGATAAAACTTGAACTTTAGGCTATACGAAAATTCTATTTCTTCAATAGGTTTTTAGGAGGGTGGAACTGGTGGAGCAGTAGTTATGGTTAAAGGATCTATCCTATTCACTTTAAACGAAAGGTTATAAATAAAGTAAGAAATTAAAGGAGGAAGGAAAATGAGGAAAAAGATTATTATTCTATCTATTATTTCTTTATTTCTACTTTTCGGAAATGCAATAGGACAGAGACCTAACCTAAAAGAGGGATTATGGGAAATAACTACTACAATTGAAGAGCAGGGTATGCCGCAAGAGATGCTTCGGCGAACTTATAAGCATTGTTTAACAAAAAAGGATTATATTCCTTATAAGGAAGAATCTGATAAAGAATGTAAAGTGAAAAAAATTGAAGTTAAGGGAGACACGGTTACATGGACTATAGAATGCAAGGATGAAGAAGGAACTTCCACAGTTAATGGGAAGGTGACATATAAAGGAGATACTTTTGAAGGGTTTATAAAGTTCAAAGACTCGGAAGAGGAGATTACCATGAGTATAAAAGGAAAGTGGATTGGAACCTGCCCAAAATAGAGATTTAAATAGTATTAAGCTTTTGAATTAATGGATTTGAGAGAAATATTTCCACGGAAAAGTTCAAAAATTATATTAATAAAATTTTGTTTTTTAATCTGAAAAGTTCTTTAGGATAATCATTATCAAGAGTCCAAGGATTGTTATTGAGAAATGGAGGAGAAAGGTTCCAAATCTTTCCCTTTTGTGAAATTCAGGGATTAGATCAGAAAGGGCAATATAAAGAAATCCACCTGCAGCAACAGGTGGAACTAAAGGGACAAAGGGTTCCACAACCTTTGAAAAGAAAAATGTTCCAATACCTCCTGCTATTGCAGTTAATGCTGAAATAAAGTTGAAGAATAGAGCTTTTCTTTTTGTAAATCCTCCGTAAAGAAGAACCCCGAAATCTCCAATCTCCTGAGGAAGTTCGTGAAAGAATACTGCAGTTGTTGTCGCTATACCAAGATTGAAATCAAGGATGTATGCTGAGGCAATAGCAATTCCATCTACAAAGTTGTGGAGCCCATCACCGAAAAGATTAAGATAGGCGAAGGCGTGGACAGTGCATTCTCCATCGTGGCAGTGTCTCCATCTTATTAATCTTTCCATCAGAAAAAATAAGAAAATCCCTCCAATTACAAGACTCATGGAAAGGTTCCAGGATTTTAAGTCTTCCATTGATTCAGGAATTAGATGGAAGAAGGCACCTCCAAGAAGAGTTCCTATGGAGAGGGAAACAAAGATAGAAATTATTTTTTCAAAAGAGTTTTTATTCAGGCTTATAAATAAAATTCCTGTAAAGGAGAGAAGACTAACAGCAAATGTTGATAAAATTATATAAATTAAAGGTTCCATTTCAGCTAAGAGAGTTTTTCACTTCTGGAATAAAGAGCTTTCAATTGGAACATTGTATTGGACATTTTTAAAGTTTACCTCCATAACCTTCTGCCCATCCCTAAAAACAGTTACTTCCATTGGAGTTAATATATCGAGAATCTTTGAGTAATTATCGAGAAGGATTTCTGTTTTGGATACGGTTCCAGTCTCTGGATTTATTGAGTTAAACTCCTGTTTAATTGGAATAAAGGTCTCAGAATCAAAGTAAAATATCATCCATTCCCCATCTTTATCAGTAAATTTTATTGCATAGGCAATTTTATCTCCTGTTTCCTTCAACCCCAAAGATTCAGTTCTTATCTCTTTACTTTTATACTCAAGGAGTATATTCAGCCTCTTTTCTGAATTTTTAAAATATGAAATCCATTCCTCAGGGAGTTCCTGAACCTTTCCATCTTGAATCATCCAGCCTCTTTGCCCATCGTACACAATTGTTGAGGTCATTGTGTTTATTTTATCCTCTATCCTCATTTTTAAAGGATTATATTCAATATAAGTCATCCTCTTTCCTCTTATTACATTCCCTCCCGCATAGATTGTAAGTTCAGACTCCATAATTCCACTGCTCAAGGATTTCAAAACTTCCTTCCCGCCCTGGGCAGAAATTGACTTTTCTATAATTTCGTCAGCTTTAAACTCTTTCTGCGCAAAAAGGAATGATGGAAGAATAAGAATTAATAAAAATTTTTTCATTTTATGCTCCAAACTTTTTTAATTTTAAAGCATTTGCAAGCATAAGTAAAATTGCATCCTTTGCATAAAAAATTCCTAAAGAGCCCTTTCTACATTCATTTTCTGTGAATCTTTCAGAACCCCCATATCTTTCCCATTTCGAATAGAGGAGGAAGGGATTGGGATGCCAGGAATGAGCCTTTAGTAAAGAAGGGGTTGAGTGATCAGATGTAATAACAAGAACATCGGGGTTAAGATTTAATATTTCAGGGAGTTTTGAATCGAACTCTTCTATTATTTTTATTTTACTTTCGTAATTTCCATCCTCACCATAGGAGTCAGTCTTCTTTACATGAAGATAGAAAAAGTCGTAATTGGAAAAGTTCTCTTTTAAAGCTTTTAAAATATCATCCTGAGTAGGTCCAACATCAATAACATCCATGCCAACTATCCTTGCAAGGCCCTTATACATTGGATAATGGGCTATAGCTAATGGACTCAATAGATAGAGCTCTCTCATTGAAGGTATTGATGGATATTTAGAGAAACCCCTTAAAAGAACTGTGTTTGCAGGAGATGAATCCTTCAGAATTTCATTGACTTTTTCAATGAATGAATTTACAACATTGGAGGTGAATTCTGCATCCGAAGAAAGAGGTTTTGCCTTTTTGGGTGGTAGTCCATCCTTCTGAGGATCTGCATCTTCAATCTCATCCGATAATCCTTCTCCCCTCATTATAAGAACAAATCTGTGTTCCTCCCCTGGATAGAGAATGAGCTTCACACCTGATATCGGCTTGATTTCAGAGTTAATCTTTTCGCAAAGTTTTTTACACTCCTCAGAGGGTATTCTTCCTGCCCTTCTGTCAACAATTTTTCCATCTTTTAAAGTTGCAAAGTTTCCACGAACAGCAATATCTCCCTTCTCAAGCTTTATATCAAGCCCACATGCTTCAAGAATCCCTCTTTTTATTTGAAATTTTATTGGATCATATCCAAATAGGGCAAGGTGGGCAGGACCAGAACCAGGTGTTATTCCAGGAAGAACTGGTATTGTTAGACCGCATGCAGATTTTTTTGCAAGCTCATCCAAATTAGGAGTTATTGCATACTCCAGTTCAGTCTTTCCGTCCTTTGGTATCCCTCCAACTCCGTCAAGAACAATGAGAACAATCTTTGAATCAGTTTTCTGGACTATTTCCTTTAGAATTTCTTCCATCAGAAATTTCCTCCTTTTTCAATTTTTCAACCAATCTTTCATACTCCAAAGGATGCCTCTCTCTCAACTCCTTAACTGTTATTTTTCCTGTTAGCCATATTTTGCTCATTGGAAAAGCCTCAGGATTCAGATGAACATTATACATATGCCAGATAATAATGGCAAGAAAAGCAAGGATTGCCTCATAGGAATGTATTATTCTACAGACATCATACACCCACAAAGGGAAAATGGATATTGTAAATTCAACAAACCACATTGCCAATCCAGTAAGAATCATTACAAATGAGCCCCATACAACAGCCCAATATTCGAATTTCTGCCTAAAATCATAGCGGTCATATTTGGGAAGCTCATTGAATAGCCAGTAAGGATTTTTTTCAAAGAATTTTGTTAGTATTCCTCTACTTTTTAAATATCTTGTAAAGCCAAAATAATGCATGAATGTCTCAAAAGCATCTCTGAAATCCTTCCATTTTGGAATCATTGCTTTAAAAAATTCTCTTCCATCCTTTGAAAATAGTACATAAAAGATATGAAAGATTGAAAGCCCTATTAACATAACTGCAGAAATTCTGTGTAAAAGACCTCTTATATAGAAGGAGATTGGAGAGCCGAAGAGAACCTGCCAGAATTTCCATTCAGAAAATAAAAGGGGGAAGCCAGTTATTATTAAAATTATAAAAGAGACCATTAGAACAATGTGCTGAACCCTCTCCGCAAGGTTCATCCTTTCTATTTCCAAGTTATCATCAAGTAAGTTAAGTGCCTCTTGGCTCATTTATTACCTCTTAAATCCCCTTTTTATTCTTGCGTATAACTCGACGGATATGAATATTATGAAACCACCTATTATAACAGTAATCATAATATTGTAGAATTTTCTCACAATATATGCCCATATATTTTCCTTCTTTTCTTCCCATACATGAATTTTCCCCTTTGCAAAATCCCTTCCAGCTCCTTTATGGCATTTTCCACATGTTTTCGAAAGATTTTCGGGATGAATGGGAGATTTTGGATCACTTGATTTCCTTATGTTATGGTAATCATGGCAACTTGCACAATTAGCTGTTCTAAGGTCTCCGTAATTGGTTGCAATCCCGTGAAAAGACTTTTGATAGGTTAGAACCCTGAAGATGGAATAACCATATTTTCTCGCAAGAATTTCATTGGCATGGCATTTTCCACATACCTGAGGAACCTTTGTATGATAAACCTTTGACCTTGGCTGATCAATTGGATAAATATCGTGCTCTCCATGGCAATCTATGCAGACAGGGACATCTGCATTGCCTTTCAGAAAGTCCTTACCATGAACTCCCTCGAGAAAATCCTGGAGGACACCTTTATGGCAATTTCCGCAAAGAGCGGGTATATTCTTTCTGAAGACTTTTGAATCCTTTGATGAGGTAGACATTATATCATGGGAGCCATGGCAGGAAACGCAGGTTGCAGAGTAAATGAGACCTGATTTTGTGAGAGCTCTTCCGTGAATTGAATCATCATAGAGTTTTATAAATTCAAAACCTCTTTTTGTCTTTACTCTTTTAAGATGGCACTCTTCGCAGATTCTCGGAGCATTAAGAGGATAAATTAATGAATTGGGATTATCTTTCTCATAAATGTAATGAGAACCATGACAATTTTTGCACTCAACCTTTCCAGAGTGAATGCTATTTTTCATCTTTTCATAAGCATCAGAATGACATTCTGAACATGAAACTTTCTTTAATTTTTCAGAATGGGGAAAGTCCTGAACGCTCTTTAAATCAGAGTGACAATCTATGCAACTTATTCCAGCCTTTCCATGAACGGAAATGGAAAAACCGTCATTGTTTATATAAAGCTCTTGTCTCTCAGGAGTTTTAATGCTTTTATCACCATGGCATGTAAGACAATCCTCGTTGCTCTGGGCTAAGAGGTAAAAGGGTAAAGCAAATATTATGAAATATAAATGTCGCTTCATAGAAATTTATAATTTAAAATATTTTTAAATAATTTGCAATTTTACTCCCTTTTTATTTTATTCTTTGCTCGGTGGACAATATCAGGGATAACCCAGATAAAAGTTACAACAAGAATTATTATTACGACCCATACAAGTATTACCCTCAAATAGTAAACCCCTATATTATCTTTTCCATAAACCCTGTGAATTTTCTGATTTGCAATTTTTTCAGGCATTCCAGGATGGCAATTTTTTTGACCACATACATTCTTTAAGTTGGTAGGATGGATAGTTGAATTTGGATCAGAGGCAGGAAGGATTCTGTGAACTCCATGACAGGAAGTGCAGTTAGCAACAGCTTTGTATCCATAACCTATTGCTATTCCGTGGAAACTTTCAAGAAAAGATTCAACCCTGTCAACAGGAACTCCATACTTTTTCATTATCTCAGGTCTTGCATGGCATTCTGAGCATGTATCTGAAACCTTCAATGGTGAAATTTTTGCATCTTTGTCATAGGGGAATTTTATAGAATGTTCACCATGGCAGTCGACACAGAGAGGGGCATCAGGATTCTTTTTTAGAGCCTCTCTTCCATGTATACTTTCTGAATATTCCTCAAAAATTTTGATATGGCACTTACCGCAGGTTTTTGGAGAACTTGCCTCAGTTGCTGGTACACCTTTAATTGTGTGAACGCCATGACAGTCGGTGCATACTGCAGTAAAATTTATTAATCCATCTTCGAAAAGCCCTCTTCCATGAACACTCTTCCTGTAATTGGCATATGGCTTTTCCTTGTGAATATTAAATTTCAACACAACTGTCATATCCTCGTGGCAGGCAGAACAGGTTATAGGTATGTTCATCCTGTAAGTGGAAGATTTTGGATCCTTTGAATTTCTTATGTTATGCTTTGTATGACAATCCCAGCATTTTGCTGCTTCCCTTTCTCCCCTTTCAACAGCCTTTCCGTGAACACTATCTTTATAAAAAATAGGGCTCTCTTCAGCTCTTCCTTCCTCGTGACAACCTGATGTACAATTTACCTCTGGAATAACCTTTTCATGTCTGTTGTCGATGAGGTTGATATTTTTGTGGCAATCTTTACAGTTTAAACTTCCATGAGCGGATTCTTCAAAAATAAATTTGTCAACAAAAAGCCTCTCTTCCTTTATAGTCTCTTTATTCCCATGACAGCTGAAACATTTTTCATCGCTGTAGATAAAAGAAGTAAATAGGAAGATCAGCACCTCCAAAATTAATACCCTGAGAAAATTATTATATAAATTGTTGAAATTATTTTTTCTCATAGAGTAATTATATCATTTTAAGATTTAAGCTCAAAAAATCTTAGACATAATGTTCAATAACTATTTTGACATTTCAAAGATTCTTTTGTAAATTTATCTATGCGAGTTAGAAGGATTACCTCCTTATTCTTCCTTCTTGCCTTCTTTATCTTTTCCATTCCTTTTCCTGAGCAATTAAATCTTTTAAAAATTAAAAAGGAAAAATCGGATGTTTTGAAATCTTTAAATATAAAGGTTTTGGAGGAACTTGATACCTGTTATATTGTAGTAGCAACCGATAGCGAACTCTCAACTCTTAATAGTTTTAAAATAGACTTTTCAATTCTTGTAAAGGATATAAAAGATAAAGATTTCTTTTTCATTTACTCAAAAAACCCTGAAGATATTAAAAAATTAGAGCCCTTTGGAAATGCTATTCAGATTGAGGAAAATACTATTCTTTTCTGGCAGAAGGAAGAAATGGGAATTTATATTCCAGCGGAATTTCAGAAAAAGAGGCTATCAAAGGACTCAATAACCGAATTTTTGAGAGCTCCTCCTAAAATTGAATTTACAGAAGGAGAGATAAGAGAGAACGAGGTCATACCTCTCATAATAGAGGAAGTTTCAGAGGACAATCTTGTATATTTGATTGATACTCTTCAAAATTTTCAGACAAGATATGCATCAACAAAAAATTGCGAGGATGCAGGAGATTTCATTTATTCTTATTTAAAAAATCTTGGACTTGAAACTTATTTCCAGCCCTTCAGTTTTAGAGGTTATTCCTCGAGAAATGTAATAGCTGAAAAGAAGGGGAAGACAAATCCTGAAGATATTTTTATAATTTGTGCTCACTACGATTCAACCTCTAACATTCCAGCA
This sequence comes from uncultured Clostridia bacterium, assembly GCA_964517525.1. Lineage (GTDB taxonomy): Bacteria > Acidobacteriota > Aminicenantia > JBFLYD01 > JBBIMS01 > JBBIMS01. The sequence goes on along the minus strand of CAZFCI010000070.1, from coordinate 4,922 downwards.
ATCTTTGCTCCTGGAGCTGATGACAATGCAAGTGGGACATCGGCGGTTCTTGAGTCTGCGAGAATACTTGTAAAATATCCTCTTGATTTTACAGTTCGTTTTATTTGCTTTTCAGCGGAAGAATGGGGGCTCTATGGAAGCAATGCATATTCCTCGTCTGCAAGGGATAAAAATGAAAAGATTATAGGAGTTTTGAATTTCGACATGATTGCTTACTCCGATAAGCTCCCTGAGGATCTCGAGATAATTGTTAATCCAAAATCAGAATGGCTGGCAGAAAGGACAATTCAGGCATCTAAGGCATATTATGACTATCCAATCCGTAAGATTGTTAGCTCCTCTTTTCTCTACTCTGACCATGCTTCTTTTTGGCAGAAGGGTTATGATGCTTTTTGTGCAATTGAGGACAATCCTATTAGAAACCCTTATTATCATACAACTTACGATACCCTCAACACATTAAACATTGATTTCCTGAAATCTGTTGTTAAGCTTGGTTTAGCCACTCTTTCAGATCTTTCTCAACCAATAAGACCGGGTTACCCTGAAACACCCAAAGGATTGAAGGCAAAATATGTTGTTTATAAATCCCTTTTCAACTCAGTAAAAAATATTTATCTTTCCTGGAATAGGGTTGAAGGAGCAATAGGCTATAATGTCTATCGAACAACAATTTCTCATTTGAATTACAAAAAGTTAAATGTAGTCCCTGTAGTGAATAACTTCTTTGAGGATAAAAACCTTAAAACTGGAATTTCTTATTATTATGTTGTAACTGCTTTAGATTCATCAGGAAGAGAGAGTAACTATTCGCAGGAGATAGGAATTCTCTTTGAAAGAGGTAATTCAGAGGATAAGTTTTTTCTTTTTTATTCCCCTCAATATTTTGAACGATGATAAGAATTTTGAATATCCTTTTAATTCTTTTATTTTTCTTCCATCAAAAAGCCTTCTCTGGCGAGCATTTAAAAATAAGTTTCCTATTAGGGTATTTTCACCCTTCCCAATCCGAGTTTAGAGAGATATACGGGAATGGATATCCGAAATATTTTTCTCTTTCACTAAAAATAAAGAATAATCTATTCCTTTCAACAGGTTATGAGTTTGTTAATCTTAGAGGTAATGCAATAGGAGAAGGGGAGGAAAGTTATCCCCTCAGGTTTGAAATGAAAAATGTGCCAATTTCAATTTTTTACAGATTCAAATTTAAAAAGTTAGAATCTGCCATTGGAATTGGTTTAATCCGAAGCTTCTTTAAAGAAAGATGGGAAAGTATCCAACTGGAGTATTCAGGAAGAAAAACAGGTTATTTTGGTTTTACCAACCTGGAGATCCCTCTGGCAAAGGTATTATCTTTTGTTACTTCTCTTAGATTTGAAAGAATTTATTCGGAAGATAGCGCCTTTTCGAAAGGGATAGACCTTGGCGGGTCTAAAGTTTTCTTTGGAATTTCAATAAAAGTGATTTAAAAATGAAAAAATTTGACTTGACTAAATTTTTCTGTCTATTTAAAATTGATGATTATGAATTTTCTGAGAAAATTAAGGAGATGAATGAAAGATAAAAGTAAGGAAGAGCTTATAAAAAATATAGATGATTTAAATAAAGCTTTCGATGAACTGAAAAGAAAAGAGAATTTATATAGTAGAGTAATTGATTCATCGCCATTTGCCATAATTATCCATTCTTACAGGAAGATTGTTTTTGTTAACAAATCTGCCCTTCAATTGTTCAACTTTAAGGAAGAGAATGAGATGGTAGGAAGGGATTTCATTGAGCTAATAAGCCCTGATTTCAGAAATTCAATGATCAAAAGGATGGAAAGATTAATTAATAAGAGAGAGGAGAAGTCTCCTGTTGAGGTTGAAGTCCTTGTTGGCAAGGGTGAGACAAAGTGGGTGGAGATTTTTGACAGTTATGTTAAATTCAATGATAATCCCTCAATAATTTCGATAATTTGGGATATAACTGAGAAGAAAATAACAGAGGAGAAATTCGCAAGACTATTTACCAGTATTTTTGATGGTGTTTATGAAAGCACTCCAGATGGAAGACTTCTCACTGTAAACCCTGCTCTTGTCAAAATGCTTGGATATGATTCTGCGGAAGAGCTTCTCTCAAAGCCTATAAAGGAGCTATTTTTCAATCCTGAAGAGAGAGAAGATCTGGTTCAAAAAATAGAAAAGAATGGAGAGCTTAGAAATTTTGAACTCAAATTGAAGAGAAAGAATGGAAGCATATTATATGTGTTAGATAATTCAAGAGCCAAAAGAGATAGAAAAGGGAAGGTTATTTCTTATGAGGGGACTCTTACAGATATTACAAAGAGGAAGACTGCGGAGGAAAGATTGAAAATGAGTTATGAGAAATTAAAGAAAATTGTTGAAAGTGTTATAAACGCAATGGTAAAAATGGTGGAAACAAAGGATCCTTACACTGCAGGGCACGAGAGACATGTTGCAAAACTTGCCTCAGAAATAGCAAGGGAGCTTGGTTTTCCTGATGAAAAAATTGAAGAGATAAGGATGACCGCCCTCATACATGACATTGGAAAAATGTTTATCCCATCAGAAATTCTTGTCAAACCAGGAAAGCTTACGGAAGAGGAATTTGCCTTTATCAAGCTCCATACATATCATGGATATGAAATTCTTAAAACCATAGATTTTCCTTGGGAAGTTGCTCCTGTGGTTCTTCAGCACCATGAGAGATTTGATGGCTCGGGTTATCCTCAAAGATTAAAGGGGGACGAGATTTTAATGGAGGCAAAGATTCTTTCTGTTGCAGATGTTGTTGAAGCAATAACCTTCCACAGACCTTATCGTCCAGGGCACGGAGTGGAAAAAGCAATTCAGGAAATATCCCAATTCAGAGGAATCTTGTACGATCCCGATGTTGTGGATGTCTGTTTAAAACTATTTAGAGAAAAAAATTTTAAATTCGAAAATACTAATAATTAAATAACTCATAATATTCTTCTTATCGGGGTTGGTGTAAAGGAAAGAATGAACATTAGAAGTGCAATTATTGCGAGAAATTTTCTTTTGCCATCCAGAGGTTCATCTTCATAGACTGGAGGATGTTTTGTCCCTATAATTATTATGATTCCAGCCCAAAGAAGCCATCCTTCCCAGAATATGAATCCCATTGCGATTAGAACAAGAACAAATATCTTTCCAAGAATTTCAGTTTTCCTTCCTATGACTGAGTAAATTATATGGCCCCCATCCAGTTGCCCAATTGGAAAGAGGTTAAAAGCAGTTGCTAATATCCCGAACCAAGCAGCGAAGGCTATAGGATGGAGAAGGAGGGTAAAATCTGAAGGAGTATCCGGATAAAAAACTTTGTAAATTATTTTCATTATCAGAGGCTCGCCCAAATAAAAGCCCTCCTTTGTGGGTATTGCAGGAACATGTCTTGAGAGCTTTATTCCATAAATAATTGCGGGGATTGCAACAATAAAGCCTGAAAGGGGTCCTGCAATTCCTATGTCAAAAAGGGCTCTCTTACTGGTTATAGGGCTTTTCATTCTTATCACAGCTCCAAAGGTTCCAATCAATGTAGGAGCAGGAATAAAATAGGGAAGAGTGGCATCAACTCCATAGATCCTGCTTGATATGTAATGACCCATTTCATGGGCAAAAAGAATCCCCATTATTGTTAGAGCATAAGGAAGACCCCATAAATATGTCAGAGGGTTTGAGACAAGCCTTCTGAGAAGTTCAGGATCTTTTGGAATCTTTTCTCCAAGATAAAAGGAGATGTAATAATTTGTTCCTACAAGAATTGTTGTTAGAAGGGTAGCGAAGAAAAGGATAATATTTAATGTGTATTTCTGTTTTGGGGGTCTGTATAAATAAGTTCCCTCTTCTCCATCATCTTTCTGAAGTTCCAGAACTTTATCTTCCAAATTAGTGTATACTCCTTGTCTTTTTCACTATCTGCTCTGCAATAGAAAGGAAAACTGAGGAGGTTGGACCTTCAGGGTTTTTTTCTATAACAGTTATCCCTGCATCAGAAATAAGAGGAAGAGCTGGATCAAGGGGAATCTCTCCAAGAAGGGGTACACCAAGTTCCATTGATGTTCTTTTACCACCTCCAGCTCTAAAAAGTTCAATTCTTCTTCCGCAATGGGGGCACTGAAGATAACTCATATTTTCAACTATCCCTAAAACATTTGCTCCTGTTTGCTCAAACATTCTTAAGCCTTTTCTTGCATCCAAAAGGGCTACATCCTGAGGTGTTGTTACAATTATTGCTCCAGTAATTGGAACTGTCTGAACAAGGGATAGCTGGACATCACCAGTTCCTGGAGGAAGGTCAACAATAAGATAATCAAGTTCACCCCATTCCACATCTCTCAAAAATTGCTGAACTGCCCTGTGGACAAGGGGTCCCCTCCATATTACAGGAGTATCGGGTCTTAGGAAAAAACCCATGGAAATAACCTTAAGCCCATCCCTTTCCACAGGTATAATTCTCTCATCAACAAAATCAGGTGTTTTCCCTGAAAGACCGAGCATCATTGGAACATTTGGACCATAAATGTCTGCATCAAGTAAGCCAGTCTTTAAGCCTTTTTTATGAAGGGCCACCGCAATATTCACAGCAACTGTTGTTTTTCCAACTCCTCCCTTTCCACTTGCAACAGCTATTATATTTTCAACACCAGGAATAGGAAGTTTCTGAATTTCTTCGCTCTCAGATTCCTTTCTTTTTTCCTTGTCAACTTCCACTTCAATTTTACTTTCCGGGAATGATGCTGATAACTTCCCAACAATTTCATTTTTTATTGTCTCTACTATTTTTTCGTCCTTTGTAAAATCTCTTAAAAGGACACGAATCCCCTTTTCTTCCTGAAAGATTTCCTTTATTAGCCCAAAAGAGACTATATCTTTATCGTATCCAGGATAATATATGCC
>CAZFCI010000069.1:0-1898 GCA_964517525.1 uncultured Clostridia bacterium | reverse complement strand
CCTCCCTTATCCCTGAACATAAGGGATAAAGATAACAAAGCCCCCTTCAAGGAGTCAAGGGAGAGGGTGAATTCCTCACCCTCTTCTCTTTCTATAGATAGATATAAAAACATAGATATAGCATACAAGGAGGTTGGAGATGCTCAAGGACTAGGTCCTGACGGAAATTCCGATGCGGATTTTATGGTGGTATTTAATCTATTAAAGGCTAACTGGAGATGCGAGCATTGGGAAAAAAAGTGCAAATGGAAGGTTATAGATAAAGATAAAAATCCTAAGGGAATTTTTGAAGTACGGATTAGGATGCATAGTTTGGATTGGTATAAAGGAAGTGATGATTGCGTAAAGTGCCATGTAAATTGTTTAAGAATCCATGAGGAGACTCATATGAATTTAGCTATCGAAATAGCTAAAAAATGTTGGGATAAATTTTTAGCTGGGTTTCCTAAAGATGTTAAATGCTGCGAAGAATGCAATTCCCTATATAACGAAATGGAAAAGGAAGTGAAATCATGTATGAATAGCATATATACAACAGAGGAAGATGCTCAAAGAGCTCAGGAAGAATGCAAAAGGTCATGTGAAGATATATGTTCTAAGAAAGGGGATGGAAAATGAAAATCACAATCAATCTTGTCTTAACTTTTTTTCTTCTTTTTTCAAATGTAAGGGAATGCTCTATATTTGAGCTTGAAGATGTAGTATATCCGCAGGAGATTGTAATTTCTAAGAATTGGGAGAGAAAAGTGCTTGATTTGGTAAAGATATACTTGAGATACAAAGGGGAGGATGTAATCATCGAAAAGGGAAAATCTGGTTATCCCTCCCGTTCAATAAGATATGCACTTCCGTTAAAAGTTTATTTTTACTTGAAAAAAAAGGTAATGATAAAGGAAGAATACCAAGGAGGAGCTACAATGGATATGGGAACTAAAGATGATAAGATGGTTCTCTTTGCGAGTAATGCAATTTATCTTTTCCAATTATCTTGGGAAGTTGATAAAGAATTAGAAGAAGCAATAGGAAATAAAGAATTGTCAAAGATAATAGTTCACATTGACAAATTAAAAATAAGTTGGAGTGCAGAAGGAGAAACAATTTATCCGGAATTGAAAGAAGGGGAATGTCAAATCAAAATAAACAAAACATTAAAAATCAAGGTAAAATACGAAAGATAGGGAGGCAGGAATGAAAAAGGTAATTCTGATTTTATTTGTATTATCGATCTTAAATGTCTCTCTAATTTCTGAGGACGGATGCAAACCTCCTCCACCTCCACCAGGAAATGATAATCCTGATGAAAACTTTAGTCTCTCAACCCCTCAGCAAGAAGTTATTCCTTATTTTGAAAGTTTCCCATCAGTAGGAGTCTTTCTTAATGGATATCATGAATTTGCAGATTCTCTTCTTACAAGATTAAAGAGAGGTTGTTTTTATGTAAAGCAAGATTTTGATCCTATTTTGATATTGGATAAGGTGAAAGTTTTGATAATCCCTTCTGGAGGACTTTATGGAATGGAGAAGTCGGAACAGTTCAAAGCTGTTTTGAAGGATTATGTTGAAAAGGGTGGATTCTTGATTGTCTTCTCTCAGCAACATGGATATGAATTCTCTGTTTTACCAACCCCAGATGGAAAACCAATAAGGGGATACGGATGGAGGGAAGATCTCAGTTGCCATGCAACCTCTGTTCATCTTTCCTCTGAGCATCCTACTCTTTCTGGAATACTAAGAACAACTCCTTCAATAGCTGTTGATGGATACTTTGAAGAGATACCAGAGAGCTCGGTTGTTCTTTTAAGAAGAGTAAAGAATGGCTATCCTGTTGCATTCTATTATCCCTATGGAGCAGGATATGTATTTGTTACATCAATGTATGAGGATTGGGGCTCTGCAAA
>CAZFCI010000068.1:0-2239 GCA_964517525.1 uncultured Clostridia bacterium | reverse complement strand
AATTATATCTGCTTTCAAGGATGTTAGGAACATTCCAAAGAAGATTCTGTTGGATGAGCTTTCTAATGCTTTTTCAAAATTGATGAAAGAAGGGAATTGTTAATCTATGTTGAGGAAATTTGCGCTATTTTTTTTGAGATTTTATAAAATTTTAATTTCTCCCCTCCTTGGCTCAAACTGTAGATTTTATCCAACCTGCTCTGTTTACACCTATCAGGCAATAGAGAGGCATGGTTTACTAAAAGGGATTTTTCTTGGATTTAAAAGAGTAATAAAGTGCAATCCCTTCCATCCCGGTGGAATTGATGAGGTTCCAGAATAATGGAAAAAAGAATTGTATTAGCCCTTGCAATTTCTTTCATAATAATATTCATCTATTATCAACTTATCGCACCACCTCCACAGGTTAAAAAGGGAGAGCCTGAAAGAATCCCTGTTGCAAAAAAAGAGATAGAATTAGAAACACCACAAAAAATGCCTGAGGTGGAATTGCCTCCTTCTGCAATGGATACAGAAGAGAAAACTATTAGAGTAGAAACTCCTCTTTTCAGAGCTATTATTTCCAACAAGGGAGGAGTTATAAAGAGTTTTGTCCTGAAAAGATATAAAGACGAAAAGGGAAGGGAACTGGAGCTTATTCCTGATGTTTCTTCAAATACTCCTACACCTTTGAGTCTAAGACTCGAAGATTCTATCTCCTTTATAAATAATTCTCTTTTCATTCCCTCAACCACAGAGATAAATTTAAAGGGAAATGAAAAGAAGGAACTAACTTTGATGTATTCCTCAGAGGATCTCGCTGTTTTAAAAAAATTCATCTTTTCCGGGAATTCTTATCTTTTAGAATTAGAAATTTCAATTATTAAAGATGGAAAGCCAATCGTCCCATCTATCTACATAGGACCAAGGATTGGAAGATTTCCTCTCGATGAGATGAAGAAGAGAATGGACAAATTCAATATTTCATACTGGGATGGGTCAAACCTTATAAGGAAGGAGGATAATAAATTTAGTCCTGGAGAGATTTTTAGAGGATTCCTAAAATGGTCTGCTTACGAAACTAACTATTTTGCTATCATTACCATCCCTCTTCAGAATTCAAGAATTCTCTTTGAGAGGATTGATCAGGCAAAAGGAGAGCCTTTAAACTATATTGTTGTTTCAAATCCAGTTGCAATTTACATAGGTCCTAAAGAGTTCGGAACTTTGAAAAGGACTCTTTTAAAAAATGAGAAAATAGACCTTGAAAGGGTTGTAAATTTCGGCTGGTTTGGTTTCATTGCCCAGTTTCTTCTAATAATTTTAAACTGGCTATACAAGATGATTCCTAATTATGGAGTTGCAATCATTCTCCTCACAATAATTCTTAAAATTGTCCTCTTTCCCTTGACATGGACCTCAATGGTTTCAATGGCAAAAATGCAGAAGGTTCAGCCAAAGTTAAAAGCTCTGAGGGAGAAGTATAAGAAGATGAAGACGGATCCTGAGCAAAGGAAAAAATACAATATGGAGCTTATGAACATTTATAAAGAAGAAGGTATAAATCCTGCAAGTGGTTGTCTTCCTCTCCTTCTCCAGTTACCAATCCTTTGGGGATTTTTCAATCTTCTTTCCAGAGCAGTTGAAATAAGGCACAAACCCTTTGTCTTCTGGATAAAAGACCTTTCTGCCAAAGACCCTTACTATGTAATACCAATTTTAATGGGGATAACCCAGTTTATAATTCAAAAAATGACCCCTTCAGGAGGAGATCCATCCCAGAAAAAAATAATGCTTCTTATGCCAATTTTCCTCACAATATTCTTTATGAATTTCCCCAGTGGTCTTGTTTTATACTGGCTTGTTCAGAACATTATCCAGATTGGCCAACAACATTTGATGAATAAACATATATACAAAATAGGAAAGGAGCATGGAAAGAGAGTTCAAAGGAAGAAATCTTGAAGAAATTTTAAAGGAAATTAAAAGGTTTTTTGGAGAAAATGAACAGAGAATAGAATACAGAATAGTTCCTGAGAGAACAAAGATGACAGGAAAGGATAGAGAGATAGTCGTGATGGCATGGGTAAAACATAATGAAGATGAAAAGAAGATTGCTGATTTCAGTCATCAATTCATTGAAGTTAGTGGACTGGAACTTAACTTTTCTGTTTCCTCAAAGGGAGATTTTATTGAAGTAAATTTCTGGGGACCCGACAGGGAGATTCTTCTTGCAAACAATGGCGAGGCTATGCTTGCC
>CAZFCI010000067.1:0-4662 GCA_964517525.1 uncultured Clostridia bacterium | reverse complement strand
CAGAGACAATGAATTATGATCTAACACGATTACTCGGATTTGATTTTCTAATGAAAAACTATTTCAATTCCTTATAAACTATCTCTCCTTTCTTTCTTTGGGGCATTCTATATATTGAAATTAGACTTTCAAAGCCATTTTCCCCAACTGCTGATACTCCAAAGGTCCAATCGTCAATGGAAACATCCTTCAAGACAAACTCCATTCCCTTCCCTGCAGAATAACTCCTCTCCCAGAATGGAGACTTTGTATCTTTCATATAAACCCTGAACTCTGATAGATTTTCAATATCTCCATCAAATTTCCATCTTAGATGGGCGTCATAACCTTTTCCTCTTCCTATTAATGGGTTCTGATTTTCATCGTAAACTATTGGAGGTGGAGGTGCCATAGCTAATGAAAGAACTGAAAGTGCTACAATTCTTGCAACATTAGCACAATAGGGAACGGATAAGTTTTCTATGGTATCCTCTGGAGAGTGCTGTATTGAATAGTTCTCCCTTGCTTCAGTGAATCTTATTCCAGGGAAACCCTCAAGGACAAAGGGTGTGTGGTCTCCGCCCCTTCCGAACCTATCAGCCCTGAATATAAGATCTACATTCATTGAGGGCAAAATTCTCTCTCCAATCCTCTTTACATAGCGTGCAAGCTCCCTTGAGGAAGAATCGTTGGGATCTTCTGAAAAAACCCTCACTCTACTCGATTCAAGAAATCCATTCCCACCCTTTACATTGGAAATCATATCCATTGATATTACTGCCTCAACATTCTTTGAAAGATTTTTCATTTTCTCTGCGTAGAGGGTGCTTCCAACAAGTCCTTGCTCTTCTCCTGCAAAGGCAATGAAATGAATTGTAGCTTCAGTTTCAAATTCACTTAAGACCCTTGCAATCTCAAGAAGGGCTGAAATTCCTGATGCATCATCATTTGCCCCAGGGGCTGGAGTATTCCAATCCTCATAGTGAAATTTTCCATCCTTTGAAACAGAAATTGTGTCATAATGAGCATTGACAATAATAATTCTCTCTTTTTTTGATTTTCCTTCCTTTATAGCAACTATATTGTGGAGCTCAGTTTCTCTTACAATTCTTCTACCCTGTTTTGGAAGAAAATAACTGTCATAGCTTACTTTTAATCCATTTATCTTTGAAAACTCATTGTAAAGCCACCTTCTTGCTCCTCCTATTCCAAAATTTTCTGAATTCTGCTCAGAAAGAGTATTCCTTGTTCCAAAGTCCTGCAGTGCTTTTATTGTTTTATAGATGTTCTCCTCAGAAATTGAATCACAGACTTTCTTTAGGAGAATATCCCTATCAAATTCTGATGAAGGGAGAAGAGCTATTCCAATAGAAAATACTAAAAATATTAAAATCCTTCTCATTTTTTATTTCTTTGGATAGGGTGGAACTGGAGGAAGTTCCTTTTCTTTTGTTTTTAGTTCCTCAAGAATTAGCTCTATAGCCTTATTGAGTTGCTCATCAATTCCCTCAAATTCCTTTGCTGGATCATTGTCCACATATATGTCTGGCTCAACTCCATGACCCTCTATTATCCATTTACCTTCAAGCCCATAGGTTGCAAATTCTGGTTTGTTTAAATATCCACCATCGGTTAGGGGAAGGGTTCCTCTTATTCCAATAACTCCTCCCCATGTTCTCTTTCCAACTAATTTTCCAAGATTGTATTTTTTGAATCTATATGGGAATATATCTCCGTCAGAGGCAGAGAATTCGTCAATTATGCAGATCTTTGGACCCATCAAAAGGGCTGAAGGATCAGGCTGGGGAACAGAGCCCCTTGCAATATCAACCATTGCAACTTCCCTTGCAAGTCTTTCTATAATCATGGGAGAGACATTTCCTCCTCCATTCCCTCTAACATCTATAATCAGAGCTTTCTTTCTCAACTGGGGATAGAAATGCTTAACAAACTCATTGAGCCCTCTAACTCCCATGTCTGGAATATGGATGTATCCGACCTTTCCATTGGTAGCCTTTTCAACTTTTTCAATATTTTTCTGAACCCAGTTGTAATAGTAAAGATTGTTCTCATTTTCTATAGGAATCACAACCACATCCCTTGCTCCAATTTCAGAGGGTTTGCTATTTACCTTCAGGGTCACCTGTTTTCCAGATGTATTTACAAGGGATTCATATATGTTTTCCATCTGATTCGTTAACTTTCCATTTACAGCAATTATCCAATCACCTTCCTTTACATTAACACCAAGTTCTGTCAATGGTGACCTTAATTCTTTGTTCCAATTTTCTCCCTTCAGTATTTTCTTTACCCTGTAAAATCCACTCTCTTTATCCCTTTCCAGCTGAGCTCCAAGCATTCCAACATTGATTCTTTTCACTTGAGGTAGATCACCTCCTCCAACATATGTGTGTCCTGCGTTCAACTCACCTATCATTTCTCCTATGACATATGTCAAATCTGCCCTGTGATTTACTGCCTTTGCCAATGGCTCATACTGCTTCTTAACCTTTTCCCAGTCAGCGCCATGCATATTTGGATCATAGAAAAAGTCTTTCATCTGTCTCCAGCATTCCTCAAAAATTTGAGCCCACTCAGCCTTTCTATCAAGTTTCATTTCCATGTTGGAAAGGTCAAGTTTTTCTTCTATTTTTATCGGAGCAGTTGGAAGATCTATTATGGCAAAAGTTCTATCCTGAGATACAAGCATTTTCTTTCCATCGTTAGAAATTACAAAGGAATTTATGCTTCCAAGTTCCTTTTCTTCAAGTTTTTTCAGATCGTAAAATTTCAAAACAGCTCTTTGATCCCTGTCCCCCCTCTTCATATAATAAAGTTTTTCTCCAACTGAAGAGAGGTTGAAGTAATTGGCAACCTCAATAGGTAATCCTACAATCCTGTTCTTTATTCCCTCTGGGTCAACCTTTATAACTTTTGGCTTTTCAGGTTCTTTCTTCCCCTCTTCCTTTTTCCCTGATCCCTTTTCAGGAACATTGCTCTTCTCAGATATTTCAACCTCATCACTCTTGGGCTCAAAGGGGGATTTCTCCTCTGCGGATAATGTTACAAGATATATCCTCGACATTGAAAGATAGGCATGATTGAACTCTGTCCTGCTGTAAACAGGATTGAAATCCCTATCAGAGACAAAGAAAAGATACTTACCATCAGAGCTGAAATGGGGTGAATAGGAGTTGTACCATTCATCCGTAACCTCATAGGTTTTTTTGGTTTGAAGGGAATAGAGGTAAATTCTTGTCATCCCTTCAATCTCTGGTTTAGCATAGGCTATCCAGTTACTATCTGGTGACCATGTGTAAGATCGAATCTCCCAGCTCTTAGCTCTAACTACTTCAACAACCTCCTTTGTATCGATGTCAACATAGTTGAGACGGAAATTTCTATCAGACCACATTATCTTTTTGCTATCAGGAGACCATACAATTTCATATTTATAAGTGTCAGCATTCTTTGTTAGCTGAATTGCCTCCTTTGAGCCATCCTGGGGAATTATGTATATTTCATCCCTTCCAGTTTTATCTGAAATGAAAGCTATCCATTTTCCATCTGGAGACCATTTTGGATTTCTCTCATGGATCCCAGAGGAGTTCGTTAGATTCCTTGTGTTCCCATGTTTTGCAGGGACAGTGAAAATCTCCCCCCTTGCACCGAAAAGTGCTCTTTTCCCATCAGGAGAAATATCAAAATAATTTATTTTATCAGAGACCTTTACAATATCTTCCCTTCCAGTAATCTGGTCATCTGCAATATAAACTGTAATCTTTGAAACTTTTTCAGTTTTTAGATCAAACCCATATAGGAAACCTCCTTTCTCGAAAACAATGGAATCTGAGCCAAGGGATGGAAATTTTATATCGTAGTCTTCAAAGTCTGTTAATTTTTTTATCTTTTTTGTAGGAATTTCGTAGAAATAAAGGTTCATCCTCGCCTTTTCATCTCTATCAGAGAGAAAATAAATCCTTTCTCCATGCCACATTGGTATTATATCAAGAGCGGGATTGTTGGTTATGTTTTCAATCTTCTTTGTCTGAAAGTCATAGATCCAGACATCATCAGCCATCCCACCTCTGTATCTCTTCCAGGTCCTGAACTCCCTGAATATTCTGTTATATGCAAGCTTCTTTCCATCAGGAGAAAAGGAACAAAAACCACCCCTTGGAAGAGGTAGTTGCTCAGGAAGGCCTCCATTTTTTGAAACAGTATAAAGTTGTCCGTTAAAATCATTCCACTCTCTCATCCTTGATCGAAAAATTATTCTTTCTCCATCAGGAGTCCATCCCATAACAATATTATTTGGACCCATTCTGTCGGAGACATCGTCCCTGCTTAAAACAGGAGTGTAAGTGAGCCTCTTAGGAATTCCTCCTTCTGATGGAATTATATAAACTTCACGGTTACCATCGTATTCCCCTGTAAAAGCAATGTATTTCCCGTCAGGAGAAAATCTTGCAAAACATTCATATCCAATATGGGATGTAAGTTTTCTTGCAATTCCACCTGAAACTGGAACAGTATAGAGATCTCCTGCGTAAGTGAAAACAACCTGATCCTTGTAAATAGCAGGAAATCTTAAAACCCTTGCCTCCTCAAGGGCAAAAGATAATGAAATAAAAACAAAAAATAATAAAAAAGTTAGCTTTTTCATTTTCCCTCCATATTTCT
>CAZFCI010000066.1:0-3397 GCA_964517525.1 uncultured Clostridia bacterium | reverse complement strand
TAAAAACAAAAAAATTAAGATGGCTGATACCTGCTCTCACTATTTTCATTTTTTATGTTCTTTATGGGTTCTATGTTCTAAATAAAGGATATGATAAAGAAAAATCAATAAGAGTAGCAGTTGTGCAGGGAAATACGAGCATGGAAGATGAAATATTTACCAACATAAATCTTCTCGAGAAAAAATTGGCAGATTATATTGAGATGAGTGAAAGGGCAATAGATTTAAATGCAAAATTGGTAATATGGCCAGAGACATCTGTTCCAATACTCTTCAGATATGATCCAAGAAAGGAAATGATTCTTGAACTATCAAAAAGAAATAACACTTTCATTCTTGCCAGTTTTACAGATTGGAGGGAAGGGAAATTTTATAACTCTGTTTTTTTAATTTCGCCTAAAGAATCTATCTCTTCTGTCTACGACAAAATACATCTTGTTCCCTTTGGAGAGTATGTCCCATTCAAGAAAATTTTCGACTTTTTTGAGAGTATAACAAAGGAAGTCGGAGATTATACCCCGGGCTCCAAACTTGTTCTTCACTCAGTGGAGAATTACAAATTTGGTTCCCCTATCTGCTACGAGATAATATTTCCAAATCTTGTTAGAAGATTTGTAAAGGAAGGCGCCCAATTCCTTGTAACAGTTTCCAATGATGGATGGTTTGGAAGGAGTGACGCTCCCTATCAACATTTTTCAATTGCTTCAATGAGAGCTGTAGAAAATAGAAGGTTTCTTCTAAGGGCAACCTCAACCGGAGTTAGCGGAATTGTCGATCCTTTTGGAAGGGTATTGAAAAAAATTGACATTGGAAAAATTGAATTTGCAATTGAAGATATTTACCCAATAGATGAAAAAACATTTTATTCAAATTATGGCGATATTTTCGCTCAATCCTGCTTGACTATCACTTCTATTTTATTTATTCTTTCATTATGGAGGAAATATGGAATTAGGAGAGGCAAGAAAAGAGCTTGAAGAAATTAAAAGAAGATTGGAAGAGTTAAGAGGCTTTCTTTGAAATAGATAAAAAGAAATTACTCCTTGAGGAAATAAACAAAAAACTTACAGAATCCGATATTTGGAAAAAGCCAAAGGAAGTGGGAGAGCTTTCAAAGGCAAAGAAGGATATTGAGGAAACAATAGATTTATTTGAAGAATCAAAAAAATCTGCTGAAGATATAGAGATTTTGATTGAGCTTGGGGAAGAAGGTGAGGATGTTCAGAAAGAACTGAATGAGTCTATAAATAAACTCAAGAAGAAACTGGATGAGATTGAAATTATGACATTATTTTTTGAAGAAGATGACAAGAGGAATGCAATTCTCACAATTCATCCCGGTGCAGGTGGGACTGAGTCTCAGGACTGGGCACAGATGCTCATGAGAATGTATCTCCGATACTGCGACGAAAAGGGCTTTAAAACAGAAATTGTCGATTTCCAACCAGGTGAGGAAGCTGGAATAAAAAGTGTGACAATAAGGATAGAAGGTAAATATTCCTTCGGTCACCTAAGTGCTGAGTCAGGTGTTCATAGACTTGTAAGAATTTCACCCTTTGATGCTAACAAAAGAAGGCATACCTCCTTCTCAGCTGTGTTTGTTTACCCTGAGGTTGAGGATGACATAGAGATTGAGATAAAGCCTGAGGATTTAAGGATAGAAACTTTTCGTTCCAGTGGAAAGGGTGGTCAACATGTAAATGTTACTGATTCCGCAGTAAGAATAACCCATATCCCTACTGGCATTGTAGTTTCCTGTCAGAACGAGCGTTCTCAGCATAAAAACAGGGAGATTGCAATGAAAATTCTGCGGTCAAGGCTTTATGAGCTGGAAAGGAGAAAAAGAATGCAAAAAATTCAGGAGATCGAGGAATCAAAAGGAGAGATTGCCTGGGGGAACCAGATCAGATCTTATGTTCTTCAACCCTATCAGAAAATCACTGACCACAGGACAAAGGTAGAAATTGGCGATGTTCAGAGAGTTCTCGACGGTGACCTTGACGAGTTTATCCGTGCCTGGCTAATAAAGAGGAAAAAGGAGAAAAAGTAAGTTTACTGATAAGTATGCAAACTACTTTCTGCAGTTGGAAGGATATTAACTCCAAGATAGGTCATTATAACAGCAAGAAATCCAAGGATTGCAAAATATGCTGCTTTTTTACCTCTCCATCCTTTAACAAATCTCAAATGGAGATAAATCAAATAAATAAGCCAGGTTATTAGAGACCAGTTCTCCTTTGGATCCCATCCCCAGTAATCTCCCCATGCTTCCTTTGCCCAGACTCCACCTATTAGAAGCCCGAGGGTAAGGGCAATAAATCCAAACTGGATTATTTTGTAGGTGAATTTGTCAAAGTCAAGATACTTTTGCTCAAGCCAGTGATTTTCAGGAAGTTCTTTTACTTCAGGGAAAATTAAATAAAGAATGGCTGTAACAAAGGATATGAAAAGGGCAGAATAGGCAATAAAATAGATAATAACATGGGGTATGAACCAGAAAGACTGTAGAGCAGCTGGGAGATTTATTTTATCTATGTCTGCCTTGAAGAGGGCATAAAATAGAGCAAAAAAGGAGAAAGCTGATGCAAATATTCCAATAAACCTTAACTTTGTCAAAAACTCAATTAGAATGTAGAGAAAACCCACTGTAAGGGAGAAAAAGATGAGCGTTTCGTAAAGAGTTCTTATTGGAGGATGGCCATAACTTATCCATGTGGAAATGAAAAGGGAGAAATTTAGAAGGAAGGAAATCAGGAATATAATTGTGGGGAAAAATTTTGGGATCAATTTCCTTTTGAGGAAATACAATATGTAAACAAAAAAAGAAATCCCGTAAGAGATCAAAGAAAGCTTAAAAAGAATTGGCATTCTTCCAAATAATATTGAAATCATGTCTTCGCTCCTATTCTTCTGTTGTTAATTTTATAAGCCTTCCCTTTATGAAAAAGGAATGGATAATCCCAAGGGAAAGCATTATGAAACCAAGCCAAACAAAGCTAAGCCCTGGATCCTTCACAACTTCAATTCCTGAATATGTTAAATCCTTTGGATCGTAATTGGATTGGTAGAAAACAAAACCTTTATATTTAAAAGGTTTGTTAACTTCAATTTCAACTTCTTTAACAAGATCTCCATTTTCTATGAACTTTAATCTGCTCTTGTAATCTTTTATCTCCTCCATCTTCCTTTCAAAGGTTAAAGCAAGTCTTCCATCCTCAAGATAAACTGGCTCAGGATTATTGGCAAGAAGAAGATGTTCACTGCTTTCAGTGCCTTCTATTCTCAATAAAATTGCAGGATTCAAAGGGTTATTTGATTTTGTTGCATATTGTTTTACAATTTCTGCATTTTTAAATATCTCATCAATGGTAACTGATTTTGAATCAAAGGATAGAGT
>CAZFCI010000065.1:0-6730 GCA_964517525.1 uncultured Clostridia bacterium | reverse complement strand
TTATACTTCCCTTCTTCTACATTCAAGCTGCTTTAAAGCCTGAAAAAGAAAGGGGGATAATAATAGGAGCAATCATTGCAAGGTTCTCAGGATTCATTTTTCTAAGTATTCACTATTTCTTTTTCTCAGCAAAATTTCTATTCTTTTTCTTCGGAATTGTTGACTTAATTTTTGGATTGTGGCATCTTTTATTCTTTATTCCAATTGAAAGGAGGAAGAAATGAAAAAATCAAAAATTTTTATTATGCTCCTTTTGCTGACAACCTTTCTTCTCTCCGATGAAAGGGATGTTGCGAGGAAAGTTCGTGATCTTTACTCCCAGAAAAAATACGATGAAGCTCTTACTGAGGTAGAAAAGGGAATAAAGGAATTTGGTGAGACAAGAATTCTTTTAAGTGCAAAGTATGCTATTTTAATGGAAATGGGGAAATATGAATCAGCATTAGAAACTGCGATTAAAAAGGATAATATTTCAGAGAAGAAAAGCCCATGGAATTCCCTTGATATTATGAAAGCATATCTTAAACTAAATAATGAAGATAAGGCTATAGAATGGCTTGAAGAATCAATAAACAGAGGATTTATATCATACTCCGAACTTCAAAGCAAAGATTATGACTCCATAAGGAATAATCCAAAATTTAAAAAGGCTCTATCCCTTATGATGGATAAAATTGGAATTGGGAAACCTGCAAAGGATTTCACAGTTGAAACAATCTCAGGTAAAAAATTTACCCTTTCAGAGCAAAAAGGGAAGGTAATTCTTGTCCAGTTCTGGGCAAGCTGGTGTCCTGGTTGCAGAGCTGAGATGCCTAATGTCAAAAAGTGCTATGAGGAATTCAAAGATAAAGGATTTGATGTTATAGGAATAAGTCTTGATAACAATAAAGAAAATATGATGAAATATCTTGAAGGAGTTGGAGTAAAATGGGAAATTTCCTTTAGTGGAAAGGGTTGGGATGATGATATTGTTAAACTTTATGGAGTAAACTCCATTCCCTCTCTATGGCTTGTTGACAGAAAGGGAATTCTAAGGAATTTTGATATTATGGGTGAGGATTTGAGAAAAGCAATTTCAGAGCTTGTCTCTGAAAAATAAATATTAAAAGAAAAAGTAAAATTTAAAGGGGATTCATATGGTAAAAAGAAGATTTATTCCAACTCTATTTTTTCTCTTCTTTCTTTTTATTCCCCTTTATCCCCAAACTGATCTTTCGAATCAAATTAAGGATGTAGAAGTTTTCATAAAGAATCAAATGGAAGTGGAAAAAATCCCTGGAATTGCACTGGGGATAATGAAGGGAGATTTCATCTGGTCTAAAGGATTTGGTTTTTCAGATCTTGAAAATAAAATCCCCATGAAAGAAAACTCCTCATTCAGGCTCGCCTCAGTTACAAAAACAATGACTGCAACCGCAATCCTTCAACTTGCTGAGAAGGGGAAGATAAATCTTGATGACGAGGTTCAGAAGTATGTCTCCTATTTTCCAGGGAAAAATTATCCTGTTATAATCCGCTATCTCCTCGGACATCTTGGGGGGATCCCCCATTACAAATCCTATGATGAGCTCCATATCAAAGTTCCAAAGGATACAAGGGAGGCAATTGAAATTTTTGCCAATTACGATCTTGTAGCAGAGCCAGGGACAGTTTATCACTACTCAAGTTATGGATACAATCTCCTTGGTGCAGTTATAGAGGGAGCATCAAAGACATCTTATGGAAAATACATGGAAGAGAATATCTGGAAACCCCTTGGAATGACAAACACACGCATGGATTCCCAGGAAGAAATAATTCCCAACAGGGTAAAGGGATACAGAATAGTAGAAGGGGAAATTGAAAATTCAGAGTTTGTTGATATGAGCAGTAGATTTGCAGGAGGTGGAACCCGCTCAACAGTGGCTGATCTTTTGAAGTTTGTTAAGGGTTTAAAGGAAGGAAAAATAATCTCAAAGGATACCCTTGAAAAAATGTTCACCTCAATGACCACAAAGGGAGGGGAGATAACAAACTATGGATATGGGTGGTTTGTAAGACCCTTGAATGGTCATTTCTTTGTCTATCACACTGGCTCCCAGCAAGAGACAAGAACCTTTCTCGGTTATTTGCCGAAAAAAGATATTGCAGTATCCTTTGCCTGCAACCTTGAGGGAGTAAATCCATCCCTCTATGGATTGAGAGTGATACAGATTATTCTTGGAGAGCCTGTAAATGTTAATCCTTACACAGGAGATCCTGTTGATGATTTAATTTTGAATAGTATGACTTTGGTATTCAACTATGGAATGAGCTATTTTGAAAGGTATGGTAAAGCTTTGACTGAGAATAAAAAGGAAATAGAGAATTCCTTTTCCTTTTTCAAAAAAGTTACTGATAGGGAATTTATTTCAAAAAATCTTGCTAAAGCAAGGAGAGAGAGCCTTGAAGGTATCCATCCAAAAGCAGGAGAGCCCTTTCAAAAGCTTGGCTCCTTTATGGCTCAAAAGTTGAAGAACAGATTTGGAGAAAAAAGATTCGATTATTACTATAAGAATGGAGCTATAACCTTTTTCTCAGATTACATAAATCTTGAAAAGGAAGAAGGAAGTTCCCCTCCTGAATATAAATTCAGTAAAGAATTTGAAAATAAAGTAAAAAGCTGGGAGTCTGATTGGTTGAAAACATTGAACGACTCCACAAGAACCCTTTTCATAGGAGCATTTTCAGAACCTGAAGAATTGAAAAAGAATTTAAGAAAAAATTTTTCAGGAGCAAAAATCTATCCTGATTTTTCATCTCAGATATGGGAAGCTGTAAGAAGACTCTATCTAAATGGAAGGTATGAGAAGGCGATAGAAATGGCAAAACTTTCCAAGGAGCTCTACCCTGAATCATCTCTTTCCATTGTTTCCCTTGCCAATGCATACCTTTCATATGGAGATCTAAAATCAGCAAAAAACCTTTATGTTGAAGCTTTTAAGGCAAAAGTTCATAGGGAAGCAGTAGAAAGAAATGCAATAATCAGCTACGCAGAAGATTTTGCTAACTTTAAAATGATTGATAAAGGAATTGATTTGATAAATTTAATTTTAGAATTATCAAATTCCCGCTCAGCCCTCAACGAGGAGATTGGTAAACTTCTCCTCAGAAAAGCAAAAGATTACTTTGAAAGAGCCATCAAAGAAGACCCAACAAATGAATCGGCTCGAAAACTTCTTAAAAAAATAAAAGATATGGAAAGGGAAATGGATTTTTAGAAAGCTTCAATTTCTACTCTCTAAGTTTAATATTTACAAAAATTATTTTAAGAGTTAAAATATAATCTTTGAAAGGAGATTGAATATGCCAGTATTTGAATATAGATGTAAAAAGTGTGGGGAAAAATTTGAAAAACTCATAATGAACAAATCTGAAAAAATAGTTTGTGCAAAGTGTGGTTCTGAGGATCTTGAGAAGCTATTTTCAATCTTTGGATTTTCCTCGGGGAACAAATTCAAAAGCTCTGTAAGTTCAGGTTCTTCCTGCTCTTCATGCTCCCTTACAAGTTGTGATAGCTGTTCTTAAATTTTTCAAGGAAGAAAGAAAACTAATTAATTCTCTTCTGTTATTTTATCAGGGATTTCGTTTATGTCTGTTTCTTCGTAGGGGAAATATTCTGAAAGTTTTTCTCCTGTAATTTTTATTGCCCTTAATAGTCCTTCAGCAAAATTCCCCTTCTTAAAATTTTCTTCAATTTCAAAGGCTATATCTTTCCAGAAATTTTCAGGAACCTTTTTGTTAATTCCTTCATCAGCCAAGATGGCAAATTTTCTCTGCCCTGTTGAAATAAGAAATAGAACTGCATTCCTACTCAATGTCTTGTAAAGACCCAATCTAAAAAATGCTTCCTTCCCCCTTTCAAAAATATCTCCTTTAACTTTTTTCACAAGATGCACTGCAATCTCACCTGTTGTTTTCTTTTCTGCCTCTTTAATTGCCTTAAGAATTCTCTCCCTTTCTTCTTTTGTGAAAAATTTTTGGGGGCTAATACCTTTTTTCATCACCAGCTTCCTGTTGCTCCTCCCCCACCAAAACTACCACCCCCTCCAGAAAAACCCCCTCCTGAGCCAGAACTCCAACCTCCACCTCCAAAAAATCCACCCCCAAAAGTTGCTCTCCTGTGCCATTTCCCTCTTGAACGGGTGTAAGTATATCCAGAAAATATCTCATTAAATATCCCCTTTAAAATTGGTATTATTATGAGTACAAATATAATTATAATAAAAGAAAGAAGCGAGTTAATAATCTTATCCTTTCGACCTTCTACTTTGTATTCTCCTCCAATGGCTTTTATCAAGGAATCCACCCCTTCCCTCAATCCATTGAAATAATCAGCTTTTTTGAAATAGGGAACGATTTTTCTATCAATTATATCTCTTGCAGTAATGTCAGGGACAGCACCCTCGAGCCCATATCCAACTTCAATTCTGATTTTCCTTTCAGAAAGAGCCACAAGAATTATAATTCCATTATCCCTTCCTTTCTGCCCAATTTTCCATTTTTCAGCAAGTCTTATTGAGAAATCCTCTATATCCCATCCCTCAAGGGAATTGAAGATTACAATCACTATCTGATTGGTTGTTTCCCTCTCATAGTTTGAAAGGATGGCTTCAAGGGTTGAAACCTCTTCAGGCTTAAGGATTTTTGCATAGTCTGAGACTCTTCCAAGGGGTCTTTCAGGTATTTCAAGAGGATAGATTCTTGAAAAAAGAAACAAAATGGAAAAGAGGGAAAGAATTCTTTTTAAATTCATTAAAATTTAACTACTGGGGGTTTCTCAGCTCCTGTAACTGCTTTGAAATACTCTTTTTCTTTGAAATTACCAAGGCTTGCAATTATTCTGTTGGGAATTCTTTTTGTGTAGGAATTGAAATCCATAACTGCCTCATTGAACCTTCTCCTTTCAACAGAAATTCTGTTTTCTGTTCCTTCGAGCTGGGTCTGGAGAGCAATGAAATTCTGATTTGCCTTGAGATCTGGATACCTTTCCACTACAGCAAGGAGTCTGCTAAGAGCACCCGAAAGGGAATCCTGCGCCTGAACAAATTTTGAGAAAAGTTCTGGATTCTCTATAACTTCCTGACCAACTTTTATTTGTCCAACAGACGCTCTTGCCTTTGTCACTTCTTCAAGAACCTCCTTCTCATACTCCATATACCCTTTAACAGTATTCACAAGGTTAGGGATCAAATCAGCTCTTCTCTGGTATTGATTTTCAACTTGAGACCATGCCTCTCTCACCTTTTCATTCTTTTTTACCATGGTATTGTAAACAGAAACACCCCAGACAATTATCAAAAAAATCAGAAGCCCTAAAATTAAAACACCCAATTTCTTCATCTTCAACTCCTTATAAAGAAAGATATACGGAGATGCCTAAAATGTCAAATTAACATTTGAACTAATAGTTTAGTTTTTCCTAAGTTGTTGCTTCTCCCATTCATCACCCCTCACCCTTCCTCTCTCCCCAAGGGGAGAGGGCATAAAAAATCTAACAAATTCCAGAAACTATTCTTATTGTGTTGGGCTCTCAGGGGAGAGGGTATATCCTTGGAAAACTTACCTTTTGCAAGCAAGAGCTATTGTTTAGTTTCCTGTAAAGGAAAGGGTATTCATTTGGAAAAACTTACCATTTCCAGGATGAAAATACTTTTTAAAGTAAAGAAGGTGGGTCGATGTTGATTTCAATGGAGTGTTTTTCCAGTTTTTCAATTTTTTCCTTAAGCCATTCATTCACCTTCCCCTTTTCTCCTTTTATTAAAATTTGAACACTTTTCTTTTTCCCTCCTTCATAGGGATTTATTGATGGACCTATTACTTCGATTCCCCTTTCCTTCCCCTTTAAATCCTTGAAAATTGAGCGAGAGAATCTTCCAACTCCCTTTAAAGTCTTTCTTTTTAAAATCAATTTTACAATTCTTCCAAAGGGGGGATAACCCAAAGCTTCCCTTACTTCTATCTCCTTCTTATAAAAAAATTCGGGTTTTTTTTCTTCAAGCCACTTTATTGAGGGATGCTCAGGAAGCTCAGATATTATAATAACTTTACCTCCTTCTTCCACAATTTCAATTGCATGCTTTATTAGATGGAATGTTTCCTCAGAAAAGTTTACATCGGGAAGGGAGAGATTGACTTCTGGTTTTACAATTACCATTAGCTTACACTTATACTTTAAGCTTTCCATAGATGTTAAAAGGAGTTGAGTTCCCACAAGAATATTTATTTTTTTTGAATAAAAATCTTCCCAAACCTTTCTCTGCGCTCTCCTTGTCCTTGTCTTTTCTAAATCTAAAATTCCGACTTTAACTTTTGGAAACTTTTCCCTCAAAATTTGAGATATTCTCTCCGTTCCAATTGCTCCAATAAAGGATAATCTTCCATTGCATTCAGGACAGTAAAGTTTGAAAGGTTCCCTCCATCCACAAATATGGCAGAGCTGTTCCCCTTCCTCATGGGCTTTCAATGGAACCTTGCATTTTGGACAAAGGGATATCCATCCACATCTCTTACAAATCAATAAGCTTCCCATCCCTTTTCTAAAAGTTAAAAACAAAATTTGATTCCCTTCTTTTAGATTTTTTCTTATTTCTCTTAAAACTTCTGGTGGTATTGGTATCCTCTCCTTTACAATTTCTATATCAAATTTTTTTCGAAACGGAATTTTAAAAATTTGATATTCTTTTTTTTGAATCTTGTAAAAGGTCTCTAC
>CAZFCI010000064.1:0-6989 GCA_964517525.1 uncultured Clostridia bacterium | reverse complement strand
GGCTTTCGCCCATTGCGCAAGATTCCCCACTGCTGCCTCCCGTAGGAGTCTGGGCCGTGTCTCAGTCCCAGTGTGGCCGACCACCCTCTCAGGCCGGCTACCCATTGTAGCCTTGGTAGGCCATTACCCTACCAACAAGCTAATAGGACGCAGACCCGTCCTCAGGCGGAAGCTCCCTTGCGGGGCGCCTCCTTTGATCAAAGGAACCTTAGTCCCTTTGATTTTATGCGGTATTAGCCCACCTTTCGGTAAGTTATCCCCCACCCGAGGGTAGGTTATCCACGCGTTACTCACCCGTTCGCCACTGACCAAGAGGGTTTCCCCCCTTGATCCGTACGACTTGCATGTGTTAGGTGCGCCGCCAATGTTCGCTCTGAGCCAGGATCAAACTCTCCAGTTTATATGAAGCTTTGCAGCTTCATATTCTATCTTTTCGCTTTACCCAGTTTTCAAAGATCTTTTTTTAAAACCCTCTAACCCGAGAGGGCAATTATATTTTTTACCAAATTTCTTTCTTTTTGTCAAGATATCTTTAAGTCCTTTTTACTTAAGACAAATATATATTAGGTAATTTATTCAAATTTGTCAATACCTCAAAACTCGTTTTCCATAGCCAATTTTTGAGAATCATTTTTCTATACCCTTTCTTGCCTCAATACCTTTTTGAAAGTAATGTTTCACTTCCTTCATTTCAGTGACAAGATCTGCTCTATCAATTATTGATTGGGGAGCATATCTTCCAGTAAGAACAATTTCTACATCCTCAGGTTTCTCATCAAGAAAAGAATGGACTTCTTCCTCAGAAATTAATTTGAAATAAATGGCAATATTTATTTCATCAAGAACAATTATTCTAAATTTACCAGATTTCATCTCAGAATAACATTTCTTTAAACCATTCTTTGCAAGTCTTATATCTTCTTCATCGGGACCTTTCTCAATGTGAATAAAACCTTTTTTGCCGAACTGCTCAATAACAATTAGATCGCCCATCTTAGAAATCGAGTGGAGCTCACCATAATCCTGTCCTTTTAAAAACTGACCAATGTAACTTCTAAAACCCCATCCCGCAGCCCTTAAGCAGAGTCCAAGGGCGGCAGTGGTTTTTCCTTTCCCATTTCCTGTGTAAACCTGAATTAAACCTTTGAAATCCTCAGACATTTTTCTTTTCTTTCGTTATAAGGCTATAAATAACAGGAACCACAAAAAGGGTTAAGAGAGTTGCGGCCAAAAGTCCTGAAAATAGAGTTAAGCCAAGAGCAACCCTCATTTCAGATCCTTCAGAACGGGAGAATATCATTGGTGAAACTCCGATAATTGTAGTCAGGGAAGTAATAAGAACAGGTCTCAATCTTACGGATGCTCCCTTAACAATTGCTTTAAATTTCCCAATTCCTTCTCTTCTCAATCTATTTATAAAATCAATCATAACAATTCCATTGTTAACCGCAATTCCACTTAGCATAACAAATCCCATTAGAGCAGGAAGGCTTATGTTTACCCTTCCAATCCAGAAACCAAAAGCAACACCAATAAAAGATAGGGGAACTGTGAACATTATTACAAAGGGATGAAGAAGATTTTCAAAAAGGGAAGCCATAACCATGTAGGAGAGAAGGGATGAGAGAAGTAAAACCCATGCAATCGTTTTGAAAGATTCCATCATGTCTTTGTATTGTCCTCCAAGCTCTATGAAATATCCAAAGGGAAGACTCTTCTGGATAGGCTCTATCCTTTTTTTAATCTCTGCAGTTATTCCTCCAAGGTCTCTACCAAAATAATTCGCAAGAACAGAGACCTTCCTTACCTGTCCATCCCTCTCTATTCTCACAGGTCCTGTTTCTTCTTTGACATAAGCAACATCTCTCAAGAATATCTTTTTCCCCGTTGGAGTAATAATTGGAATTGAAAGTAGGTCATCAACTGTTTTCTGGTCATCAGGATGAAGTCTTACTCTCACATCGAGCTCCTCTCCACCTGTTTTGAATCGGGTCGAGACTCTTCCAAGGGTATAAGATTCAAGGGCTGAGCCTATCTGGACAACTTTAAGTCCAAATCTTGATGCCCTTTCTCTATCGATTGAAATATGATATTCTGGCTTCCCCTTTTCAATGGACATTCTCAAATCTCTTATTCCTTGTATATCTTTTATTGATTGCATGATTCTCCAACCAGTCTCCCTCAAAAAGTCGAGGTTGTCTCCAAAAATCTTTATTTCAATTGGGGAAGTGCTGCCTCCAAAACTCATTGTTGACATATCAATTACTTCAAGTTTCACATTTTCAAAAGGTGGAATTTCCCTCCTTAATCTTTCAAGGATTTCATTGGTGCTCTCTTTCCTTTCCTTCCTCATAACAAGGGAACCCATAAAGAAACCTTCATGAGGTCCTGAAGCAGAAAATTCTGATGGGGACTGTTCTTCAGATTCAGCTCCTGCAAAGGTAATTATGCTTTTAATTGCTTTTTCCTCGAGAGCTTTATCTTCAAGAGTTTTTAGAACCCTCACTGTCTCCTTTAAAGGTGTACCAACAGGAAGTTTAACTCTCATCATGAAAAAGCTTCTGTCAGAGGAAGGGAAAAATTCTTTTCCAGCCAAGAATACGACAATCAAAACTGAAATTACAAAAAGGGTAATTATGGAGAGGAGAAAGATTGTTCTTGCCCTTAAAACTTTTTCAAGAGCCCTCTCATACCACTCCTTCACTTTATCAAAATAATGGACTTTTCTTTCTTTTTCTTCTTTGTATATAACAGAGGCTAACATTGGCACAATTGTTATCGCAACAAAGAGAGATGCAAGAAGTCCAAAAGATATTGTTAGGGCAAAAGGTCGAGCAAGTTTACCAACAAGGGATTTGGCAAAAATCATTGGAAAGAAAACAGCAATTGTTGTAAATGTGGAGGCTGTAATTGCAAGGGTAACCTCTTCAGCACCGAAGGAAGATGCATTTTCTTTAGGCATTCCACTCTGCATATGTCTGTAAATGTTCTCAATGACAACAACAGCATTGTCAACCATCATTCCAACCCCAAGGGCGAGACCAACAAGGGTTATGAAATTGAAGGTGTAGCCAGCAGCGTAAAGGGCAATAAAGGTTGTAACAATCGAAAGGGGTATTGCAAGTCCTATTGTTAGAGTTGGTCTCCAGTTACCGATGAAGAGAAAAAGAACAGCAATTGCGAGAAGACCTCCAAGGATTGCATTGTTTGATGTTCTTGAAGCCATTAGTTCAATAAACTGGGAAAAGTCGAGGGTAAGATAGAAATTGGTTCCTTCAGGAAGGGTCTTTGAAATTTCCTCAATCTCTTTCTTTACTTTCCTTGCCATATCAACTGTGTTGGCGCCAGAACTCTTCTGAATCCAGAGTAGAACCCCTTCTCCTTGCTGAATTCTTGCAAGATTCCTTATGTCTTTGTATCCATCAATGACTTCTCCGACATCTTTCAAGTATATTGGCTTACCCGTTTGAGAAACACCTATTACAATGTTTGCTATATCATCAAGACTCTTAAACTCGCCAACAGTTCTTATTATGTATTCTTTATGTCCCTTTGATATATATCCAGCAGGTAAATTAATATTTTCAAGCCTCAAAGCAGTTATTACAGAGTCAATTGTCAGTCCCCTTGACTCAAGGGCAGATTTTCTAAGATATACCTCAATCTCCCTCTCCTTTGTTGCTAAAACCATTGCTGAGGCAACCCCATCAATCCTTTCAAGTCTATCTGCCACATTTTTTTCAACAAGGGTTTTCAAAGCTCTTTCATCTATGGATGGATTTGTAACTCCATAAAATAAAATTGGAAAATCAGTAAGGCTGAATTTGTAGATTAATGGGTCGGTTGCTCCTTCAGGAAGCATTGCTTTGTAAAGGGCTATTCTGTCTCTAACATCCTGGGCAGCAAAGTCAAGATTTGTTCCCCATTCAAATTCAATAGTGATCAAAGAAAGTCCTTCCTGACTGAAGGATCTAACCTTCTTTACTTTATTTACAGTGCTTACCCAACTTTCAATGGGCTTTGTTATCATTGATTCAATATCTTCTGAGGAAGCACCTCTGTATGCTGTAACAACTGTTAGTTGGGGATATTCAATGTCAGGAAAAAGTTCAAGCCCTAACTGATAGTAGGCAATTATCCCAATAACCACAATTATCAAAATCAACATTGTGGTTGTTACTTTGTGGCTTACTGAAAATTTTGGTATGCTCATTTTCCCCCTCCTTCAATTATCCTTACCTTTGCGCCATCTTTAAGACCAATGACTCCTTCAACAACATAAAGTTCTCCTTCTCTAAGACCCTCTATTATTTCAACATGGGTTTTATTTTCTATTCCTGTCTTTACATTCCTTTTTTGAGCTATACCGTTTTCAACAACAAAAACAGAGTTTTCGAGGAGTCCCTCTTTCTTTATGGCAAGAACATCCTTTTTAGATTCTGTAACCACTGTAACTGTTCCAAAAGTTCCTGGTTTTAAAAGTAAATCTGGATTTTCAAATTCTGTCCTTACTTTAAAAGTCTTTGTCATTGAATCTGCTGCAAGATTGACAATTGTAACCTCTCCGATAAACTTTCTGTCAGGAATTGAAGAGACTTCAAGGTAAGCTCTCTGTCCTTTTTTTATGTGTAAAATGTCTTTTTCTGAAACATCAATATCAACTTTAATCTTTGAAAAATTCATTAAAACTAATACACCACCTCTGCTACCAAAACCACCCATCATTGGATTTATAACATCTCCTTCCTCAGCTAGCCTTTCAACAATAACTCCATCAAATGGTGCTTTCATAATTGAAACATCTCTCTGATACTGAGCAAGATTTAATGCAGCCTGAGCCTGCTGGAACTGGGATTGAGCCGCTTCGTAAGCAAGTTTGACCTTTTCAAATTGCTGGGAAGATATTGCATTCTCTTTGAAAAGCTTCTCCATTCTCAAATAATTTGTCCTGGCATCTTCAAGATTGGCTTTTGCAACCTCAAAACCAGCCCTTGCTTGTTCAAGTTGAAGATCAATGTGACGATGGTCAAGTTCAGCGAGAATCTGCCCTTTCCTAACCTTCTCCCCTACATCAACATAAATCTTCCAAAGTTTTCCTGAAATGTCGGGGACAATCGTAGCTTTATCAATCGACTCAAGATTTCCAACAAAGGAAAGGGTCTTCTCAACACTCCTTCTTTCAACTCTCTCTACAGAAACCGGGAACAGCGTCTCTACTGAAGCGTTTTCATTTTTTGATTTATTTCCTTTGCAGGAAATTATCGAAATAGAAAATATTACGAGTAAAAACGATGAGAGAAAAATTCTATTTTTCATTTTTGAACTCCTTTCTAAAATTTTATTGAAAATAAAAATTTTCCTTTTCATTTTTTTATCAACTCCTCAATAGGAATAGATGTAGCCCTTTCAATCTTAGCAAGGGCAACATTGTAATTGTAAAGAGCCTGAGCGAGATTCATTTTTGCTTCTGTGAGAGCCATATGGGCAGAAAGCACATCAAGATAGGTGGCAAGCCCCTCTTCGTAGTTAAGTTCTGCGACTCTTACTGTTTCTTCAGCCTGCGCAACATTGGTTTTCTGGGACTCATAAGACTCTTCAGCCTCCTTTAAACTCAAAATTGCGTTCTTTACATCAAGGGAAATTCCTTGCTCCACACCTTTCAAAATATAATCAATTCTTTCAAGTTCTGCTTTACTCTGAGAGATTTTCGCTTCCCTTGAGAATCCGTCAAATAGAGGTAAGGTTAAAACAAGGTTAACTGTGTAGTAATTCTCAAGGGCACCCTTTGCAAAGGAAAAGCGGTCTGCTCTCCAGTTGAAATCACCTGCAATTGCTACATTGGGAATGTATCCCGCCCATGCTATCTTGAGCATCTCTTTAGTCATTTTTCTCTGAATCTTTAGTTGATTTATCTCAGGCCTTTTTTCGAGTGCAAGAGAAAGCATTTTCTCATCATCAATTTCTAAGGGTTTATATCCAAAACCTTCCTTAAGAACAATCTCGTCTTCAGGCTTCAAGCCGAGAAGATTCTTTAACCCCTCTTCAGAAAGTTGAACCATATTCTTTGCTCTTATAACTTGAGGTTTCAAATTGGCAACCTGAACTTCAGCCCTTAGCAAATCAAGACGGGAGGCAACACCTGCTTCAACAAGTTTTTTTGTTCTATCAAGATGTTTTTCAGCAAGAGAAAGGGCATCTTCAGATACTTTAAGAACCTCCTTTGAAAGAAGAACGCCGTAGTATGCCTTCTTTACCTCAAAGATTAAATCCTGTCTTGTCTGATTGTCTATTTCTTCAGTGAGGTTTAAATTTAATTTTGCTTGATTATAAGCTGAGATTAGCTTTCCGCCGGTAAAAATTGTCTGAGTCATCCTTATTGTATACTGGTAATCCTTTGTA
Organism: uncultured Clostridia bacterium; assembly: GCA_964517525.1. Taxonomy (GTDB): domain Bacteria; phylum Acidobacteriota; class Aminicenantia; order JBFLYD01; family JBBIMS01; genus JBBIMS01. The sequence goes on along the minus strand of CAZFCI010000064.1, from coordinate 590 downwards.
AAGTCGAACCTTGCAACTGTGGGAGGTTGCCCAGGTATAAAGGACGGAATCTCAATTGTAAAAAGTTTTTCTTCAACGGTCTTCATGGCAGAAAGATCAAGTTTTGGGAGAAAATTGGAAAGGGCAGATTGCTCCTGACTTTTTGCTGACTCAATTCTCTTTTGCATTGCAAGGATATTTGGATTTTTCTCTAAAGCAATTCTAACACTGTCTGCTAAGGTTAGTTCAAGCTTCTCTGCAAAGGAAATATTGAAAAGAAGAACAAGGGAAATAAAAACAGCCTTCAAAAACTTCATATCCTCCTCCTATTAATTATTGAAAATAATTTTGATGTTATTCTGAACATTTTTTATCTCCCGAATTTTTAAAACAAATCCCATGGAAGAAATAATCAAGAATCTTTTTATTAGCTGAATTTTTATCGATACTAAAATCGAATGAGTAAAGCTCTTCCATCATGGGAAGTAATATTGCAAGCCTTAGGTGACTCATGAACAATAAGGCACCTAAGATAGGGTCAATATCTTCAAAAGCCCCCTCCTTTATTCCTTCTTCTATTAATTTTGAGACACTCTCTATAACTTTTTTCA
>CAZFCI010000063.1:0-3602 GCA_964517525.1 uncultured Clostridia bacterium | reverse complement strand
AAGCCAGGATACTTAGACATTGATCTTGTTGGTCATGATGGAGGGAATGTAAAAGGAGATTTCATTTACACTCTTAATGCTGTTGATCCAGCCACTCATTGGAGTCTAAGAGTATCTGTGAGAAACAGGGCTCAAGTCTGGGCATTTGAGGGATTAAAGAAAATAAAAGGGAGGCTTCCCTTTTCTCTTCTTGGGATACATTCAGATAACGATTCAGCCTTTATCAATGCTCATTTTTCAGGATACTGTGAGCAGGAAGGTATTCTCTTCACAAGGAGCAGACCTGGAAGAAAGAATGACAACTGCTTTGTAGAGCAGAAGAACTGGTCTGTAGTGAGGAAGGTGGTTGGCTATCCAAGATACGACACAGAAGAGGAGCTGAAGATAATGAATGAGCTTTGGGAAGTGGTGGATAAATTCTACAATTTCTTTCAACCGGTGATGAAGCTTATAAGGAAGGAGAGGGAAGGAGCGAGGATAAGGAGAAAGTATGACACTGCTCAGACACCTTATCAGAGGGTATTGGAGAACGAATATATCTGTGAAGAGTTGAAAGAGAGATTAAGGAAAGAATATGATAAACTAAATCCTATGGAGCTAAGAAGGGAGATGATAAGGTTGCAGAACAAGCTATTCAAGATGGCAATTTCAAAGATTAAGGATAAGGATAGAGAAATTCGAATAGAATCTTATGTGAGGCAATGAATACTATTTCATATAGATCTTTGTATGATGCAATTAGCCGAATTTTAAAATATTGTAAATACTTTGAAAAAAACATCTCCAATTGCTATATTTAAAATATGCAAGTTTATTCAAGTAAAGATGAAGGATTGATTTTCAACATTCAGAGATTCTCATTACATGATGGACCAGGAATAAGAACAGTGGTATTTTTTAAGGGTTGCCCTTTAAGATGTCTATGGTGCCACAATCCAGAAGGACAATTTTTCAAGAAGGAGATGGTTTTCTGGGAAGAGCGTTGTATCAGTTGCAAAACCTGTCTAAATACATGCTCCAATTCAGCTGTGAATGATCCTGAAAAATGCCTTTTATGCGCGAAATGTGTTGAGGCATGTCCTTCTGGAGCAAGGGAAATTGCAGGAAAAGAAATGACAGTTGAAGAAGTAATGGATGAGATCAAAAAGGACATTGCTTTCTATGATGAATCCTCAGGGGGTGTTACATTTTCTGGAGGAGAACCTCTACTCCAAAAAGATTTTCTCATTCCCCTTTTGAAAATTTGTAAGGAGAATGGAATAAACACTGCAATTGAGACATGCGGATATTCAAGATGGGAAGTCCTTTTTTATGTAAGTAGATTCACAGACCTTTTCCTTTTCGACCTTAAAATAATGGATGAGGAGTCCCACAGAAAATTCACAGGAGTTTCCAATAATATAATTCTGGAGAATCTAAAAAATCTTTCTTCAGTCCATAAAAAAATTATTGTCAGGATTCCGGTTATCCCTGGAGTCAATGATAATATCGAAAATATCAATAAAACTGCTGATTTCATTCTTTCCCTCGGAATAAAGGAAGCTCATCTTTTACCATTCCACTCTGCAGGGATTGAAAAATACAGAAGATTGAGAAGGGAATACAAATTTATAATTGATAATTCTCAGATAAAGGATGGACTTAGTCTTTTCTCAAACATTTTAAAAGAAAAGAAAATAAATGTAAAGATTGGAGGATAGAAATGACTGAAAGAGTGGCAAAATTGAGGGAAAAGAGCGTTAACACAAAACCATTCATAACATCTGAAAGAGCTGAACTTATAACTGAATTTTATTCTAATCAGAATCTTATAACCCTTTCTACTTCTGTCCTAAGAGCTCTGGCTTTTAAATATATCTTAGAGAATAAATCAATTTTTATTGATGAGGATGAGCTAATAGTTGGAGAAAGAGGACCCCTTCCTAAGGCTGTCCCGACTTATCCTGAAATTTGCTGCCATTCCATTGAAGACCTGGAAATTTTAAATTCAAGGGAGAAAATTTCCTACATTGTTTCTGAAGATGTTAAGAGAATTTACAGGGAGAAAATAATTCCCTTCTGGAAGGGGAAGACCATAAGGGATAAGGTTTTTAGTGAGATGTCAGAGGAATGGAAGGATGCTTACAATGCAGGAATTTTTACAGAATTCATGGAGCAGAGAGCTCCAGGCCATACTGTTCTCGATGACAAGATTTATAAGAAAGGGTTTTTAGATTTTAAAAATGAGATCCTTGAAAGCCTGAAAAATCTTGACTATTACAATGATCCTGAGGCATATTCTAAGGAGCAGGAGCTGAAAGCAATGCTAATTTGCACTGATGCAATTATAAATTTTGCACGAAGACATTCAGAACTGGCAAGAAAAATGGCTGAGAAGGAGAGTAATCCAAGGAGAAAAAAAGAGTTGGAGAAAATCGCAGAAATTTGTCTCCATGTTCCAGCAAATCCTCCAAGAACCTTCTGGGAAGCTCTTCAAGCATATTGGTTTGTCCATCTTGGAGTTATAACAGAGACAAATCCGTGGGATTCCTTCTGTCCTGGAAAGCTTGATCAACATCTTTATCCTTTCTATAAGAGGGACATTGAAGAAGGGAGACTTACAAAAGATGAAGCCAAAGAGCTTCTTGAGTGCTTCTGGATAAAATTCAACAATCAACCTGCTCCACCAAAGGTTGGTGTAACATCTGCAGAGAGTGCAACTTATAATGATTTCTCCCAGATAAATCTGGGAGGATTAAAACCCGATGGCTCAGATGCAGTAAATGAGCTTTCCTATCTAATTCTTGATGTTGTTGAGGAGATGAGGCTTATTCAGCCAAATCCAAGTGTCCAAATTAGTATAAAGAGTCCAGATTCCTTTCTTAAAAGAGCTTGTGAAGTAATAAGTAAAGGTTTTGGACAACCATCGGTCTTCAATGCGGACATGGTTATTCAAGAACTTATAAGGCAGGGAAAATCTGTTGAGGATGCAAGACAGGGGGGAACAAGTGGATGCGTTGAGACAGGTTGTTTTGGCAAGGAAAGTTATATACTTGTAGGCTATTTAAATCTTGTAAAGATTCTTGAAGTTACTTTGAACAATGGCTTTGATCCGAGAACAGGAAAAAAGATTGAATTAGAAACAGGAAATCCTGTCAATTTTAAAACCTATGAAGAACTTTTCAACGCATACAAAAAGCAACTTGAACATTTTATCGATATAAAAATTAGAGGAAGCAACAGAATTGAAAGGATTTACGCCTCCCATCTACCTGTCCCATTCCTTTCAATCCTTATAGATGACTGCATTAAAAAAGGTAAGGATTACAATGACGGAGGAGCGAGATACAACACAAGTTATATTATGCCTGTGGGTCTTGGAACATTGACTGATTGCCTTTCAGCGATTAAATTTCATATCTTTGATCATAAAAATACAACCTTCCAGGAACTACTTGATGCCCTCTCAAAGGATTTCGAAGGTTACGAGCCTTTAAGGCAGAGACTATGGAATAAAACTCCAAAATTTGGAAATGACGACGATTATGCTGATGGAATAATGAAAGATCTTTTTAAAATAATTTTTGAAAGTGTTGAAGAAAGGAAGAACACAAGAAATGGGG
>CAZFCI010000062.1:0-32729 GCA_964517525.1 uncultured Clostridia bacterium | reverse complement strand
GGTTAATTATGAAGGGAGAAAAAATTTTATCCTTTTCGCTTGTATTTTTAATTTTTTTCTTAACAGTTGCTGGAATTTCTTTTTGCTTTTATGAAGAAAAAGATTCTCAGTTCATAGCGATTAAAAATGTGAGGGTTTTTGATGGTGAGAAGGTAATTCCAGAAGCTACTGTAGTTATTAATTCAGGAAGGATTCGCTCTGTGGGAAAGAATATTTCTATCCCTCCGGGAGCTGAAATTATTGAAGGAAGGGGTAAGACCCTTTTACCCGGACTTATTGATTCTCATGTCCATGTGGTTTATCCCAATGCCCTCGAAAAAGCCTTGATTTTTGGTGTTACTGCAGTGGTTGATATGTTCATGGATGTCAGTTTAATGAAAAACATCAAGGAAAAGCAAAAGGAGGGAAAAGCCCAAAACATGGCTTATTTGGTTTCAGCCGGAACTCTGGCAACAGCACCCGGTGGTCACGGAACAGAATATGGACTGAAAATTCCAACCCTTACAAGACCAGAAGAAGTCCCTTCCTTTGTTGAAGCACGGATAGCAGAAGGTTCTGATTTTATCAAAATAATTTATGACTCAGGTGAAGCCTATTTTAGACCCTGGAACACTCTCGATTTGAGAACAATTTCAGCTTTAATCCAGGAAGCCCATCGAAGAGGCAAAATAGTGGTTGTTCACGCAGCTACTCTACAAAACTGTATTGATGTCCTTAAACTTGGAGCGGATGGCTTAGCCCATGTGTATTTTAATGATGCCTTTAGCCCTGATTTTGGTCGTATGATGGCTGAAAGGAAAGCTTTTATAATTCCAACTTTAACTGTTGTTGAAAATATGAGTGGCATAAATAACAGTAACTCTCTAATAAATGATCAGGATTTATTACCATATCTCATGCAAGATGATATGAGGTCTTTAAAAAGTAAAATCCCGATGGAAGTTTCACAGGAAAAGAGGCAGAGACTTAGTGAAACCAGGCGTAAAGTCATCAACCAGCTTAAGAAACATAAGGTTCCGATTCTGGCTGGTACCGATGCGCCCAATCCAGGAACTTACTATGGAGTAAGTTTGCATCATGAGCTCGAACTTCTTGTTTGGGCTGGTCTCGCACCTCTTGAGGCTCTAAGGTCAGCTACTTCCCTGCCAGCTAAAATCTTTAACATTAAAGACCGAGGTGTAATCAAGCCAGGAGCTCTGGCTGACCTTATTCTTGTTGAAGGAAATCCTATTAAAGATATAAAGGCTACAAGAAAAATAATCAGTGTCTGGAAAGAGGGTAAGCTTGTGGATCGAGAAAAATATCGCAAGGAAGTGGCTAAAGAAAGAGAAAAGATGGAGCAATTGAAAAAGACTCCAGCTCCACCTTTAGGTTCTGGCTTGATAAGTGATTTTGAAGAGGATAAGATTGGCTCCAATTTTGGTTCTGGATGGGCTGTCTCAAGCGATAGTATTATTGGAGGAAAGTCAAAATCAAAGATGGAGTTGACAGGAGATGGAGCTGAGGGAAGTCTTGGTTCACTTCGTGTTACTGGTGAAATAGCTGAAGGTGGTTTCATGGCTTGGGCAGGGGTGATGTTTTACCCAGGAACAGCCAGGATGGTTCCAGCCAATCTTTCCTCTTGCGAAGGTTTATCCTTTTGGCTTAAGGGTACTGAGAGAAAGTATGCTGTTGTAATTTTTGCCCAGCATACTGGTTTTATGCCTGCTTATAGTAGAATTTTTGAGGCTGGACCAGAATGGAAAGAATTTTTCTTTTCTTTTAAAGATATGGGACTCGAAGCATATGATGTCACTGGAATATTCATTGGAGCCTATCAAGATAGTGGATCTTTCTGGTTTCAGCTGGACAAGGTGAGGGTTAAAAAGCTTGAAAGTATGTAATAAGAGATATTTTCCCTTGAAAATCTTTCAGCCCTTTTATATAATTTCCGATGATAGAAAAAGCTATTGAAATAAAGTCTGTAACAAAAAGATTTGGGGAAGTTGCTGCTGTTTCAAACCTTTCCCTTTCAGTTCCCTCAGGTTCAATTTACGGAATCCTTGGTCCAAATGGAGCAGGAAAAACCACAACAATAAGAATGATAATGAACATTTTTGCTCCAGATGAAGGTGAGATAAAAATTTTTGGTGAGAAAATGAGCGAGGAGACAAAGAATATAATCGGTTATCTCCCAGAGGAGAGGGGACTCTACCCTAAAATGCAAACTATTGAGATACTTGTTTACTTTGGCGAGTTGAAGGGCATGGAGAAAAAAGAGGCTGAAAGAAGAGGAATTGAGCTCTTGAGACGAATTGGTCTTTATGATTGGAAAAACAGAAAGATTGAGGAGCTTTCAAAGGGAATGCAGCAAAAAGTTCAGTTTATAGCAACAATTATCCACGACCCTAAAATAGTTATTCTTGATGAGCCCTTTGCAGGTCTTGACCCTTTGAATACAGAAGTTCTAAAGGAGCTCATGATGGAGCTTAAAAAGGGAGGGAAGACAATTCTCTTTTCAACCCATCTTATGGAGCATGCAGAAAAGCTTTGTGATTATGTTGCCCTTATCAACAAAGGTAAAAAGGTTCTTGATGGTTCTCTTCCTGAGATAAAAAGAGATTTTGGAAGGAATATAATTTCAATTGAGATTGAAGGAGATGGGAGTCCTTTGATGCAGATCCCATCAATAATTGATAAATATGAGTTTGGAAACAGAATTGAGCTTGAAATGAAAGAGGGTGATGATCCTTATGAACTGCTCAAGGAAATAATTGAAAGGGTCAAGGTAAAAAAATTTGAAATATCAGAGGCTTCTTTAAACCACATATTTATAAAGGTTGTGAAGGGAAGTTAAAATGAAAAAGTTATTTACAATAGCAAAAAAGGAGTATATGAGGGTTGTTAGAAGGAAGGGATTTATAATAAGCACAATCCTTTCACCATTGATAATGGCTGGATTTGTATTTCTTCCAAATCAACTAATGAAAATAGCAGAGGAAAAACAAAAGGTCGTAGCAGTTGTTGACGATTCAGGTTTTATATTTGAGAGACTCGAAAAATCCCTTGACAGAAAGCTTCCAACAGGGGAAAGGGTTTATATTCTTAAAAGGGCTAAAAAGGAGGATAAAGAAAAGTTAATAGAGAGGATTGAAAGGAATGAGATTCATGCTTTTTTGATTATTGGAAAAGATATACTTAATACAAGGTTTTTTGAAATCTATCTCAAAAATGTTTCCGATTATAAAACAATTGGAGAGATCGAGGATAAGCTTTCATCAGCGATATCAAGTTTTTCCCTTCTTTCAAAGGGGATAAATCCTGATGTTGTTCAGGATGCAATAAAAAAAGTGAATGCAGTAACAATAAAGGTTGTTAAAGGGAAGGAAAAGAAGACTGGAATTATGGGAGAATTCCTTTTCTCCATATTTATTGTCTCTCTCCTCTTCGGAATAATTCTTGGATATGGGCAGGTAATAATGAATGGGGTTCTGGAGGAAAAGACCAACAGAATAATTGAGATAATGCTATCATCGGTCAATTCATTCAAACTTATGGCGGGAAAGATCATTGGTATTGGATCTGCAGGTCTTACTCAGGTACTGATATGGGCTCTTTTTGCAATATTTCTTTTTTCTTCAAATTTAAATGTTATGAGCGGGGTCAAGCCAAGCATTGACAAGAATCTTTTACTATTTTTTGTCCTTTTCTTTGTTCTTGGATACCTAATGTATGCCTCATTTTTCGCTGCTGTAGGAGCAATTGCAGGAAATATTCAGGAAGCCCAGCAGATGATGACCCCAATAACCTATATGATTGTAATTCCATACATAATCGGGATTGGTTTCTCCTCATCTCCCAATTCCACTCCAATGGTTATTCTCTCAATCTTTCCCCTTTTCACTCCAATCCTTATGCTTATGAGAATGGCATATGTTTTCCCTCCTTTATGGCAGGTATATCTATCAATTGCTCTCCTCATTGGAACAACTTTTTTGATTATTCTTGCTACATCTAAGATTTTTAGAACAGGAATTCTTCTTTACGGCAAAAGACCATCCTTTTCTGAAATTTTGAGATGGATTAAATACTAAAAGCCTACTTCAAATTCCGTAAGGGAAAAGTGTTTTTTCGCCATCTACAATGCCACATTCTAAAACGATTTTTTGGAAATTTTCTGAAAGAATGAATTTTTCAAGGGTGGAAGCCCTATCTCGCTCAATCCCTTTTAAGATAATCAATGAATAAATATTTTTCTGTTCTCTATCCTCTGTGATTATTTTAAGATTCAAACGATTTTTCATTTTTAAAAAAGTAGTCATATCAGATATGGTGTAAGCTGATTTTTCAGAGGCTGTTATTAGTGCCTGCCCCATTCCAACTCCCAGCTCTAAATACCATTTTTCCTTTCTTGGATTTATTCCCGCTAATTTCCATATTTCAAGCTCTTTGAAATGGGTTCCTGAGTTATCTCCTCTCGAAATAAAGAGAGCTTTGCTCTTGTAAATCTTTCTAAATGCAGACTTTAAATATTCTCCCTTTTCTATTTTAGCTGGGTTTTCTGGAGGACCGACAAGAATGAAGTAGTTAAAAGCAAAAGGAATTCTTGATATTCCTAAACCTTCTTTTAAGAGCTTATCTTCTTCTTTAGGCATGTGGGAAAAAATTGCATCAACTTTTCCTCTTTTTGCCATTTCAAGGGCTTGACCTGAGCCTACTGATATGACTGTTAACTTAAAATTGTAGTTCTTTTCAAACAAGGGAATGATTCTATCGATCAACCCAAAATCGTATAAGGATGTTGTTGAGGCTATAAGTATCTCCTTAGAAGAAGGGGAACAGGAGAATAAAAGATTTAAAAAAATTGAGGAAAGGAAAACAACAAAAATTTTTACACTTTCGGATTTTTCAAGCATAAATTCTCAGAACCTTGAATTTTATAATTTTAAGTTTAAACTATCTTCACAATTTCTCCCTGCATTGGTCCTGTAACTATTACTTCTTTGATTTTGCTTATAAAAACATTTATTTCAGAACGGATTCCAAAATCCTCAAAGTAAATCCCCGGCTCAACGGAAAATAGAATCCCAGGAAGGAGTCTCCTTTCGTCCTTTGTCTCAAGATTGTCCATATTCACTCCATTCCCATGAACTTCTCTACCAATAGAGTGTCCTGTCCTGTGAATGAAATATTTTTCATAACCCATTTCTTTAATGTATCTCCTTGCTACATCATCGACTTCCCAGCCAAAAACCTCTTTACCTTCTGAAAATCTTTTCCTGATAAATTCCACAGCTTTATTTCTTGCATTTTTAACTACATCAAAAATTTTTATAAACCTTTCTGGAATCTCAGTCCCTGCATAACCCATCCAGGTAATGTCAAAGTAAATGGAATTCTCTTTATTTTCTCTCCCCCATATATCAAGGAGAACGAGATCACCTTTCTTTATATTCGCTGATAACTCCTTTGTTGGCTCATAGTGAGGGTTTCCAGCATTGGCATTAACAGCCACAATTGGATTCATTCCATCTGAGGTAATTCCTTCCTTTTCGAATAGTCCAAGAATATATTGCTGAATATCAAATTCTGTAAAATTCTCGTTTCTTCTCAATCTTTCTCTAATTTCTTTAAAACTGGCATCCATAATCCTATGTATTTTCTCCCCTGCCCTCTTATGGGATTCAAAATCCTCATCCTTCAGAACAGCTTCAAATATCTGAATCAGGTCAGCAGATGAGACAACCTCAATACCAAAACTCCTGACAAGCTCAACTGTTCCAGCATCAACAGTTGATATGTAGGGAATAGAATTCATTGGAGAATACTGCATTGCAACCTTCTTTATTCCTTCAAGAATTTTTTTGAGAAGTTCGATTCTTTCCTGCCATTTCAGATAGATAAATTTCTCTCCTGGAAGGGAATCAAGTCTTTCCTTTTCAATGTTGTGGACAAGTTTTTTTGGCTCTCCCTCTGCAGGAATCAGATAATACCATCTTCTTGTTGAAAGCTTTTTTATATCAAGTTTAAGAACCCTGTAGGCTATGGGATCCCTACAATGGAAATCATAAAAAAGCCATCCATCAAGCCCAAACTCCCTTAACTTTTTTTGAATTTCCTCAATAAACATAATTCCTCCTATAAGATATGAAATTAACTATTCTCAATAGTAAATGACGACCGTGAAGTATCCTGAATTATCCCCAAGAAAGTCGTCATTGATCCCAAGATAGAGTCTTCCAGAGGCTGGCATCCTGAATTCCCTTTTTTGATTACCAATATAAAAAGCTCCACTATCTCCAATTTTTCCAATTAGAGCTCCTGTGCTCTCTCCTGGAATAGGCTTGTTATCATTCCAGATTTTTTTTAGCTCTCCTTCAGGACCAATTCTTGCTCTCGATGCCCCTGGACCAATCCTTATTGTTCCTTTTACTTCAAAAAACAGTATCTGTCCTTCTCTAACATCTATCAAAGTGTCAAGCCATGGAACATTGGCAAAGACAGTAACAGCCTTCTGCCTTTTCCCTCTTTTCATCTCCTCTATATATCTATCTTCCTCAGTAATCTGGGATTGTGCTGGTGAGGTTTCTTCTACGAATTCAATCCTCACAATCTCTATTTTTGGTATTCTCAATGTCTGAGCTCTGTATCTATCCTGGACATCAAAATAAACTATTCCATTGGAATAACCTACAAGCTCTCCATAATAAACTTCTCCATTTCTAAGAACAATTTTATCAGCCTTTAAAGATAAAGTAATAACAACAAGAAAAACCATGAAAATAATCGCTTGTTTTTTCATTTTAAAAACCTCCTAATTTAACTCATTCAGATTTTCCTTAATTTTTAAGAAGCCATTAACAATATCATCCATATCTTCCTTTTCCCCGAGTAAAACCCTTTGATTCAACCAAAGAGCTTCTTCATAGCATGCCCTCTCTGTAAGAGGTAGATTTATCTTTTCATAATCAATATTAGTTCCGATAAATTTCAAAAGTTTTTTTACATCATCGCTCCTGAAAAGGGGTTGTTTGTAAAGGGGTAAAGAATAACCTGCATAGACAGGAATACCTTCTGCATTGAGAGCTTTTATTATTTTTTCCTTTGGAATATCATTAAAATACCTTTTGTCATAACGGATTATAAAAAGATGATAGGAATGGGAAGTTGCCCTTTGGTCTCTTTTTAAAGGTTTTAAGCCTTCAATCTCTGATATTCTCTTAGAAAGATAAAGAGCATTCTCTTCTCTTTTCTTTCTCAATTTCTCATACCTTTCCAGTTGGGCAATTAGAATTGCAGACTGAAACTCAGTAATCCTGAAATTTGAACCTAAAAGATAATGCTCATACCATATCTTCCCTTCCATCCTTCCACAATTCACAAAGGAAGAGATTCTTTCAGCAAGATTTTCATCATTGGTAAGGATTATTCCACCCTCTCCAGAGGTGATGTTTTTTGAAGATTGGAAGCTAAAGACTCCGCAATCACCAATTGCTCCAACTTTAACCCCCTCCCACTCAGCACCCCATGCCTGGGCTGAATCCTCGAGGATAAAAAGCCCTTTTTCTTTTGCAATCTTTTTAAGGGAACTCATGTCAGCAGGATTCCCTCCAAGATGAACTGGGATAATCCCTTTTGTTCTACTTGTTATCACATTCTCAACCGATTGAGGGGAAATATTGTAAGTCTCAGGGTCTATGTCTGCAAATACAGGAATTCCGCCTACCTCAAGAACTACAGAAGCAGTTGCTAAAAAGGTATATGCAGGGACAACAACTTCATCTCCTAATTTTATGTCAAGGGCTCTAAGGGATGCATAAAGTCCTGTTGTTCCTGAGGAAACAGCCTTTGCAAATTTTGCATTATGATAACTCTTAAAAAGGTTTTCAAATTCCTTTGTTTTGACTCCATGAAGACTACCCCATTTCCCTGATCTTAGAACTTCTAAGAGAAGTTCTTCCTCTCTTTTATCCCAGATAGGCCAGGTAGGAAAATCTTTATTTCTTAAAGGTTTCCCGCCATTTATAGCAAGTTTCATCTAACCGAGCCATTCCCCTTCACATATTATCTCGCATGGTCCTGTTAGATAAACTCCATCTTCAAGCCACTCAACAATCTGCTCTCCCGCACGAGTTTTAACTTTAACTCTTCTTTCAACAAGCCCTTTTATCATTGCTGAGAGGGCGGAGGCACAGGAACCAGAACCAGATGAAAAGCTTTCACCAACACCCCTTTCCCAGAAAAGGACATCAATTTCATTCTTATTCAAAACCCTTACAAGCTCTACATTCGCCTTTTTTGTAAAGAAAGGATGGGACTCAATCTCCTTACCAATTTGTTGCCATTCTATTGTAGATGGAAATTTGTTGAAAAATACAGCACAATGGGGATTTCCAAGAGAGATACATGTGACCTGATATGTTCTCTGGCCAATTGTCAAGGGATAATCAACTATCATCTCGTATCTGTTTCCATCGTTGAAAGATACATCATCAGATGAGAAGCGAGGAACTCCCATGTAAACTTTCAAATTGAAAACATTATTTTCCCTCCCTATTAATTCGCACTTCCTCTCACCGGCAAGGGTCAAAAAACTTATTACTTTTCCCTTAAAAAGCTCTTTAAAAATGAGAAAGGCAGAAGCACACTTCAGACCATTTCCAGAAACCTCGGCTTCAGAGCCATCGGAATTGAATATTCTGAATTTCACTTTACCTTCCTGGGAATTCAAGTTGGAAAGAATCACAAGACCATTGGCACCTATTCCAAAGTGTCTGTCGCATATTTTCTGGGAAATGGCTGAAAAGTCGTAATCTTGCTGTTCTTCTATATAAGTGACTATAAAATCGTTTCCAGATGCGTGGGCTTTTAGAAATCTCATGGCAATCTCAAAGAAACGAGGAATTCTTGATCGTCTCTCCATATTAGGAATAAAACACTGTCCCCTGATCTCAATCTTGAGAGAACCCTTCCGAATTCATCAGTATTTCTTATAGGAGTCCTGTTTACCTCAAGAATCATATCCCCTCTCCTTAGACCCGCCTCTTCCGCAACACTACCACTTCTAACCCTTGTTATTACAACTCCTGCCCTTGGATAGCCATACTCCCTTGCCTCCCTTGGAGTTATTGTATCTAGATCAATTCCAAGATCTCCTGCTCCCTCTTCACCCCTTCTTCCGTATCTTGCCTGAGTTTCTTTCTCTTCAAGCTCTCCTACTGTCACCTGTAGGTTAATTTCCTTTCCATCTCTTATTATTTTAAGAGAAACTCTCTTACCTGGCTCTGTTTGACCAATCATTGCTTTTAGCTGGGATGGACTATTTACTTGTTTTCCATCAAATTCTACTATCACATCATAGTTCTTCAAACCAATTTTATCCGCTGGGCTCCCCCTCTCAACACGAGAAACAACCGCACCTTTCAAGCTTGGAAGATTCAAAACCTTTGCAGTTTCTTCTGTAACTGGATTTATGAGTATTCCTAAATACCCTCTTATTACCCTTCCATTCTTTCTCAACTGTTCCATTACAAATTTTGCCATATTTGATGGAACTGCAAATCCAATACCAATATTACCACCTGACGGGGTTAGAATCGCAGATGTCATTCCAATAACTTCGCCTCTCATATTTACAAGGGGTCCTCCGCTATTTCCTCTGTTTATCGCTGCATCAGTCTGAATAAAATCTTCGTAATCCGCAATTCCAAGCTGTCTACCCTTTGCTGAGACTATTCCAGCAGAAACAGTGACATCGCCCTGCAAAATGTCTCCGAGAGGGTTCCCAATAGCAAGAACCCACTCCCCAACTTCAACCTTTGAGGAATCTCCGAGATTTACAAAGGGCAAGTTATTCCCGTTCACTTTAAGAAGAGCAACATCTGACTTCTTGTCTGCTCCGATTATTTTAGCGTTATAATTTTTTCCTTCTAATGTGGTAATTCTTACTGAAACCGCATTTTCAATCACATGGTTATTAGTGAGAATATAACCATCTGAGCTTATTATGAAACCTGAGCCGATTCCAGTTGTTCTTCTCCTTTCTTCAGGTATTCCAAAAAATCTTCTGAAGAAATCATCATCTCCCCAGAAATCAAACATGCTGGTTTTATACTCTATTGTGCTTTCAACTCTTACAACTGCAGGTTTTACCTTCTTAACGATGTCTACAAATGAAAAAGAACCTTGAGGAAGGGCTGACACTACTTTCTGGGGCTCCAAATCTGGAGAATTTATGTTATTATCATTTGGCTTACTGGATAAGAAAAGAAAAATTGAAAGAATAGCAAGCAATAAAGCTACGCCTGAAGAAATTGAAAGAATCACTTTTGTCCTCATATTCTACCTCCAATCATTTTTAAAATTATCATAAGATTCAAATTAAATCAAATTTCTTATATGAATTTAGACACAATATTCATGGCATTAAGTTCCCAAAATGATTAAACATTAGAGCATCCCCAGGCGTAATAAATTTATAAAACAAAATTTTGACCGCTTGACAGGCATTTGATATAAATATATTATATAAAATTTAGAGGTGAATTATGAGGAAGATTGGTTATTTGGTCTCTCTTCTATTACTTTTTGCCATAACAGTCTTTTCCCAAGCCACTGTTCAGGAGGAAGCATACAAACTCTACATCAATGCGATCAATGAAAAAAACATTGACACAAAAATTCAGCTTCTTGAACAGTATATTGCTCAATATGGGAAGATTGGACTGGATTACGATAAGTATGTATATGCAAATTTGGCTATTGCCTATAATCAGAAGGGTAATCACGAAAAAACAGTGGAGTATGGGGAGAAGGCTTTAAACTTTCAGGATACTGACATTCTAACGAAGATCAATCTCTATCTTATGGTTTCAGGTGCTTACAACGAGTTGAATAGGAACCTCGAGAAGGCGTCAAATTATGCAAAGATGGCTAAAGACTTGGCATCCGCTCAGATTGAGAGTGGATCTAATGTTCTTTCCCGAGACCAGTGGACAAAATTGATTGCAGGAGCCACTTTTCTCGAGGGCTCCCTTCAGGTTAAGAAGGGAGAATTGAAAGAAGGAATAGAAAAATGGTCAGAGGCTTACAAGGTTTTAAAATCTCCCCAGATCTTGAGACAGTTCAAAGTGAATGGTAAAAACCAGTATACCCAGAAAAAGTATGCCAATGCAGAGCTTTTCTTCAAAAGTCATTATGAACTCAGTGGAGATCCAGAAACTGCGTATTTACTAGCAAAGACCTATTTTTACCTCGGCAAATATGACGATGCGGAGAAATATTCTCTAATTGCTTATGAAAAAAGAAAAAATTCTGAGATAGCTTTAAATCTCGGGATTATTTACAACAAAAAGAGCAAATCCGACGAGGCTCTCAGATATTTTGCTGAGGCTGTGGTTTTAAATAGCCATAGTAAATTTTCAGCAGATGCCAAAAAATATTTGGAAAGCCTCTATCAAAAGAAATACGGAAGTATAGAAGGGATTGAAAAAGTTCTTGCAGACGCAAAGAAAAGACTTGGCTTATCTTAATAAAGATTTCAATCCTGAAAATTTAAATAAGCTATCCCGATGAAAAGGGAAGAAGCGGAAAAAAGGATAAAGGAATTAAGGGAGGAGATAAGATATCACGAAAGAAAATATTATGTAGACAATGCTCCTGTAATCTCAGATTATCAATTTGACATGCTCCTTAAGGAGCTTGAAAGGCTTGAAAGCCTATTTCCAGACTTAATAACTCCAGATTCCCCAACCCAAAGAGTGGGAGGGGAACCTGCAGAGGGTTTTCTCCCAGTCTTTCACGAAAAACCAATGTTAAGCCTTGATAATACCTATTCTTATGAGGAAATTAGAGAATTTGAAAAAAGGATAAGAAGAATAATTCCCGATGAGAAAATTGACTATGTTGCAGAATTGAAAATAGATGGTCTGAGTATGTCCATCATTTATGAGAATGGGGTTCTTTCGAAAGGTGTTACGAGGGGGGACGGAATAAAAGGAGAGGATGTTACGCATAATGTAAAGACCATAAGAAGTATCCCCCTTAAAATAGAAGAACAGAGAAAAGTTGAAGTAAGGGGTGAGATTTATCTCCCCTACCCTTCTTTTAGAAAAATAAATGAGGAGAGACTTGAAAGGGGAGAACCTCTTTTTGCCAATCCAAGGAATGCTGCAGCCGGCTCAATGAGAACCCTTGATCCTAAAGAGGTCGCGGGAAGAGGGCTGGATTCCTTCATATATTATATTTTCATAGATGGAAACGAACCTTTTGAGACCCACTGGGAAAATCTCACCCTTCTTAAAAAACTTGGTTTTAAGACAAATCCAAACGCCAGACATTGCAGAGACATAGAAGAGGTTATAGAATTCTGTGAAGAATGGAAGGAAAAGAAAGAAAAACTTGATTATGAAATTGATGGAGTTGTTATAAAGGTAAATTCAATAAGGCTTCAGAAAATTCTCGGTGCAACTTCAAAATTTCCAAGATGGGCAATTGCTTATAAGTATCCTCCAAAGCAAGCTGTTACAAAATTAAGGGAGATTATAGTTCAGGTTGGAAGAACGGGAGCTCTAACTCCAGTCGCAGTTTTTGATCCTGTAGAGCTTTCTGGTTCAACAGTTACAAGGGCTACCCTTCACAACGAAGAAGAAATTCAGAGAAAGGATATAAGAATAGGTGATTATATAATTGTTGAGAAAGCTGGAGAAGTTATTCCTTATGTTGTTGGACCAGTAAAGGATAGAAGGACTGGAGAGGAAAAAGTATTTGTAATGCCCAAAAATTGCCCTATATGCGGTTCAGAAGTATATAAACCTGAAGGAGAGGTGATATCCCGTTGCCTCAATGCTTCTTGCCCTGGAAAGATTAAAGAGTCGATCCTCCATTTTGCATCGAGAAAGGCAATGAATATTGAGGGACTCGGTGATGCTCTTGTTGACCAACTGGTTGAAAATGGGATTGTGAAAAGCATATCTGATCTTTACAACCTCAAATATGAAGACCTCGTTAAATTGGAGAGGATGGGACCAAAGAGTTCGAGGAATCTCCTTGAGCAAATTGAAAATAGCAAGAAGAACGATCTTTCAAAACTTATTTACGCTCTTGGAATAAGATATGTGGGAGAGCATATTGCAGAAATTCTTTCAGAAAACTTTGATTCCATAGATGATCTGGCAAAAGCGAAAAGGGAGGAACTTCTAAAAATAAGAGAGATAGGAGAAAAGGTTGCAGAATCAATTGAAATGTTCTTCAAACAAAAGGAAAATCTTGAGCTTATCGAAAGATTGAAATCTGCAGGTGTTAATGTAAAGTCGAAGAAAGAAAAGATAGTTGTGAAAGATGTTCTTAAGGGGAAGAGCTTTGTCATTACAGGAACTCTTTCTAAATATACAAGAGACGAAGCAGAAAAACTAATTGTTAGCCTTGGGGGTAAAGTTTCATCATCTGTAAGTTCTAAAACTGATTATTTAATTGTTGGTTCAGAGCCTGGTTCAAAGCTTGAGAAGGCAAGAGCTCTTGGAATTAAGATAATATCAGAAGAAGAGTTCCTAAAAATGATCGGGGAAGGATAAAAAATTATTTTAAAAGGGAAATTTTCGCAAGACTCATAAGGGGAGCAGGTAAAATTCCAAGGAGAAGTAAGGCTAAAACTGAAAAAGTTATTGCCATTGAAACAAAAGAATCGGGTTCATATTTTACATCTTCTGAAGGCTCCTTCATAAAGAGTGCCTGTCCTAATCTAAAATAGTAAAATAGGGAAAGAGCTGAATTCAAAACTCCAGCAACTGCAAGAGCTACATAACCCTCTTTTATTGCAGAGGAAAATATCAAATACTTTGCTATAAATCCACCTGTAGGGGGGATTCCAACAAGAGACATTAGAATAATTACGATTCCAGCAGATAAAAGGAGGGATCTTTTAGATAAGCCATTGAAATCATCAATATCTTCTCCCCATGAATTTGCCTTTCTGAGGAAAAGGATTAAACCAAAAGCTGAGATATTCATAAAAATGTAGGCAAGAAGATAAAAGAGAATCCCCCAGTATCCAAATTCACCTCCAGCAGTAAATCCAATAAGAATATACCCTGCATGGGCTATGGAAGAGTAAGCAAGCATTCTTTTAAGCGATTTCTGAGTTAGAGCTGCGATATTTCCATAGGTCATTGTGAAAAGAGATACCCATGCTATAACAATTTTCCATTTATTCTCAAAGGAGGGGAAAGCTTCGAGAAACAACCTTAAAAATATTGCAAAGGAAGCAGCCTTTGGACCTGCTGAGAGAAATGCAGTAACAGGAGTGGGGGCTCCTTCGTAAACATCAGGAGTCCACATATGGAATGGGACTGCAGCGATCTTGAAGAATAAAGCTGACAATATAAAAAGAATAGAAAGAAGAGCGATTGGAGAGTCTGAGAAGTTTTTAATATTTTCAGCTATTGAAGAGAGAGATGTGGAGGAAGTTAAGCCAAAAACGAAGGAGAATCCAAAAACAAAAATTCCTGTTGAAAGGGTTCCAAGAATGAAATACTTAATTCCTGCTTCATTGGATCTGTTCTCTTTTTTTAGATAACCTGAAAGAAAATATGAAGAGATAGCCATAATTTCATAACTGAGGAATATTGTTATGAGATCTATTGAGGATGCCATGAACATCATTCCTACTGTTGCAAGAAGAATAAAGAAGTAATATTCAGTAAGATTTGCTTGTTCTATTTCAAGGAATCTTTCGGAAAGAAGAATTACGAGGAAAGAGGAGACAATAATTATCCCCTTAAAAAATAGGGAGAATTGATCAACTTTTAAGGTGTTGAAAAATAGAGATTCTGAAAGGGGTTCAAGGAAAAGAAGTACAAAGGAGATTGTCAGGGAAAAAAGGGATAGGAAATGAATTATTTTTTTCCTTTTTAAGAAAGGGTCAACAATAAGAAAGGCTATTAAGACAAAGGATAGAAAAATTTCTGAAGAAATAGATGCTAAATCATTTAACATCTTTCTCTCCTGATGGGAAAATTTTCAAAGGAATTTTGGAAGGAGCTTTCAAAGCTTCAGGATTAACCCTTTCAACTACTTTGTAAATTGGTTTCTCCATAATCTTGAAATATGGTTTTGGATATATTCCAATCCAGAAAGCAAGAATAATTAGAGGTATAAACTGGAGAAATTCCCTCAAATTAAGATCATGCATCTTCTCATTGGCAGGATTTTTTATAGTCCCAAGCATGACCCTTTGATATAGCCAAAGCATATAGGCTGCTCCTAAGATAATCCCAGTTGCAGCTATTGCAGCCCATTCCCATTTAACCTGGAAAGTTCCAACAAGAATTGGAAGTTCTCCCATAAAACCATTTAATCCTGGTAGACCAATAGATGAAAACATCATAATTGCAAAGACAGCTGAATAAAGGGGCATGACCTTTGCAAGTCCCTCGTATTCCGATATTAGTCTTGTGTGTCTCCTGTCATAAACTATACCCACAATCATAAAGAGAGCACCTGTGCTTATACCATGGTTAATCATCTGTAGAACAGAACCCTGAAGAGCAACAGGAGTCATTGCGAACATTCCAAGCATGACAAATCCCATATGGCTTACAGAGGAATATGCAACGAGCCTTTTCCAGTCCTTCTGCATAAGGGATACAAGAGCTCCGTATATAATAGCAATCAATGATAGGAGAACCATTAAAGGAACAAATTTTCTCGATGCATCAGGAAGAATAGGTAGAGAGAATCTTATGAATCCGTATGTTCCCATTTTCAGCAATATTCCAGCAAGGAGGACAGAACCTGCTGTTGGAGCTTCTGTATGGGCATCCGGAAGCCATGTATGGAAAGGGAACATGGGAACTTTTATTGCAAATCCGAAGAAGAAGGCAAGGAATACCCAGAATTGAACTCTCGGATCAAAGTTGTAAGACATCATTTTTACTGCATCAAAGGTATATTCTCCTGTTTCAGCTCCGTGGATGAAGTAAAGGGCAAGAATTCCAAGAAGCATTAAAACAGAGCCAAACAGAGTGTAGAGAAAGAATTTTATTGCAGCGTAAAGTTTGTTGTAGGTTCCCCATATTCCAATTAAAAAGTACATTGGGACAAGAACAATCTCCCAGAAAACATAGAAGAGGATAAAGTCAAGGGAGACAAAGACACCAATCATCCCAACTTCAAGGAGAAGGAGGAGAATGTAAAATTCCTTTAATCTTTCAGTAATACCACCCCATGAACAGAGAACAGAAATAAAGGAGAGGAGAGTTGTAAGAAGGACAAGAAGAAGGCTGATTCCATCAATTCCCATAAAATAATTTATCCCAACAGAAGGAACCCAGCTAACTTTCTCTACAAATTGGAATCCTTCCGCTGAAGGATTGAAGTAAACAACAAGGAGAAGAGAAATTAGGAAATTGATTCCAGATACAATATTGGCAGTCAATTTAATAAAATTTGTTTTTTCCTTATTGGTTAGAAGAAGAATCAATATTCCTATTGCAGGAATGAAGGTTACTATAGTTAAAAGAGGGAGTCTTGCTATTTCCATTTTTCACTCTCCATTAAATAAACAAAGTCAATGTAATTATTATGAAAATTCCGATTATTATTGCCAGAAGATAGTTTTGGATTAAACCTGTTTGAACTTTTCGAAAGATATTACTTCCTTTACCAAATCCGCTTGCCATGTTGTTTAGCGCTCCATCAATTACCTTTAGATCAAAAAGAACAGACGCTGAACCAGTTCCACGGGTTGCATCTGCTGTTCTATTTACAATTCCATCAATCACTGCAAGGTCATATTTTGAGAGGAATTCACCCAAATTCAATGTCCCTCTTACAAATGTAGCACCGTATATCTCATCCACATAATACTTCCTGTATAGAAGAGTATAGAGGGCTTTGAATTTCTCTGCGAGTTTATCTGGCAATCCTGGATTCTTTATGTAAAAGAGCCATGCTATGTATATACCTATAAGAGCTGAAATTACTGAAATACCCATAAGCAAATACTCCGTTGAATGGGCTATGTGGTGGGATTCCTCCTCAATTACTGATGAGAGAAACCTTCTAAACCAGTTTCCTCCTCCCATTGCCTCAGATAAACCTATGTAACCTCCTATCACTGATAAACCAGCAAGAATTATAAGAGGAATAGTCATTACTTTCGGAGATTCATGAATGTGATGCTTCACCTCCTCATCCATCCTCTCCTTCCCGTAAAATACTAAAAATATCAGCCTGAACATGTAAAAGGCTGTCATCCCTGCTGTGATTACCCCTATAATCCATATCCACTTCCTCCCTGAGAGATACGCTGAAAGGAGTATCTCATCCTTTGAGAAAAATCCTGAAAGTCCAGGTATCCCTGATATGGCAAGTGCTCCTATCAAAAATACTGGAAATGTTATAGGTAAATACTTCCTAAGACCCCCCATCCTCCTTATGTCCATCTCATCAGATAATGCATGAATTACTGAGCCAGCTGATAGAAATAGTAATGCCTTGAAAAAGGCATGGGTTGTTAGATGGAACATACCTGAGGAGTAACTCCCACTTCCACATCCAAGCATCATGTATCCTATCTGGGATATTGTTGAGTAGGCAAGAATCCTCTTTATGTCGTTCTGAACAAGTCCCATTGATGCTGCATATATCGCTGTTATACCTCCAATAACCGCTACAACCCCTGATGCTATCTCCGATAGAGAGTAAAGAAGATTCATCCTCGATACCATGTATACCCCTGCTGTAACCATTGTTGCTGCATGAATTAGAGCTGATACGGGAGTAGGTCCTTCCATAGCATCAGGTAACCATACATAAAGGGGTAGCTGGGCTGATTTCCCTGTCGCTCCTACAAATAAAAGTAATCCTATCACTGTTGCAAGGGAGGTTGAAAGATGACCTCCTTTTATGTATTCATTTATTGATGTAAATTCTAAACTCCCTACAGTGAAAAAGGTGAAGAGAATTCCGAGCAAAAACCCAAAATCCCCTACCCTGTTAACTATAAATGCCTTCTTTCCTGCATTGGCTGCAGAATCCTTATGATACCAGAAACCTATTAGTAGATAGGAGCATAGACCTACACCTTCCCATCCAACAAACATTAAAGCTAAGTTGGAGGATAGAACAAGAAGAAGCATGGAGAAGGTGAAGAGATTGAGATAGGTGAAGTATCTTGCATAGCCTGGGTCTTTTCCCATATATCCAATGGAGTAAACATGAATTAGAAAACCAACTCCAGAAACAACAAGAGCCATAACCGCAGATAAAGAATCAAATTGGAAGGAGAGGTTTATTTTAAGATTCGAAACAGCAATCCACTCATAAAGGATTTTTTTAGCAGGACCCTGATTTAGAAGGAGGAAAAAGGAGATTGAGGAAAAAATAAATGATAAAAAAACAGAACCACAGGCTAAAAGGGAAACACCAGCTTTACGAAGATACTTACTGAAGAGGGGAATGAGAACTGTTGAGATAGCAGGGAATAAAGGAATTAACCAGAATATATCCTCTAACCTCATCCCTTTAGAATCCTCATTGCGTCAACCTCCACATCCCCTTTAACCCTTGAAAGATTCAATATTATTGCAAGTCCAACAGCAGCTTCAGCAGCTGCAACAGTTATTATAAAAATGATGAGAATCTGGGAATTTAAATTGGGAGAAAGGGAGAGAAGAAAGAGATTAATCCCATTTAGCATTATTTCAACTGACATAAAGACAAAAATGAGGTCCTTCTTTGTAAAGAATATTATCAATCCTGCGATAAAGATAAAGATTGAAATTGAAATAAAATAAATGCTTGGGATCAACTCTCCCTCCTTGCTATTACAATTCCTGCAACAAGGGCTGCAAGGATTAAAAGGGATGTGATTTCAAAGGGGTAAAGATACTCAGAAAATAGAGCCTTCCCTATATCCTTTAAATTCACTGGGGAGATTGAAGGAGGAAGAAAGCCTGTCAGGTTTAATATGGGAAGTAAAATCTGAATACCGAATACAAAACTGAGTATAATCGCAATCTTAGATGAAAAGGGGGCTCTTCTTTTTTCCTTTTCCCTTAAATCAATGAGCATTATTGCAAAGACAAAAAGGACCATTATGGCTCCCGCATATACAAGAACCTGAATTAGAGAAAGAAATGGAGCTGAGAGGAGTGCATAAAAACCAGCAATTCCTGAAAAGGAGAAAATAAGGGCAACTGCAGAATAAAGGGTATTTTTTGAAAAGAGAATATAAATGATAGGCAAAAGCGTCAATAGGCTAAAAATTACAAAAAATATATATTGCATTAGAAATCCAATTATATTTATCGAAATTCTCCTGTCAAGCCCACGAATTGCATCACTAATTTTCTATGTAAATTTTTTTGTGCAATATTTCTATCAGGGCTGGACTATCTTCTCGGTTTTCCCTGATGCAAAAATTTAGATTTTAATCAGAATCTAAGAGAAGAAATAGAATATACAATTTTAAAATATTTTCACCCATTGCTCTATTTGGAATGAAGGGTTAAAATAGAAATTTATGGATTACATCAGAATAAAAGGAGTAACCCAGCACAACCTAAAAAATCTTGACATTGATATACCGAGGAACAAGTTTATTGTAATCACTGGTCCCAGTGGCTCAGGAAAATCTTCTCTTGCCTTTAACACAATATGGACAGAGGGACAGAGAAGATACATAGAATGTCTTTCCACATATGCAAGGCAATTTGTTGAAAATCTTGAAAAACCTGATGTTGAGGCTATTGAGGGGATTTCTCCTGCAATTGCAATTAATCAGAAAACAATATCAACAAATCCAAGATCAACGGTTGGAACAGTTACTGAGATTCATGATTATCTCCGCCTTCTTTTTGCAAAAGTTGGAAGACCCCATTGTCCTGTTTGCAAAAGAGAAGTATCAAGACAAAGCTCCTCCCAGATCTGGGAAAGAATAAGGGAAAATTTTCAGGGAAAAAGGATATCAATCCTTGCAACAGTTATAAGAGGGAAAAAGGGGGATCACAGGGAATCCCTTGAAAAATTTTCAAGAAAAGGCTTTATTAAAGCTCGAATCGATGGAAACATTCTTGAATTAACAAATTCTATATATCTTGACAAAAACAAAAAACATACAATAGAAATTTTCATTGATCAGTTAACCCTTAATCCAGTAAGGGAGGAGAGAGCTAAGGAAGCTTTAAATCTTGCTCTGAAAATCGGAAATGGAACTGTGACTGTTATAGAAAGTGACAGAGAGGAGTTTCTCTTCTCAACAAAACTTTACTGTCCCAATTGCGACCTTGACCTTCCTGAATTTGAACCGAGATCCTTTTCCTTCAATAGTCCCTATGGTGCATGTAAAAGATGCGAGGGGCTCGGATGGCTTTCAACTTATGATGAATGGGGAGAGCTAATCCTTACCGATGATATCTGCCCTGTTTGTAATGGAAGGAGGTTGAAGGAGGAATCCCTTTCTGTCCTGTTCCTTGGAAAGAACATTCATCATTACTCAACGCTTCCTGTTTCAGATCTTAGAAGATCCCTCGATTTGGAATCCCTTGAAAAAAAGGAGAGGTTGATCGCAGAAAAAATAATAAAGGAAATAAATTCTCGTCTTGATGTTATGATAAGGCTTGGTCTGGATTACCTTGATCTGAACCGTCCAACTTCAACCCTCTCAGGAGGGGAAGCACAAAGAGTGAGACTTGCATCGACAATAGGCTCAAGATTAAGAGGAGTTCTTTATGTCCTTGATGAGCCGAGCATAGGCCTTCACAATAGAGATAATAGAAAGTTAATTCAGATTTTGAGGGAAATAAGGGATCTTGGAAACACAATTATAGTTGTTGAACATGATGAGGACACAATAAGATCTGCAGATTGGATAATTGACCTTGGTCCTGAAGGAGGAGAGAAGGGCGGTTATCTTGTCGCTCAGGGTGATCTTTTCACCCTATTAAAATCAGAATCCCTTACCTCTTCTTACCTTAGAAAGGAGAAGATTATTCCCCTTCCTAAAAAAAGAAGGAAACCAAAGGGATATATAGAGATAATTGGAGCTCAAGAGCATAATTTGAAAAATATAAATGTGAAGATCCCTCTTGGTGTTTTTGTTTGTGTCACAGGGGTTTCTGGCTCTGGAAAGAGCACCCTTGTCTTTGACATTCTCTACAAAGCAGCTTCAAACTTTCTCTATAAATCCAAGGAAAAACCAGGTAAATTCGAAGAAATTAAAGGTCTTGAAAAAATTGACAAAGTTATTAATGTTGACCAATCACCAATTGGAAGAACACCTCGTTCAAATCCTGCAACCTATACTGAAATCTTTGGGACAATAAGAAAGCTTTTTGCAATGACTCAGGAGGCAAGAGCAAGGGGATACAGGGAAGGGAGATTCAGCTTTAATGTTAAGGGTGGAAGGTGCGAGGCTTGTCAGGGAGCTGGTATAAAAAAGATAGAAATGAGTTTCCTCCCCGATGTTCATGTTAAGTGTGACAGATGCGGGGGGAAAAGGTATAATAGGGAAACCCTTGAAGTAAAATATAAGGGGAAGAACATTTATGAATACCTTGAAATGACAGTTGATGAGGCTTACGAATACTTTAAAAATATTCCTTTCCTCAAAAGAAGACTTGATGTTATGAGGGGTGTAGGTATTGGATATATAAAACTCGGTCAACCTGCCCCTACCCTTTCAGGGGGAGAAGCCCAGAGGGTAAAGCTATGTAAGGAATTGGGAAGAAAATCCACTGGAAAAACCCTCTATATTCTTGATGAGCCCACAACAGGTCTCCATCTTGATGACATAAAAAAGCTAATAGATGTCCTTTCTCAGCTTGTTGAAAGAGGGAATACAGTTATTGTGATTGAGCACAATCTTGAGGTTATAAAATCAGCTGACTGGATAATTGACCTTGGTCCTGAAGGAGGAGAGGAAGGAGGATATTTAGTTGCAGAAGGGACACCGGAAGAGCTCGTTAAATTGGATTCATCTTTTACAGGTTTAGCATTGAGAAAAGTTATGGATGGAAGAAAATGGGCATAAAGGCGATAGAAAATAATGATGTCGCAAAAAAAATAATACTTGGAGCTTTGAAAAATGGTAAACTCTCCTATTCCCTTATTCTTAAAGGGACAATTTCTGATACTCTTTTCATGGCAATTCAAATTGCAAAAGCCCTTAACTGTAAAAATCCTGAGCCTGATTCTTGTGAGAAATGCGATTCCTGTATCAAGATTGAAAGGAATGTTCACCCTGACATCATTTTTGAAGAACCTGACGGCTCATCGATAAAAATCTCCCAGATAAGAAGGCTAATTGAGATAGCTTCATTGAGACCAATGATAGGTAAAAAAAGGGTCTTTATAATTAAAGAAGCAGAACTAATGAATGAGGAAGCGGGGAATGCTTTTCTTAAAACCCTTGAGGAGCCATCCTCCTATTCCCACTTTTTACTTCTGACTAAAAATCCAGAAAAAATACTTCCAACAATAAGGTCAAGATGTTTGCAAATTGATATTTTCTCAAGTTCAAAATCCTTCATAAAAAAATTTGTTGAAAATGGCTTTAATGAGAAAAACGCTCTATTTTTTTCCATAATTTTTGAAAATGATTTCGAGCTTGCTCTCTCAGCTGATATGGAAAAAATTCTGAGAAGAAGGGAGATTGCCTTTAAAATTATAAGGAACATAAAAGATGGGGAGTATCTAAATGCCCTTGATTCCTTGCTTTCTGAAATTGAAAAGGGCAGAAATGTCCCAAGATCTGAATGGAACGAAGATATTGACCTTTTCCTCCGGATAATTCTCACAATTATTGAAGATATGATAAAATTGGAACATGAGGAATTGGCTTCTTTTGCTAATGTTGAACTTCTTGACAAAATGGTTGAATTGAAGGGAAGATTAAAATTGGAGAATTTGATAAAATTGATTGAGAGGATAGATTTTTTGAGGAAGAACCTTGAGAAAAATGTCAACCAATATCTTTTCCCATACATTCTTTTTTTAGAGCTAAAGGAAGGTTTAAATGATAAAGGTTCTAATTGAACTTGAGGAATCTGGAAGAACTGTCTGGGCAATAAGTGAAGAGGATCTAAAAATTGGCGATAGAGTCTTTGTTCCTAACGAGATGGGAGGTGAGTTAGGATTAGCGATTGTAATTTCACAACAATTGGAAGAGAAGAATGGAAATCTGGTTAAAGTAAGAAGAGCAAAGGATGAGGAGATAGAGAAAGTAGAGAGGAAGAGAGGAAGGGAGAAGTATGCTTTCAATTTCTGCCTCGAAAGGATAAAGGCAAGGGGACTCCCAATGAAACTCGTTAAGGTAAAGTTCTTCTTGAACGAAAGGAAAGGAATGTTTTATTTTACAGCAGATGGAAGAATAGATTTTCGCGAACTTGTGAAGGACCTTGCCAAGGAGTTCAAAATGAGAATTGAGATGAGGCAGATAGGAGTGAGGGATGAAGCAAAAATGGTCGGAGGAATAGGAGTCTGCGGAAGGCATCTCTGTTGCTGTTCCTTTATGAGACTTTTCGAACCAATAACTTTACAGCAAGCAAGGAACCAAAATATAAATGTAAATCCTTTGAAAATATCCGGTTTATGCGGAAGACTTATGTGCTGTCTAAGTTTTGAAGAAGAGGGTGGAAGAATTTATGCAGATGAAGAAGCCCTCGTCGAGGACGATGGAATTAAAGAAGAAATTGAATAAAGATTTCGGTAAATGGTAAGTTTTGTCAAAAATATACCCCCTCCCTTTGTTCTCCCCTTTATCCCCTCCCATCAAGGAATGGGAATGTTAGAAGCGATAATTTAGGAAAAACTAAACTATGACAATACCAGAATTCTCTTCTTTGAAATCTCTATTCTGGCTTTGCTTTTATTTTTGCTGTATCTCCCTCTTTCTCTACCCAGACAACAACCAGTGAGCAGGAAAATTTCTTTTTCAGGGTATTGACCTGTTGGGATATATACCTCTCAAATTGTTCAAAACTTACAGTTTTACCCGCTATTTTCCCAGAATTCTTCACAAAATCCTGATATAATTTTTTAAGCTCGTCCTTTTCGTTTCCCGATGAAAATTTAAAGAACTCTCTTGTCTGAGGAAAGGCAAACGCTCTTCCCCCTTCTCTTTTCATATTTAACAAGCCCTCCTCTCTTCTCTTCATCTGTTTTTCCCACAAGGATTCATATGTTCTGAATCTCTGGGCAATTTGGTTCAAAAGATACTGCAAACCATAACTCATCAAAGTCTTTCCCATAAGACTATTTATTTCCTTTGAGATTTCATCATGAAGTTTGAATGGTGGAAGTTTTTCAAAACCTGCAAAATAATTTTCGTATTTTACTCTCAATTCTTCAATTTTTTCCTTTAGAACTTTCAACCTTTCGGTTAAATCTTCCATTATTTTATCCTGTAAAACCAGAAAAGAAATAGCCAGAGCTCCACTGCATAAGGAACCCTTTTCCCTGAAATAAGGAGATCAAGACTTTTGAAATCCTTTACAAGATTGAAAAGTTCAAAGAGCTCCTCAACCTCATCAGTTCCAAATGTAGCATAATGTCTTTTGAATTTCCCTTCTCCCTTTTCATAATAGTATTTTGAACGGGTTACCTTCTCGCAAGCCTTTGAATACTCTTCTCTTTCCTCATATCCAAAGGAAATTGTGACTGTGAAGGGAGGTTTATAATCAGGGTCAATAATCTCCTTCAATCTCTCTTCATAAAGTCTCTCATGAATCTTTTCATAGGGCATCTGGCTCATCCATATAATTATAGCATTAAACTATGAACATGCAATCTCCATAGCTGAAAAATTTGTATCCCATTTTTATGGCTTCAGAGTATGCCCTTTTCATGAGATCTAATCCTGCAAAGGCAGAAACAAGAATGAAAAGGGTGGATTTGGGAAGATGAAAATTTGTAAATAGGGAGGATACAACATTGAATTTAAAAGGTGGATATATAAAAAGATCTGTAAAAAAGCCTTCTTCTTTAATTTTTCCATTGTTATAGGAAGATTCAAGGGCTCTTACAACCGTTGTTCCCACTGCAACTATCCTTCTTTTCTTTTTCAAAGCTTCTTCAATTTTTTTTGCAGAATCCTCTCCAATAAAAACATATTCTTCTCCCATTTTATGCTTTTCTATATCCTTTACTTTCACAGGTCTAAAGGTAGCCTCTCCAACATGCAAAGTAATCTCTACAATTTCAACTCCCTTTGCTGAAATTTCATCAAGAATTTCCTTTGTAAAATGCATGCCTGCTGTTGGTGCTGCAATAGAGCCATTTATCTTTGCCCATATAGTTTGATAAAACTCAAGATCCTTCTCCCTTAAATAATCCTTTTCTTTATCTCTTTTTATGTAGGGTGGAAGGGGAGCATAACCAAAACTTCTTAAATATTTGTAAAAATCTTCCCTTTCAAATGAAAACTTTAAATATCTCCTTCCCCATTCCCCTTCATCTAAAACCTCTCCTTCTCCTGAAATTTCTATGAATTTGAATTTCATTCCCTTTTTCATTCTCTTTGAAGGTTTGCAAAGGGTCTCCCATATCCCATTTCCAAGCTCCCTAAGAATCAAAACCTCAATCTTTCTTCCATTCCCATCCATAACGAAAAATTTAGCAGGAATTACTTTAGTATTGTTTAGCACAAGAAGGTCATCTTTCCTTAAAAAAGAAGGGAAATTCTCAAAACTCTCATGGATAATTTCACCCCTTTCCTTTTCAACAACCATCATCCTTGAAGAATCCCTTTTCTCCCTTGGGAATTGAGCAATAAGCTCCTTGGGAAGCTGGAAATCAAAAAGGGAAATGTCCATTTCAGAACAATTTATTCTGGGTTCCTGGTTTTAAACCAAGATGCTTATAAGCTTTCTCTGTTGCAACCCTCCCCTTTTGAGTCCTTATTATATATCCTTCCTGAACAAGGTATGGCTCATAAATTCCTTCAATTGTCTCCCTATCCTCATTGATTGAAGCTGAAATTGCATTTATTCCAGCAGGACCTCCATTGAATCTCAAAATTAAAGTTTGGAGAATTTTCCTATCCACCTCATCAAAACCAGCACTGTCAATCTGGAGCTTTTCAAGGGCAGAGAGGGTCAAATTAAGGGTTATCTTTGATTGGGAGCTTACCTCTGCAAAATCCCTGACCCTTCTAAAAAGCCTTATTGCAATTCGCGGTGTTCCCCTTGACCTTTTACCGATTTCAAGAGCTGCTTTGTCATCAATTTCTATTCCGAGAATTTTTGATGTCCTTTTTACAATTTTGCAAAGTTCCTCAGGAGTGTAAAAACCAAGGTAATGAATTATTCCAAACCTGCTTCTAAGAGGGGATGAAATTAAACCAGCCCTTGTTGTTGCTCCTATTAATGTGAATTTTGGAATTGAAAGTTTGTAGGTTCTTGCCGATGGTCCCTGTCCAACAACTATATCAAGGGTGAAATCTTCCATGGCGGAGTAGAGAATCTCCTCAACAGAAGGGTGTAATCTATGGATCTCATCAATGAAAAGTATCTCACCTTCTTCAAGATTCGAAAGGATTGCTGCAAGATCACCACCCTTCTCAATAGCAGGACCTGATGATGTCCTTATTTTTGCATTCATCTCATAGGAAATAAGATAAGCAAGGGAGGTTTTGCCAAGACCAGGAGGACCGTAAAGAAGAACATGGTCAAGGGTCTCATTTCTCTTCTTAGAAGCTCCTATGAAAACTTTTAAATTCTCTTTAACAATATCCTGTCCAATAAACTCATCGAAGGTTCGAGGTCTGATGTTTTTCTCAAATTTTAAATCTTCCTCAGTTGGTCTTGGATTAGAAAAACTCTTCATTTTTTCGCCAATTCCTTTAAAACTTCTTTAAAAGCCTTTTCAAATCCATCCTCTGGGTTAATCTTTTTTAGAGTCTTATCGACAGTCCTAATTACATCCTTTTTCTTGTATCCAAGATTTACAAGTGCTGATAGTATGTCTTCTCTCATACTGACCTTCTCTTCTACCCCAAGCTTTCCTGAAAGCTCTAAAATTACTCTCATTGCAGTCTTTCTCCCAACTCCAGGAAGGGAATAAAGTCTTTGAGCCTCACCTTTCTCAACAACCTCTACAAACTCTTCAGGTTCTAAACCTGACAGAATGTTTAGAGCAAGCCTCGGTCCAACACCATTTATCTTTGTCAATCTTTCAAAGAGAGACCTTTCATCTTTTGTTAGAAAACCGTAAAGATTTATACTTTCTTCCTTAATAAAAGTAGAAACAAAAAGGGATATAGATTCACCGATAGAGCCAAGTCTAAAATATGTGGAGAGTGGGACATAAGCCTTATACCCTACTCCGTTAATATCAATTACAACCTCACCTGGCTTTTTTTCTATTATCTTTCCCTTTAAATACGAAATCATTTCAGATTTCTGAGTTTTGATGAGGAAAAAAGGTGACAAATTGCAACAGCAATTGCGTCTGAAACATCACTGTTAATTCCTCCATCTATTTTCAAAAATCTTCTAACCATTCTTTCCACATCTTTCTTCCCTGCCCTACCCCATCCAGTAACTGCTTTTTTAATCTCTGTAGTTGTATATTGGAATATTGGCTTCCCCCTTTCACAAACTGCTGATATGAGCGCTCCTGCTGAAAGTGCAAGAAGGATTGAAGATTTTTTAAAGGGTGAACTGTAAACATTTTCAAGGGCAACCTCATCAGGAGAATAAATGTCTATTATCTCTTTAATCTTTCTTGCTAAATTATACAATTTCTCAGAAATTGTATTTGAAGCAGGTTTTATTACCCCTTTTTCTAAAATTGAAATTTTTTCTCCCTCTTTTTCAATTACACAGTAACCCGTGGAATTTAGCGAGGGGTCTATCCCCATAACCTTCATTGCAATCTTTTCTCTTCATACTTTGCAATCTCTTCTTCTTCAATGTCAAAATTAGCCCAAACATGTTGAACATCATCATGCTCCTCAAGAGCCTCCATAAGTCTGAGCATCTGCTCAGCTTCTTTACCTTTGAGCTTTACATAATTCTGAGGTATGAAACCAATTTCTGATGAAGCAGGTTCAACTCCATTATTCTTTATTGCCTGCAAAACATTTTCATAATCTTCAGGTGGTGTAATGACCTCAAAGTTCGAGCCGTCTATTCTAACATCCTCTCCGCCATTATCAAGAACAATATTAATCAATTTGTCCTCATCAATTTTATCCCTTTCCACAACTATATATCCTTTTCTTGAGAACATCCAGGAAACGCAACCTGATTCTCCAAGATTCCCACCATTTTTTGAAAAAATGTGTCTTATCTCTGAAACAGTCCTGTTCCTATTATCTGTCATAACCTGAACATAAACTGCCACACCTCCTGGACCATATCCCTCGTAAAAAATTTCTTCTACCTTTTCTCCCTCTATCTCTCCAGTTCCTCTCTGAATCGCTTTCTTTATGTTATCAGAAGGCATATTTACTGCTCTTGCATCTGCAATTGCCTTTCTGAGACGAGGATTTTTTTCAGGATCTCCTCCACCCATCCTTGCTGCAATTATGAGCTCCCTTATAATCTTTGTGAACATCTTACCCCTCTTTGCGTCCTGGGCTGCCTTTTTATGTTTTATCGAATGCCATTTTGAATGACCTGACATATTAAATCTCCTTATCTTCCGATTTCCAGAAAAATATTAACACATATAAAAGATACAATCAACCCCAAACTAAAATTGTAAAATCTAACTCTTCAATCTATAATAATTTTTTAGGAGGTTTTAATGAAAAAAATAGCTCTTCTGTCCTCCATCATTATCCTTTTGAGCCTTTTTATCTCCTGTGCCTGCTTTTTCAACGACACTGGGACTCTGTGGGTTGAAAATAAATCGCAAAGGGGACTTACATACTCTGTCCTTGTTGACAATATAAATTATGGAACTGTCGGACCCGGGCAGAGGAAAAGCTTTGATGATATTCCAGCTGGAGATAGAATACTTGTTTTTGAGGTTTATCCTTCAGGACAGATAGCCTGCCAACCTGCAGTTGTTCACATTCCCCTTTGCGGTGCGAGCAGTGTAATTTCTTGCGATTACTGAGATTTAAAACTTAAAAGATTTCAAAGTATAGCCAATTTTATACATTTAAAAAATTATATTGAATTTTAAACCATAATTAATAAAATAGAAAAAGGATGGGTTATAAAATTTTGGTTTCCTATGCTTCCGCAGGAGGAGGACATTTATCCGCAAGTAAAGCGATTGCTGAAGCTATAAAAGAAAAAGATCCCCAATCTGAAGTTGAAATAGTTGATATTCTTTCCTTCACTCCTTCCATTTTCCGATTAATCTATGCAAGGGGTTATCTTTTCCTCGCCAATAGAGTCCCTTTTCTTTGGGGACTCTTTTTCACTGCAAAAGAGGACTTCTCCAACATCTCCAAGGGGAATTTCTTTTATCGATTTTTCATGAGAGTTATTGCAAGGAAATTCATAAAATATGTTCTGAGTAAGAAACCCAATGCAATAATTTTCACCCATTTCCTTCCTGCAAAAATAATTCAGGATGTAAAAGAGAGAAAAAAACTGGACATTTTAACAGCTCTCTGCATAACAGATTACGGAATTCATAGTATCTGGATAACACCAGGAATTGACCTTTACTTTCTACCTGCTGAACAGATGCTTTATGAAGTTATTGAAAATGTCGAAAAAATAGGAAGGAGGAAAGAAAATTTTTTTGTCTCCGGAATTCCAACAGAGCTAAAATTCTCAAAGGAGATTGAAAAAGAAAAGATTCTTTCATCCCTTTCCTTTTCAGAGAACTTTCCAGTAATTTTATTTTATGCTGGACTTTTGAATTTCAAGGATATAAAGAAAATCCTTTTGAATATTTGTTTCCTGGAGATCCCTTATCAGTTAATAGTAATTGTTGGGAAAAAGGAAAGCACAAGGGAAAAAGTTGAAGAATTTTTAAAAAATATAAATGACCCAAATCTTAAAGCATGGAAAGTTTTCAAATTTGTAAAAAATATGGAGGAACTTCTTTCGATATCATCTATAATCCTTACAAAGGCAGGAGGATTGATAACAACAGAAGCCTTGCAAAAGGGAGCAATTCCATTTCTTATTGAAAACTATCCTGGACAGGAGGAAAGGAATGCTGATTTTCTTCTTGAGGAGGGACTTGCAATAAAGATAAATCAGTATAGTAGTTTGAGATATAAAATTCTAAAGATATTGAAAAATCCTGAAAAAATGAAGGAGATGATGGAGAAGGGGAAGAAATTCTCAAAGGGAGATTCAGCATTGAAAATTGCAGAGAAAATAATGGAAGTTCTAAGAAATTCTATTCGTTAATTTCTTAAGGAATGAATTTTATGTCAAAATTCAGAAGCAAAAATGAAGGGGGGTTTCCCTTCAGAAACTAAGGGTAATATTCTTCATCTCACTTTCTGATAGTAAGGTGGATTTTCTTCTCCCTTCCTAATCCTGTCAAGATAAGACCCCTCTTTTATCATCTCTTCTGGGAAAGGAGAAAGGGGAAGAGGTGGAAGCTCAATTCCCATCTCTTTCAATTTTTCTATTCCAGCCTTTACAATCATAGAGGCTAATGCAACTGATCTTCCAAGATTTCTAACAGCCCTTAAAGAGTAAATTGAGGAGATCGGAGGTTTTTCCCTTGAAAGTTCCCTTAAAACTGCTTTCCCTGAGAGGGGTTCAATGGAAGAGGATGTATCTGCAAGGCCTCCAAAAAAGGATGATTGGGGAGGAGGATCAAGGGGGAAAGGGGTAGCAGAGACAATGAAACTGTGGGCAAGGGATGAGGCAAATCTCCATATTGTAAAGAGAGTTGATTCCTGTCCCCCTCTTTTTTCAAAAGCAACAACTATCCCCCCGATTACTTTGAATGAAATTGCTCCAGAGAGTTTTGAGGAAGCGTAATGGCAAAAAGGTGCTCCTCTTTCCATAAGAGCTTTCAGCTTTGCTGGAACATCCATTGAGTAGACTGGAGAGCCAATAATTATTCCATCTGCCTCATAGATTTTCCTGTAAACTTTAGAGACATCATCTTTAAACTTAAAGCAAAGGTTACCCCAATCAGCTCCTTTGTAGAATCCATAGCATTCGTAACACCCCTTGCAAGGTGTTATTCTCAGAGAGGCAATCTCAATAAAATCAGTTTCGACATCTCCAATCTGGTAGGCAGCGTAAAGAGCTTCTTTGACAAGGGTTTCTGTGTTGCTATTTTCCCTTGGACTTCCAGATATTCCAAGAATTTTTACCTTCATCTTTTTCCCTCCAGTAAAAATATGAGATTTAAAGATAACCTTTTGTAATTCTATTTTCAAATAAAGACTAAAAAGACAGGCTTGCATAATTTAACTATTTGAAATAATATTTATTTCTGCAAAAATATTTAATGGAGGTGTCTTTTGAGTGTGATTGGCAATATCTTATGGATTATTATTGGGGGTGGAATATTTATATTCCTTGAATATATCATAGGTGGAATTCTTCTCTGTATAACAATAATAGGAATTCCCTTTGGCTTTCAATGTTTCAAACTCGCTTTACTCGGTTTATTACCTTTTGGAAGAAAGGTTGTTAACAAAGAATCTTCAACAGGATGTCTCTCAACTTTCATGAATATAATCTGGATTCTCATAGGTGGAATATGGATTTCCCTCACTCACATTATTTTTGCAGCTTTGTGTGCAATAACAATTATAGGAATTCCTTTTGCAACCCAGCACATAAAACTTGCTACCCTTGCTCTAACTCCATTCGGAAAAGAAATTATTTGAACAATTTTTTATTTTAGTTTATATTAAAAACAATGGAAGGGAAAGTTATTGATATCCATATCCACATTGGTGGTCCAGGGGATGAGCCATTATCAGGATGTTTCTTCTCTGAAAAATTCATCTGGAGTCCGGCATTCCTCGCCATGATCATTGTGACAAATTCTATTTTCAAAAAGGTAACAACAAAATCTATAAGGAGAAAAATAGTTGGGGAGATTAATTCCTCAAAAAGAATCAATAAAGGTGTTCTTCTTGCCCTTGATATGCCTCACAATGAAAATGGGGATCCTCTGCCAAATTTTACCCATCTTTACACTTCCAACAACTACATAATATCTCTTTTCAAAAAGAATCCAAAAATTTTTTTTGGAGCATCTATAAATCCATACAGGAGAGATTCAATCGATGAACTTGAAAGATGCATAAAAGAAGGAGCTGTTCTTTGCAAATGGATACCCTCATCCCAACTTATAGACCCATCCCATCCTAAATGCATCCCCTTTTACAAAAAACTTTCAGAAAAGAATCTACCCCTTCTCTGCCACACAGGTCCAGAACATGCAGTTCCTACATCAATCCCTGAGTTTTCAAAGTATGACAATCCTATCTATCTCAGAAAAGCTCTTGAAATGGGAGTTACAGTTATTTGTGCCCATTGCTCAACTCCTTATTTCGGACCTCTTGATCCTGACTATTTCAATGAATTTATCTCATTAATGAAAGAGTCTGAGAAAAAAGGATGGAGACTATTTGGTGACATCTCAGCCCTTGCAACTCCCTTCAGAATTCCCTATGTGAAAAAAATAAAGAATGAGATTCCTCCTTCCAGGCTAATTTTTGGCTCAGACTACCCTATCCCCATTTCAGACCTTTCCTACAGTAAAAACAAAAGGGACATCCTTACAATTATAAAGCTTATGCTAAAGACAAAATTTACCAATTCCCTCGATAAATACTATCACATTGTAAAGGATGAAAT
>CAZFCI010000061.1:0-6622 GCA_964517525.1 uncultured Clostridia bacterium | reverse complement strand
GTGCAATTCTCTCAATCTTTCAAAGGAAGTCTATGAAAATATAATTAAAGGTGTTAATAGTGGAAAGCAATTTCAGTGGGTGAAAAGAAAGATATCCTTTGAAGAAGAATTGATAGGAACCCTTGGAATTGATAAGATTGGTATTATAAAAGAGTTTAAAAGGATTTACCCGGAAGGTGAACTTGCTTCCCATCTCCTTGGAGGGGTTGGAGTTGATGAACAGGGTCTTGAAGGAATAGAAAAATATTATGATTCAATTCTTTCAGGAAACAAAGGTAAAATATGTGTTTATAGAGATGGGAAAAAGGTTCCTCAGCCATATTATATTCAGGAAATCGTTCCTCCAAAAAGCGGAAAAGACTTAGTTTTGACCATTGACAAGTTCATTCAGTTTTTGACAGATGAAATTCTTGAAATATGGGTCAAAAAATGGGATGCAAAAGGAGGAGTAGCGATTGTGATGGACCCAAAAAACGGGGAAATCCTTGCTCTCTCAAGCTATCCAAGATATGATACAAACAATTATTGTAAAACAAATGAGGAATCGAAGTTAAACAGAGCTATAAGATGGCTCTATGAGCCAGGTTCAACATTGAAGGTTCCTATAGCTTCTACTGTTTTCGAAAGCGGAAGAGTCAATTTGAATGAAGTCTTTGATTGTAGAGGGGGAAAAATCGAGCTTTACAATGTATCTATAAAGGATCATAAAAACTTTTCTTTTCTTTCTTTTCCTGAGATAATTAAATATTCGAGTAATGTTGGTGCAATAAAGATTGCTCTTCGTATGAAAGAGTATGAAATTTTCAATTCTTTGAATAACAAGTTTAAATTTTCCCAGAAGACCGGAATTGACCTTCCAGGAGAGGAAAAAGGAATTCTTCGACATCCTTCTCAGTGGTCAGGAATATCCTTAGGTTCAATAGCAATAGGGCAGGAGATTGCTGCTACTCCCCTACAAGTTTTAAGAGCAGTCTCAGCTATTGCTAATAATGGTTTCATTGTTTATCCTCATCTATTAAAGAAAGTAAAGGATGGAGAAAGGGAAGAATCAATCATCTACAAACCACCAGAAAGGATTATAAGTGAGAGCACTTCTAAAATAATTAAAAGAATAATGGAGATGGTTGTTGAGGAAGGAACAGGGAAAAGGGCAAAAATAGAAGGTCTGAGAGTTGCTGGGAAGACGGGAACCTCTCAAAAATTTGTGAATGGCAAGTATTCAGACACATTCTATGTATCATCCTTTGTAGGTTTTTTCCCATCGGATGAGCCAAAATATTCAATAATAGTTGTTATAGATGAACCAAAAGGTTCTTACTGGGGTGGAGAGGTTGCAGCTCCTGTTTTTAGGGATATAGCTATGGGAATAATTAGGCTTAGAGACTGGGAAATTATAAAGAATTATCATTTTGCTTCTTTAAGGGAAAGAGAGAATGAAGATAAAAGATTTACTTCAAAAAATTGATTACATTTCCTTTAATGGAAATGAGGAAATTTCTTGCTCTGGAATCACAAACAATTCAAAAGAGATTAAAGAAAATTACATATTTGTTGCTTTGAAGGGCGAGAAGTTTGATGGACACGACTTTATTGATGAAGCAATTTCCCTTGGAGCAAACACAGTGGTTTCAGAGAGAAAGCCAAAGCTTAGTAAAAATGTGAACTGGATAAGGGTCAAGGATGCCCGTGATACTCTCTGGAAAATTTCGACTCTTCTTTATGATAATCCTGGCTCCAGAATTAAGATAGTAGGAGTTACTGGGACAAATGGTAAGACCACCACAACCCATTTGATAGAGCATATCTTTAAAAATGCAGGATTTCAAACAGGATTACTTGGCACAATTTACAGTAGATGGGGCGAGAAACTAATTCCTGCCAGCATGACTACTCCAGAATCTCCCCAAATAAATAGCATGCTTAAGGAAATGGCTGATGAAGGAATTACAATTTGTGTTATGGAAGTCTCATCTCACTCCCTCTGTATGAAGAGAGTAGATGGGCTCAACTTTAAATCAGCAGTATTTACAAATCTCACCCATGACCACCTTGATTTTCATAAAAATATGAAATCATATTTTGAGGCAAAGAAAAGATTGTTTTATCTTCTTGATAAAAAGGAAGGGTATGGAGTTATAAATATTGACGATTTATGGGGAAGAAAACTCTTAAAAGAGATTCAAGCACCCTTCCTTTCTTATGGGTTTGTAAAAGAAGCCCATATATTCCCCCTTAGCTACAATCTAAGTTCAGAAGGGATTGAGGCAGAGATTTCAACACCTTCTGGAATCATTGAATTGTCTTCTCCTCTTCTTGGAAAACCAAATCTTTACAATATCCTTGCCTCCATCGGGGTTGCAATTACTTTTAATCTTGGAAGGGATGAAATAAAGAGAGCTATCAAAGAGTTCAAAGGAGTGAAGGGAAGGTTCGAACTGGTCGAGAATTCCTTGGGATTTAAGGTAATGGTTGACTATGCCCATTCGGATGATTCTTTAAAAAATCTTCTTGAAACGGTCTCTGAATTAAAACCTAAGAGAATAATTGTTGTTTTTGGGGCAGGTGGGGATAGGGATAAGAAAAAAAGACCAAAAATGGGAGAGGTTGCCGGAAGGCTTGCTGACAAATTAATAATAACTTCCGACAATCCAAGAAGCGAG
This sequence comes from uncultured Clostridia bacterium, assembly GCA_964517525.1. Classification (GTDB taxonomy): domain Bacteria; phylum Acidobacteriota; class Aminicenantia; order JBFLYD01; family JBBIMS01; genus JBBIMS01. The sequence continues at coordinate 3,962 of CAZFCI010000061.1, read as the reverse complement.
GACCCAATTTCAATAATTAAAGAAATTGAAGTGGGAGTGAAGAAATCAGGGAATAAAAATTATGATGTCATACCGGATAGGAGAAAGGCAATTTACAAAGCAATTTCTATTGCTGAAGAAGGAGATTTTGTAATTCTTGCTGGGAAAGGACACGAAGAGTATCAAATAATTGGGAATCAAAAGATTCCCTTTAGTGATAGAGAGGTTGCTAAATCAGCCCTTGAGGAAAGAAATGCCAGAGCTTAAGATTCGTGAGATCGCAGAATTTATGGGAGGAAAAATTTTGAGAGGTAATCCTGAAAATTTTGTGAGAGGGTATTCAATAGATTCAAGAACCATAAAAGAAGGAGAGATATTTTTTGCTCTTAAAGGAGATAGGGATGGACACGATTTTGTTCTTGATGCCTTGAGAAATGGTGGAGTAGGGGCTGTTGTCTCAAAGATGGTTAATATACCCGAAAATAAAGTTCTTATTTATGTTGAGGATACCCTTAAAGCTCTTCAGAATCTCGCAAAAAAAGTTGTCGAAAGATTGAAGCCAAAGGTAGTAGGAATTACTGGCAGTGCTGGAAAAACAACAGTTAAGGAGGGCACATTTTATCTCCTGAGTAAATTTAAGAAATGCATAAAGTCACCAGGGAATCTAAACAACCATATCGGATTACCCCTCTCAATTCTAAACATAGGTGTCGAAGATGAAATTGCCATCCTTGAGATGGCAATGAGCTCAAGAGGAGAGATAAAGACCCTTACTGAAATTGCCCCTCCTGATGTTTCCGTAATAACAAATATAAACCCCGTCCATCTTCAGTTCTTTTCCTCCATCGAAGAGATTGCCCTTGCAAAAAAAGAAATTCTCGATGGGACAAAAGAAGGAGGAGTTGCGATTTTAAATGGAGATGACCCCTTAGTAAGAAAAATTTCTGTGGATTTCAGGGGAGAAAAGATTTTCTTTGGAGAGGGAGAGGGGAACCAGATAAGAATCTCAGATATTAAGAGAGATGGAGAATTTGGTATTGAATTTACAATTGATCTTGAAGGGGAAAGAGAGAAAGTCCAATTAAAGCCTGTGACGAAACCTTTTATTTTTAATATTCTTCCTGCTATAGGAGTTGTCAGCGCATTTGGATTCAAATTAAAAGATATTTCTCCTTACATTAGTAATTTTAAACCTTTCAAGATGAGAGGGGAGATTATATTTCTTGGTAACAAAATTTTAATTGATGATTCCTACAATTCAAATCCAAGAGCTCTTTCAACTATGCTTGAGGAGATCTATCATGCAAGAGGGAGAAAAATTGCAGTTCTTGGAGATATGCTTGAATTGGGAGGAAGGGAAGAGGAATTTCACAGGGAAATTGGGAGATCTTTAGCAAATCTAAGAATAGATTTTTTGGTAACTGTTGGGAAACTTGCCTCTCTAATTGGAGAGGAGGCTGTTAAATGGGGAATGGTAAAAGAAAATTTCAGATCCTTTTCGGATTCTGAATCAGCATCGGAATTTGTTGAGAAGATTGTTAAGGATGGAGATGTGATACTTGTGAAGGGCTCGAGAAGATTAAAAATGGAAGTCATTTCAGAAAGATTGAAAGGAGTAAATTGAATGCTTTACCATCTTCTTTATCCCCTTTATAAGTATTTTTTCCCCTTTAATGTATTCAGATATATAACAGTAAGGACTGCTTTTTCTGCAATAACCTCTCTTTTTATTGTCTTCGTTCTAACGCCTTTTTTCATTAAGAAAATGAAGGAAATGAGCATAAAACAGCAGATAAGGGAGGAGCTTGAAACTCACAGAAAAAAGGGTGAAACTCCAACAATGGGCGGTATTCTAATTATATTTGCAATTTTCATCTCAACACTTCTGTGGGCAAATCTTACAAATCCTTATATATGGGTTGCTCTTTTCACCCTTTTAAGTTTTGGTTTTATCGGATTTCTTGATGATAGAAGAAAGATTTTAATGAAAGACGCAAGAGGTGTTAAAAAAAGATACAAAATAATTATGGAAATCTTTTTATCCTTGATAATAGGCTTACTATTTTATCTTCTCTCCCACTATGGGCTTTTTAACCTTCATCTTAGTGTTCCTTTCTTTAAGAAATTTACTCCATTTCTTGGAATTTTTTATGTTTTCTGGGCTTCACTAATACTTGTTGGCTCCTCCAATGCTGCGAATTTAACAGATGGGCTTGATGGTTTAGCAACAGGTGCAACTCTAATTGCGGGTAGTACTTTCACAGCTCTTGCCTATACTTCAGGTCATGCAATATGGGCGAGCTATCTTAACATACCAAAGGTTCCTTTGGCTGGAGAACTTACAATATTTATGGGAGCATTAGTTGGTGCCTGTCTTGCATTTCTCTGGTATAACTCCTACCCTGCTCAGATATTCATGGGAGATACTGGTTCCCTCTCCCTCGGAGCCTCCATAGGAGTTGTTGGGATTATGATTAAACAGGAACTTCTTCTTTTCTTTGCAGGAGGACTCTTTGTTCTGGAAGCTCTCTCTGTTCTGCTCCAGGTAGTCTACTTCAGACTATCAAAGGGGAAGAGAATTTTTCTTATGTCTCCCCTTCATCATCATTTTGAAAAATTGGGGTGGCAGGAGCCACAGATAGTTGTTAGATTCTGGATTATAGCTCTTATATTTGCTTTCTTTACTCTTACAACATTAAAGTTGAGGTAGAAATATGGATTTGAAAGATAAGAAGGTTCTTGTTGTTGGAATGGGTAAAACTGGAAAAGCTTTGTGCGATTTTCTTTTTGAAAGGGGAGCGAAAATAATGATTTCAGAGATAGATGAAAGGAACGAAATCCCTGAAGAAATCAGAGATAAAGCTTTTTATATTGAGATTGGGAGACATTCAGTTCAGACCTTTGAGAAGGCTGATCTTATTGTTATTAGCCCTGGAGTTCCAATGTTCATAGAACCAATTTTAAAAGCAAAGGAAAGGGGAGTGAAAGTGATAGCTGAGATTGAGCTTGCTTTTTCAGAGCTTAAGGGAGAAATAATCGGAATCACTGGCTCTAACGGTAAATCTACCACAGTTACCCTCACTCACAAAATTATCTCCGATTCAGGTAGAAGAGCTTATTTGTGTGGGAACATAGGAAATCCCCTTATTTCCTTTGTAAAAGATTCGAGGGATGATGACATTTATGTGGTGGAGCTAAGTTCATTCCAGCTTGAAGGCATTGAGAAATTTAGACCAAAGATTTCTTCAATTCTCAACATAACCCCTGACCATCTCGATAGGTATCACGAATTTAACGAATATGTGGAGGCTAAGAAAAGAATATTTGTTAATCAACACGAAGAAGATTTTGCAGTTATAAATCTTGATGACCCAATATCCTCAAAATTTGAAAAGGAAATTAAGGCAGAATTATACTTCTTCTCAAGGGAAAGAAATTTGGAAAGGGGAGCCTTTGTTCAAGAGGGGAAAATATACTATAGAGATAATGAAAAGGATAGCGAAATAATGGAAGTAAATAAAATACCCCTTATTGGAGTTCACAATCTCGAAAACGTTCTTGCATCCATAACGATTTCTGTTCTTTCTGGTGTCGATAAAAGTGGAATTGAAAAATCAGTCATGGAATTCAGAGGGCTTGAGCACAGGATGGAATATGCGGGAAGAATTGGAAATGTTCTATTCTATAACGATTCAAAAGCAACAAATGTTGATGCAAGCCTTAAATCAATACAAAGTTTTGATAAGGATCTTGTAATAATAATGGGGGGAAGAGACAAAGGAGGAGATTTCAGCGTTCTTAAAGATGAGATAAAGAAAAGAGTAAAGGGGATAGTTTTAATAGGAGAGGCAAAGGAAAAGATAAGAAAAACTTTTTCAGATATTTGTGAAATGAAAGAGGCAGAAGATATGAAATCCGCTGTAAAGTTTGCTTTTGAAATGGCTTATCCTTATGGAATAGTTATTCTGGCACCTGGCTGTGCA
>CAZFCI010000060.1:0-2759 GCA_964517525.1 uncultured Clostridia bacterium | reverse complement strand
CACCTTTAATATTAAAATAACATTCTAAAAATGAAAATCGTATAATTATAAAGGAGTGAAGAGATGAGGGAAAAATTTGTAATTTTCGCTTTGCTTTTTTTTCTTATCCAGGGCTTTAGTTTTTCAGATGGTAAAGAAATTTCTGTAGAAGATATAGTTAATGTTGAGAATGTATCAGATCTCCAGTTTTCTCCTGATGGTAAATTTGTCCTTTGGGTTCAGAGTAAAGCTCATAAAGAAAAAGACAGGCAACTATCCTATATCTGGATTGCAAACCTTGAAAGGGGAGAAGAGCCTATTCAGCTTACAAAGGGTGATTACTCCTCACGGTCTCCAAGATTCTCACCTGACGGTAAAAAAATTGCCTTCCTTTCTGACAGAGAGGAGAAGACTCAAATTTATTTGATTTCGCCCTTTGGAGGAGAATCTGAGAAATTGACTGATGCCAAAATGGGGGTTAATTCCTTTGCCTGGAAAGATAATGAAACAATAATTTTCTCTGCAAGGGAGGATGAATATTTATTCGAAAAGGAAAGAAAGGAGAAAAAGGATGATGCAGAAGTTTTTGAGGATATGGAGACATTCTTCCCTATAAGACTTTTCTCAATAAATTTGAAGGATAAAAAAGTTCTTAGAATAACTGAAAATAAAGATCAAATAACATTTTTCTCAGTTTCTCCAGATGGTAAATTGGTTGTGACCACCCACATTGATACACCTCGTTTTGAGGTTGAGGCAAAATACAGACCAAAATACTTCCTCTGGGATTTGGAAAATCATACAAAGAAAGAGATATTTAAAGAGAAATACTTTTCACCTTCCCATTACAAATGGTCTGATGATTCTAAGGAGCTTTATCTTGTGGAAGAGAAAACAAGATATGAGGAGAAGAGAGCAAGCGGGATAGAGCTTCTCTACTATTACGACCCTGTGAATGACAAGGTTAGGGAAATACCTATTCAGTGGGAAAAGGGATTGGGTGGAATTTATGGAAAACCCTTTGACTCAGCGGGGAAGAGAATTCTTACATCCCATGCCAATGGAGTTTTCAATCCTCTCGTTCTTCTTGAGAAGGAAGATTCTAACTGGAAATTAACAAAGATAAATCATGAGCACGCATCAAATATAAGTAACTTTGCTCTTTCAAAGGATGGAAAATCTCTTGTTTATATTTACTCAACTGCTGAAAAACTTCCAAAGATCTATTTTGCAAGAATAGAAGATGGAACATTTAAAGATGTTAAAGTTGTTGCAGAATACAACAAGCATCTCGAGAAAAAATTTATAGCAAAAAGGGAGATAGTTAGATGGAAGTCAAAGGGGGGTAGGGAAATAGAGGGAATTTTATTTTATCCTAAGGATTGGAAGGAAGGGGAAAAATATCCTCTGATTCTTAATATTCACGGTGGTCCTGCTGCCTATGATCCTGATTGGTTTGAGCTTTCATGGGGTTCATATCCCCATCTTCTCGCTGAAAAGGGTTCCTTTGTATTGATGGTTAATTATTCTGGAAGTTCCAATTATGGCTTGGACTTTGTTGAGTCAATATATGGAAAATACTACGAACTCGAAGTTCCTGATATTATTTCAGGAGTTGATTATCTAATAAAGAGAGGACTTGTTGATCCAGAGAAGATTGGAACTCAAGGTTGGAGCAATGGCTCAATCCTTTCAATTGCACTAACTGTTGAATACCCTCAAAGGATTAAGGTTGCCCTCTGTGGAGCAGGAGATGTTAACTGGATTAGTGACTATGGAAATTGCATGTTTGGTCCCCAATTCGATGACCTTTACATGGGAGATTCCTTTTTCAAAAAACTTGATGTTTACATTAAAAAATCTCCTCTTTTTAAAATGGATAGAGTAATAACTCCAACCCTTATCCTCTTTGGAGACAAGGATACCAATGTTCCCACAGAGCAAGGATTTGAGCATTACAGAGCTCTTCAGCTCCTTGGGAAAGCTCCTGTGAAATTAGTAATTTTCCCTGGAGAACCCCATGGTCTAAGGAGGCTATCCCATCAAAGGAGGAAGATTGAAGAGGAGCTCGCATGGCTTGAAAAATATTTCTTCAAGAGAGAAGAGAAAAAGAATAAGGCTTTGAAAGCGGGTTCCCCCCTTGATATTGCTCTGAAGAAAGATTTCAAAAGGAATGAAAAGGGATTCTACGGAGTTTTGAGAAATGGAATTCTTTGTCCTGAAACTGTGAAAGTTGGGGATATTGAAGTAGGAAGATTTGAGGTCACAAGGGCTCAATTCCTTGAATTTTTCTCGGAGAATAAAAATCTAAAGACGGAAGACCTTTATGGTTTCAGAGATGGAAATTTTGAGCCTGGGACAGAGAATCTTCCTGTTTCAGGAGTTGACTTTGAACTTGCCTTAAAATACTGTGAATGGCTCTCAGCAAAAACAGGTCTCAAGTTCAGACTGCCAAAAGAAAAGGAAATGGAGGAATGGCTATCAAAATCATCCTCAGAAGAGAACACTTTATGTTACTGGGCAGGATACAATTTAAACATTGACGAGGCTGAAGAGCTTGAAGAAAAAATAAAAGAGCTAGAGAGTAAAAAGGGTTTGATTCTTCCAGTTGGCACATTTTCTCCTTCCTTTGAGAATATTTATGATGTCAATGGTAATGTTTCAGAGTGGTGCTTAGATAAAGAGAATAAAGGGAAGTTAATGGGTCTTTCTGCAAGAAATATCTGCGATAAAAGGGAGATTTTTAAAGTTCCTCCAAAAAGTTATACAGGGTTTAGAGT
>CAZFCI010000059.1:0-17365 GCA_964517525.1 uncultured Clostridia bacterium | reverse complement strand
AAGAAGAACCTGAGCCAGTAATGGTAACTCTGGACTTAAAGTGACTTACAAAATTCTTAAACTTCTCTTTCCCTCCATTTTAAAGTAAAATATTCCTGATGAAAATTAAGGAAGTTTTTACGGAGAGGGCTCCGAAGCCAGCAGGGCATTATTCTCAAGGAATAATCTTTGGAAACCTCCTCTTTGTCTCAGGACAACTTCCAATTGATCCCATAACAGGGGAGAAAAAAACTGGTTCAATTGAGGAACAGACTCTTCAAGCCCTTAAAAATTTAAAAGAGATATTGATCTCCGCTGGCTCCGATTTGAAATATGTCTTAAAAACCACTGTTTACATTTCAGATATTGGGCTATGGGATAGGGTAAACAAAGTATATTCAGAACTTTTTGGAGAGCACAAACCTGCTCGCTCAGTTGTTCCAACAAAAGAGCTCCATTATGGTTTTCAGATTGAAATTGAGGCAGTAGCTTTTATACCCGATGAGAAATAAAGGTAAACTTTTTTGCCCATCCTGTTCTTCAGAATATCCCCTTTCATCTCCCATCTGGAGATGTAATTGCGGTTCTTTCCTCGAGCTTGAATTCGAGCCAAAAATAGAAATTGAAAAAATTGACAGAAGAAGAAACTCTTTTTGGAGATATAGAGATTTCATCCCAATTGAAAATGACGAAAACATTATCTCCTTTGAAGAAGGATTTACCCCAATTTTAAAAATGGAAATTTTCAAGAAGGAATTTTTTGCAAAACTTGAATTTCTTTTTCCAACAGGCTCCTTTAAAGACAGGGGAGCATCTGTTCTTGTGAGTAAATTAAAGGAAATGGGGATAAAGAGAGTTGTTGAGGATTCCTCTGGAAATGCGGGATGCTCAATTTCCGCCTATTGTGCAAAAGCTGGAATAGAATGCGAGATATTTGTTCCGGAAAAGGTATCCCCTTCAAAATTGACCCAAATAAGAGCTTATGGAGCAAAAATCAATTTAATATCAGGAACAAGGGAGGATGTGGCAGAATCAGCGAGGAAATCCGCTGAAAAAACTTACTATGCCAGTCATGTCTGGAATCCATTTTTCTTTCAGGGGACAAAAACCTTCTCCTATGAATTGTGGGAACAAATGAATTCAAATATTCCTGATTCAATAATTTTGCCTGTTGGAAATGGAACATTGCTAATAGGAGCTTACATCGGTTTTAAGGAGCTTCTTGATTCGGGACTGATAAATAGAATTCCTCGCTTCATTGCTGTTCAGTCTGAAAACTGCTCACCAATTTATAAAATTTTCAAGGAAAATCTGAATAAAATACCAGATATTGAGCAAAAAAGAACGATTGCTGAGGGAATTGCAGTTGCGAAACCTTCAAGATGGGAAAAGATAGTAAATATAATAAAAGAGACAGAAGGGGATGTTATTGTTGTCGATGAGAAAGAGATTTTTGAGTCTGCTTTAGAGCTCTCAAAAAAGGGAATCTATGTGGAGCTTACTTCTGCAACTGCAATTGCAGGGCTCAGGAAATACAAAAATAAAAATGAACAAATTATAGTCATACCTTTAACAGGGCATGGGTTGAAATCCAATGAAAATTATTTAAATTTATTGGAGGATAAAAAATGAGGCTTAAAACTTTCTTCTCTCTTACTTTAATTCTATCTTTTTTGATCCTTACTTCCTTCCTGAAAGCCCAGGAAAAATACTTTCAACTTTCGGAGAGCGAAAAAGAATGGGTAGAAGATACACTGAAAGGAATGTCCCTTGATGAGAAGATTGGACAGCTAATAATGGTTCCCTTCTCAGGGAGATTTGTAAATCTAAAGAGTGATTATTTCAAAGAACTATCCACCTTTGTAAAAAATTATAATGTTGGCGGATTTATAATGTTTGGCGGAGAGATTTATGAGGCTTCAATTTTAATTAATGAACTTCAGAAGATTTCAAAAATTCCCCTTTTCATCTCTTCAGACCTGGAAAGAGGTGCTGGAAACCAGCTAACAAGTGCTGTATCCTTCCCATTTTTGATGGCAATAGGAGCTACTGGTTCTGAGGAATATGCATATTTTCAAGGAAAAATAACTGCCCTTGAAGCAAGGACAGTCGGTATAAACTGGACCTTTGCTCCTGTTGTGGATGTAAACTCTAACCCTGACAATCCAATAATCAATATACGAGCCTTTGGAGAGGATCCTGAACTTGTTGCAAGACTTGGTTCAGCCTTTATAAGAGGGTGTCAGGATGGAAAACTTATTGCAACTGCAAAGCATTTCCCAGGTCATGGTGATACATCCCTTGACTCCCACACAACCCTTGCCTTTATCCCTGCTGATAGGGAAAGGCTTGAAAAGATTGAGCTATATCCATTCAAAGTTGCTATTAAAACCGGAGTTAAATCAATAATGACCGCCCACATAGCCCTTCCAAATATAGACGACAATATACCATCAACCCTATCCGAGAAAATTATAGGTGGGATCCTGAGAAAGGAGCTTGGTTTTAAAGGACTTGTTGTCACTGATGCCATGACAATGGGTGGAATTACAAATAATTACTGGATGGGTGAGGCAGCTGTAAAAGCAATTGTTGCTGGAGTTGACATGGTTCTATTACCACCTTCACCTTTATCAGCCATCTCAGCAATAAAAGAGGCTGTAAGAAGGGGTGTTATAACTGAAAGGAGAATGAATGAATCGGTTAGAAGGATTCTTTCTGCAAAGGCATGGCTTGGAATTCACAAAAACAGATATTCAGAAATTGGAAATATAAATAAGATTCTTGCAGATCCATCAAATATTTTGAAAGCTGAAAGAATTGCCTCTGACTCCATAACCCTTCTTAGAAATTATGACAATGTAATCCCCATAGATCCAAGAGGGAAAGGGAAAGTTCTTGTTCTTGCAATAATTGATGAGGACAATCCAACTCTCCCTCTTCCATTCCTTAATGAATCGAAAAAATTGTATGATAAAAGTGATACAATGATTGTTCATATTGATACAGACAAGGAGAAATTGCTTTCCATCTTAGAAAAAATTAATGGATATGATGCGGTTGTTTCAGGGATTTATGTAAGGACTGTTGCATCAAAGGATACAATTGCCCTTCCAAAAGACCTTGCTGATTTTGTAAAACTTCTATCCATACAAAGGAAACCCTTGGTAGTAATCTCCTTTTCAAATCCGTACATAGTAAGGCAATTCCCTGAAATAAGAAACTATCTATGTGCCTATGGTTATTCTGAGATTCTCCAGAGGGCTGGAGCAAGGGCAATCTTTGGATTAGAAGATATAAAAGGTAAATTGCCAGTTTCAATCCCTGGAATTTTCAAAATAGGAGATGGAATTTATTCCCCGAAAGTAAACACCTCTTTGAAATCTTTGAGCCCAGAGGAAGTTGGTGTTTCAAAGGATGTAGTCGAAAATGTGAGCAAAATCATTGAAGAATCAATAAAAGATAAAGCATTCCCTGGAGCAACAATAGCAGCCGGAAGAAAAAATGGGTTGTTTCTGATGAAAGAATTTGGGAAACAAAGTTATGGAGAAGATTCAAGAGAGGTAAAAATTGAAACAATATATGACCTTGCATCCCTTACAAAGGTAATTGTGACAACAACTGCGTGCATGAAACTTTATGAGGAAGGGAAATTGAGACTGGATTCAAAAGTTTCCTCTTATATTCCCGAATTCGGAGTCAAAGGAAAGGATAAAATCACAGTATGGCATCTTCTTACCCACTCTTCAGGACTACCAGCATATAAAAGATATTTTCTTGAAACAAAGGGGAAGGAAAATATAATAAAGAGAATCTGTGAAGAGGAGCTTGAATATGAGCCTGGAACAAAATCCGTTTACTCTGACCTTGGTTTTATCCTCTTAGGAGTTGTAGTGGAAAAACTAACGGGGCAAAACCTTGAAGATTACATAAAAAGGATACTCTTTGACCCCCTTGAAATGAAGGATACAATGTTCAATCCTCCAAAAAATTTGTTAGGAAGAATTGCTCCAACAGAAGATGATCCCTGGAGAAAGAGGGTTGCTCATGGAGAGGTTCATGATGAGAATGCCTATGCAATGGGAGGAGTATCTGGGCATGCTGGACTTTTCAGCACTGTGAGGGATCTTGCAAAATTCTGCCAGCTCCTCCTAAATGGTGGAATATATAATGGAAAAAGGATATTGAAGAGAAGCACGATAGAATATTTCACAAAAAAGGTTGATATTCCTGAAAGCACAAGAGCTCTTGGATGGGACACACCATCAAAGGAAGGGAGTAGTGCAGGAAGATTTGTATCTTCAAAAGCCTTTGGACATACAGGATTCACAGGGACATCAATATGGATAGACCCTGAAAAAGATTTATTCGTTGTGTTCTTGACAAACAGAGTTCACCCAACGAGGGAGAATCAAAAAATAAGGGAAGTAAGACCAAGGGTTCACGATGCAATTTTCTCAGGGATAAAGTAAATTTTATGATACTGCAAGTTTAAAATTTCAAATTATAAATTAAATTTGATAAAATTAAAGCTTAAGGGGAAAAGTGAAGTACTTATTTAACTTTAGAGGATTAAAAAACTTTTAAGGAGGTGCTAATTGAAAAAATTAAATTTCATGATTTTTTTAGCGATTCTAATCCTCTATCAATGCGCCACCACTCCTTTAAACTTCCAGATGGACCCTTCCTTTGATCCAAAGTTTATCAAGAATGTTGCGGTTCTTGAGTTTGAGCCAACACCTGGAGAGCCATCCTCAGGAAAAATTCTACAGGAAGGAGCAATTGAAGCTTTCAAAAAGCAAGGTTTCAATGTCATTGAAAAAGAAAAAGTTAAGGAAGTTTTCTCTAAGCTTGGTTTAAGGACAGCAAAGGAATATAGTGAATCTGAAATGAAGAAACTTATAAGTGAGTTAGGAGTTGATACAATTGTATATGGAAAGGTTATGGAATTCACATCATCGGGCTCATCTGAAGGAATTTTACATGATTCAACTCCTCAACCCATGCCAGGAGCAACAATCCCTTATACGGAATATTCCTACTCTCTTTATATAACTCTTAATCTTTTCCATGAATCATCCGGAAAAACTGTCTTCAGCGCTGAATACAAGAAGCAGGGCAAGGGAAGAACCATCAATATGAAGGAGATAAGCACAAAGGCAGTAATAGAGATAACCTCAAAATTGAAAACTCAAAAATAACTATCCGTTCTAAGAATTCTCGTTACTCTTGAATCGGTAAATGTTAGTAATTAAACCCAAAAATTTTAATATTTTGTTTTTAAAAAATCCAGTGATAAAATCAATTCCAAGGAGGTTATAGATGAGGCAGAAAAACTTTATAAATTTAATTTTCATCCTAATCTTGTTTTTTATCTTTAGCAATTTTTCAGAAGCAATTGACTGGGGGACTCTGGGATTTAAAGTCGGATATACCAGTAGCCAGCTAAGGGCTGAAGATACTGGCGCTAATGTGGAGGTAAAAAAATACGCTACCAATGGTCTTACTATTGGGTTGGTCAGTAATATTAAAATAACAAACTGGCTTTTTTTGCAACCTGAGTTGCTATACTCCCAGAAAGGAGGAAAATATGATGTTCAAGTCCCTATGCCAGTGGAAATACCTGGTTTTCAAGTTAATGTAGTTGATAAAAGAATGCTTGATTATTTAGAAATCCCAATTCTTTTAAAAGTTACCTTACCCTTAAATTGGAAGGTTAAACCCACTTTCCTTACAGGGCTATCATCCAGCTTCAAACTCAAAGGAAAGCTGGAAAATACTGTTAATATAAAAATCCTTGGTTACAATTTTTCATACTTTCAGATTGAAGATATTAAAAGCCAACTCAATGCTATAGAACTGAGTTATATTATCGGTGGAGGACTGGATTTTGACATCGGGAAAGGTAAGCTTGCCCTTGACCAGCGATTTTCTTTTGGCTTAAATAAAAACAAATACGAAACTGCTATCCCAGCCTCATATTTTCAGGCCATAGGAATTCCTGTTCCTGCAGATATCGTCTACCGTCTTAATATGTATAACTATGTTTTCTCTGTCAGTCTTGCTTATTTGTTTTAAACGATAGTTTTATTAATTAAAATTATCCAGAAAATCCAAGAATAAATTGTAACATGTCAAACATAGAAATCCATATCCTATTCTTTATATTATACTTAGTCTCTAACCCAATGAAATCTTCTGCAGTGCGTAATATTACATTTCTAAAATCCTTTTAAGACGAGCGCGATTATAACGCTGAGTAATAATACAGGGTAAATTAACCAGCAAGGCATAACCAAGCATTATCAGCTCACCCCACCATTCGTTCCATAAAAGAAACACCGGGGCTCCTGCCATGGTCAACCAGTGAGCGAATTCAGCTCTGCAGGTTTCCACATAAAAAGTTTTCAAATATTCTATTTCCTTTGTTTTAAGCTTTTTTTTGTAAAAACCTTTTTTAAAAAAATTTCCAAAATCGGGTAAATACTTTTTCCAGAATCTCACTCCCAAAAATTCATAAACTTTCCCACTTATTTCAAACTTTCTTAGTCTATAAATGCTCTTCTCAGGTTTAAAAGAAGCCCTTTCTCTTCTCGCTGCGACATATCCAGCAAGAAGATGAATCAATGGCCAAAGGCAGAAGTTAAGAGTAATTTTTAAGGCAGGGCTAAATTCAAAAATTTTCATTTCAAGACCTCTTCCTAAGTGGGATTTTTCTACCTTTCCAGCAAACATAACCAAGAAGGTAAGTATATACTAACGACCTTAAAAAGATAAATATAAAAAATGCAAGGTTAAAAGGATAGAGGGTAGATGAAATAACCCCAAAATTCCCAAGCTTCCGCAAGAAAAAATAGATTTGAGCAGAAAAAAGAATATATAAAATGATGCCGTTCTTCAAAAGACAAATGTTGCCTATAACTAATCCTTTGAAAATATCTATTGGTCCGCTCAGAGCACCTGTAATCCATCCGAAGGAAATCAAAAAAAGTAAAAATCCTGTCTTAACAGCGCCAGTTGCAAAATTCTTTGTCCATCCCTCCACAAGCTGGCTTATACCTTCTGGATACATTCTGAAGGAAATCACTCCCCTTCCTGCAAAAGCATTAACTTTATAACCTTTTTTCGAAGCCAAATTTGCCAGAGCCATATCTTCAATTATCTCTCCTTTCACTGCTTCGTGTCCGCCTATTTCAAAATATTCAGATCTTCTGCATATAAAGCAAGGACCAAAGGCTCCTATGGTTTTGTTAAGCCACGGAATTATAGAAGAAATATTCATGTTTAAGAAAGAAATCAAGTTAAAAAAAGCCGAAAGTTTTTCATATGGTTTCTTCATTAGATGAAAAGGCTGTACGGAAAGGAACCCTCCAGTCTTTTCATAAAGTTGTAACAGACGACGAAGTCCATCTACCTCAAGAATAGTATCAGCATCAAGAAAAACAAGTATGTCGCCAGAAGAATATTTAGCACCTTCGAAGCAAGCATAAGATTTACCAGTCCAGCCATAGGGCAATTCAAGCAGGTTTATAAGCTTTGCTCCTTTCTCTAAGGCTACCTTAGCTGTATTGTCTCTTGAGTTATCATTGACAACAATAATCTCCAGGGGTTTAATGGACTGCATAACCAAAGAATCGAGTAGAGATTTTAAGTTCTTTTCTTCATTTCTGGCAGGAATGATTACTGAGATTGAAAAATTCTCGATCGGATTTAAGCTATTTTTTGTCTTGTTATCCCTGACCTGATCCAATGCTAAAGGTATTTTCCATAGAAAAAGGAAAAGAATTAACCAGAAAATCAAAGGGATTATTGGAAAGCCCCAAAAACTCATAAGTATTTAAAATTTTATAATTTCTATTCAACCTTTACAATCTCTCCCTTTGTTGTTCCAAAGACTTCAGGGTTGTACATTTCTTCAACCTTTGTCGGTGGAACAGAGAATGTTCCCTTTGAAGTTACCCTTATAATATAGGCAAATTCATGCTCTCCCTGAGGAAGAACATCGGCAAATATCTGCATTCTGTCATCATATTTCTCTATGTGATTGAAGTGCCATGAAATTTTTCCAAGCTTTTTCTGATTCTCAAGGCTTGTTGTCTTGAGATAAGAATCCTCTATCTCAGTTCCTGCTGGTATTGGGTCGACCACAGCAACATAGTTCCTCTCAGCACTGACATTAATTTTTATCCTCACCTTTATAAGGTCTCCCAGTTTAAAGCTATCTTTCATTTCTCCTGTGTTTAAATCTTCATAGAATTTCTGAATATAAAATCCCTGATTTATCTCTTGAAGGTCCATCCCCTTTGTATAGTAAGAAAGATTTACCATCCAGAACAATTTGCCCTTCCCACTCTTCTCAAGAACCAAATTTAGCTCCTTTGAAAGATTTGCAATTTCTTCCATGGCAATATTTATAACCTCTTTCTTGATTTCATTGAATTTTATAGGCTGAAGCTTTCTTCCATCAATTCTCCCAGTGAAATTGAAATCTATTTCCTTACTTTCCTTCCTCATGAAATATTCACTCAAGGAAATAAGGGCGTAAGAATTTTCCTGAGTGTTCCTCCATGCACCATTTTTTCTCTTTCCGAGGATATAGGCTACAAGTTTTTCAATAACAGGGGAATTTGGATCTGCATCAAGGAGGGAGAGGAGAATTATTGCGTTTGTCCTCAAATCTGAATGCATGTAAATTCCAGAGCCATCGAATCCTCCTTCCTCAAAGTGAGCCTCTGAAGCCTCAAGCCTCACCTTGTTCATTATTTCTCTGAGAAGATTATCCTTCATTGGAGAGCTCTTTTTTGTCCTTGCGATGGAAGATAGGAGAAAAGCTTTTGAGAATAGAGGAAGGGACTCCCTCCTTTCATAGAGAAGGGTTTGATAACTTTCATCGTGGCTTCCGTAAAGGGAAAGGGAGTAGAGGGCAAAGGACCTTACTATGAGATCAGAACGGATTTTCCCTTTTAGAACATTTTTAAGATATTCTATGAGCCTATTCCTTGAATCTTTTTCAATTTTCAATCCCCTCTCTTCAGCCATTTTGAAAATGAAAAGAACATAGGAAGAGACAAAGGGATTTGAGTATAAAGAATCGCTCCAGAAGCCGAATCCACCATCAGGCTTCTGGTTTTTGGAAATCTTTGAAAGGGTCTCTGCTACAATATTTTCAATCTCTTTCCTGTCAATATTTTTGAACTTGAATGCTCCTGAAAGATCGTAAAGGGCAATTAAGGGGGTTAGCATGGAGGAAAGTTGTTCTGTGCAACCATAAGGATATTCGAGGAGGAACTCAGCACTCTTCTCAAGGTCAGAGAGGGCAGATGATGAAAGGGAAATTCTCAAGCCTCCTGCGTCTTTATAAATATTTTCTGGAACTGAAATTTTCAAAGTCTCCCTTCCATCTGTGCTTCCATAACTTGCAGAATCTATTCTTATTTTTGGTATTTTGACAGGTATCTTCACCTCTACAGCATCCCTTTCTTCCTTTGAACCAATCTTGAATAATGCAAAGAACTGAATTCTACCAATTCCATGGGAGGATGCTTCCATTGGAAATCTAAAAAGGTAGGAACCTTCAGGAGGAATGGCAATTTTTTCTTCTTCCTTTAGAATTTTTAAATTCTGGGAAAGGCTTTTAACCTTTATAATTAGCTCTCCCTTCTCTTTTGTATTGTTCTGAACCCTTATCCCTCCTTCGAATTTATCTCCAATAATAAGGAATCTTGGAAGGGATGGGAAGAGCATCAATGGTTTCGAAACCCTTATCTCTTTTTTAGTGGAACCAAATTGGGAGTCAAGGGTCTGGGCAACAGCCATTATAACAAAGGTTGTTAATGAATCGGGAAGATCAAAGGATTCTTCCGCAAATCCATTTTCATCGGTAATTACCTCCCCTTTCCAGAAGGGAGTAATTCTGAAATCTGTTCTTATCTGGAATAGGGATTCCTCAAAACCTCCTCCTCCAGCTTCCTCTGCCAATTTTCCCTTTAGATATTCCCTGCTTATAAGAACATTTCTCAGCTCAGAGTTTCTCACACCCAAAAATCTCTCTTTGTAGAAATATAAAATTGGGTCTGGGACTTTGTATCCTGTTAGAGAGAGGACTCCATAATCAACAGCGTAAAGGGTAACCTCTGCCTTTTTACTTTTCCCTTCAAAATCCTTAACCTGAAGCCAGACCTTGACCTTTTCCCTTGGTCTGAATTCCTCCTTTTCTGTTTTAAGATCTAATTTCAGATAAACCTCATCAGGCAAAATCTCGAGCTTTGTGTATCCGAGCCTGAATGTTGGTTTACCAACATCAACCCCTTCCTCCAATTTTTCGGATGTTCTCCCTTTAACAAGCAAAACAGATACATAAATTGTCGGGATGTATTCTTTTTTGATGGGAACTTCAATTACCTGATTGGAGCCTTTAAGGGAAATTGGGAAATACTCAATTATTCCGCTCCTTTCAATGGTCAAAATACCCATTGATTCTTCCCATGGAGATTTAACAAGAATTCTTGCTATCTCACCTGGTTTCAATTCCTTTTTCTCTGGAACAATATCTATTCTGTTGTGGTCATACCTTTCCCATGCTGTAAATCCTTCACCAATGCAATAAAAATCAAAGCCAGATTTTAAAATATGACCCTTACTATCTTTGGAGGAAGCCCTAAGAATATAGAAACCAGCACTTTCAAGAGGGAATTCAATAGGAGATGGCTTATCAGAGGTTGTAATCTCTACAGTTTTCAAAACAGTATCCACAGGTTCACTTCTGTATCTGTAATATGCGCCCTCCTCTTTTACCTGAACAGAGTGCCACTCCCTTTTTATCAACTCTAATTTCACATTTTTCCCTTTAGAAAAATTACCTTCCTTATCAAGAGTTACAACTGTTGTTCTAAAAGGCTTACCCTTCTCAAAAAAGTATGCTGTATACTCAATTCCAAGATAGTAATCAGAGGGATGGAGGAGAAAAGATGCTCTGTTGGAAATAGCCTGCTCAGAAACATCTGTAACCTCCCCTTCAAAAAGATAACTCATCGGTTTTTCACTATAAGCCAGCTTCTCTTCAACAAAAAATTCGCCATTCTTTGATAAAACTCCTTCTCCGTTTGCCACAAGCTCACTTCCATAATGCTCTTTCTCCTCTGTCCAATCCTCGAAAACATAGTTCTTTGAAGAAAGCTCCCCTTTGAGGGGAGGAGAAAAGGATGTTGGGGATTTTCTCAGGGTCCATTTCACCTTGCAATCCTTCATCGGTGCTCCGTAAAGATATGACCCCTTGATCAAACCTTCCATCTTTTCATCAGGGAGATAATCCTTCTTCTTGATAGATACATCAACCCTAAAGTCAGGCTTTCTGAACTCTGAAACAAGAATGGAATGGGAGAACTCTCTATCCCTTTCCTCTATTTTCAGTTCCTTTGGAACTTTTGAAGTAATTCTGTAATAACCTGTTGGAGAATCTTCTGGAATTTTGAAGGAGAAGGAAGTAGAGCCATAGGAGTTTAAAGTAATTTCTTTTGTAAGAATTTCCTTCCCCCTTGAGTCATAAATCTTAAATTCAATATTCTTGTTGGCTAAAATGCTCAAATTCTTAAGCTCATCCACACGGAATATTCCCTTTACATAAACATCCTCCCCTGGTCTGTAAGCTCCTCTATCTGTGAAAATATATCCCATGACCTTTCTCTTGCTCGGTTCCCACTCCATATCAAGATTGAACTGCCATCCTTCTATCCCTTCATTCCATTCTTCTGTAACAAAGGCTCTGTCTTCTCCCTTCCTCGCAACAACAATAAAATTTGTCTCCCAATTATCTTCTATTCCAAAATCCTCTGTCCCTGGTGATAGACACAACCCATTTTCATCTGTTTCACCTTTCCAGAGAATTGTACCGAACATGTTCATTATTTTTATTTCGCATTTTGGAATCGGCTTTCCTGTAGAAAGGTTTGTTGTGTATATTAGCATGTTATGGGGAGAGTATTTAAGAGATATTCCAATGTCTGTAATCTGAAGAATCCCCTTTACAAAACTTGAGCCATTTTCATAATCTGTTCCAGGTTTTACATCCTTTGCTTCCATCTCTGTATAAATAATCCCGAAATCCTTTCCCAATATTTTCCCCAAATCCATGTTGATTATTGTAAATTTATCTTTTTCAGTCTTAAATTTCACCTCAGGAGAATTCGGTTTCAGAAGAACTGATTTTTCACTGTCAAGATTAGAGAGGAACTTTCCAATTTCACTATCCTCAATCTCCTTGACCTCCCTTCTTACAGAATCAACATTAACAACCCTCAAGGAAAGATATTTTGGACCTTTTGCCTCTATAACCCCCCATCTGTTTATTAGCTCAATTGAGTAGGGATAACTTTTCAGAGAAAAGTTTTCGACCACATTGTAGTTTAAATTATGCCCGTATATGTCTTTTAAACTTTTATGTATCTCCAATCTATATGAATGTCCTGCCTTTAGATTGAATAAATCTGAAATATAAACATGTTCGTTGCTATAATCATAAATTTCTTCCTTTGGCTCTAAAAATTTCTCCTCTGACACATCAAAAAGCTTCAGACCTTTTATAGCCTCCTTAGGAAAAACTGGGTTTGAAAATACTATTGAGATTGTTGAATAAGGATTGCATTCAAAACATGATATTCCTCCGTAAAGAAATGTGTTCGGTGTATAAAAGCTGATTTCATAATCTTTCTTTGTTCCCAAATTACCCTCTTTCCCCCTGAAGCCACGAGGTATTAAAACTTTAACAAGGGAATTAAGGGGGGGAGGAGAAACTGGAATTATTTTAACCTTCTGGGTTGAGCCCTTTTCATACTCCGCTTTAACTTCCAAGGAGAATGGCTTTCTTAAAATTAAAATTTCTTTAACATTTGTTATTTTGTCGTAGGCATCGAAGGAATGCGTGTCAAAGCCCTCTGGAATAGAGTAATAGTAGGAGTAAATATTATATTTGATTTTTGATACAACTTCTTCAAGAGAAACGGGCTGATTGAAAACAAGAATAATTTCCCCATTCTTTCTTATTTTAGAGCCATGATAGGGGATTGTTTGAATCAAAGATGGGGCTGGGGTCTCAAAGGTTGAAACAAAATCTCTGGTTAAAACCTCCCCGGTAATGCTCTTTATCCCCTTTTTTATTCTTATCTCAAACCTTGTTGAATAGGGTAATCTTTCTTCAGGATGAAAAATCAAAATCCTGTCCCCAGCCCAGTAGAACTTCCCCTTTAAAGGTGGATTTATGGTAACAAAATCCTGAACAAATTCCTTTCTCACTTCCCCTATTGGAACCATGGATTTGTTGAAAGTTATGGAAATCTCGGTCACCATTTCAAGTCTCTCAATTTCACCCTTAGGAACAACTGTTATTTTAAGCTCCTCAGAATGAAGAAAGGTAGCAAGGAAAAAAGCAAATAAAACAAAAATTAAATATTTTTTTAAATTAAACACATCACCCTCCATAAAATTCCTTTTTTTATTGCACTTTATATCAATACAATGATATGAAAATTAAGTCAAGCAAAAAACTTTGACTTTTCCTTTTTTATGTTTTAAATTTAAATTGATGAAGAGGATAAGTTTTTTGATTTTCCTTCTTTTAATTGCTATTGGAACAATCCTTGCCCAGAGCCAGGAAGAAAAGGAAAAGGTCAAGAAGGAGAAGGTTATAACCAATCAAACTCTTAAGGAGCTCAAAGGTAATATTTCAGTAATGGGAAGGGAGGAGGAAATAAAAGAGGAAGAGAAGGCGGGCTCAGAAGAGGCTCCTCAAGGGGAAGTGAAGGATGAAAAATACTGGAGAAATTTGAAAAGGGAGATCGAGGAAAGAATATCTCAAGCTCAACAAAAAGTGGAAAGTTTGAAGGAAGAAATTGATGCTCTTTACAGGGATTTCTACGCTATAGATGACCCTGCAAGAAGGGATCAGATTCAGGTAAAAATTGTGGAGGATACAAGAAAACTGGAGGAAGCAGAGAAGGAGCTGGAGCAAGCTAAAAAGGATCTTGAGGAATTTTTAGAGAGGGCAAGAAAAGAGGGCGCTCTCCCTGGCTGGATCAGGTAAAAAGCTCAAGAGGACATTCGTCTAACAAAAAGGACATAAAAAAAATTAAAAAAAATCCTTTTAGAGTCATTTCTTATCTGGCATGTTTTTTGCTGATATAAAATATGAGGCTTAAAGATGCTTGACAGGGGAAAAAACATTTGCAAAAATTACTTTGTGAAGAGAACAATTATAATTCTTTTAATTTTAATTCTTTACTCTCCCTTTCTAATTTCTTCTGATAAGAAAGTAGATGCTGAGAAAAATCTTAAGTTTGGAGTGATGGCTTCCCAGAAGGGACTTTGGAAGGAGGCAATATATAGATGGAAGAGGGCTATAGAACTTGACCCAACAAACTGGAAAGCTTACAACAATCTTGCAGTTGCCTATGAGAGGGAGGGAATGTTCAATGAAGCTTTTAATCTTTACCAGATTGCCCTTCAATATTCCAATGATAATATTTATGTCAAAAAGAATTACCAGGCTTGCCTCTCAATCATTGAAAGAAAGGAGAAAAAGTGAGCAAAAGAAGATTTAAAAATAAAAGAATTTTTCCTTTTTGGATCTCTATATTTTCTGCTTTTCTCCTAATTTCCTGCGCAGAGCCAATGAAAGTGAAAATAGAAATTCCAGTTGAATCCGCAATTAAATTATCTGATTTTAATGAGATAATCGTAACAAACTTTTTTGTTTCAGAAACTCCAAAGGAGTTTCCAGCAGGAAAGGAGGTTGCGAATTTTATTGTGAATGACCTGAGGAGTGCCCACTCAACCAATGTCATTTTTAAAGAGATAAAATTGGAGAACGGAGATAAAGTATTTGGCGACTCAGATTTCTGGAAGAATATTGCTGGAGACGGAAAGAATCTTATTATAACTGGAACAGCAAATATCAAAGAGGAAAAAAGGAATGTGATAATGGAAAGCTCACCCTACACAGAATATCCTGGGAGAAGAATAGTCCCAATGAAATTCTTTGTTTTCAATATAAAAATAATTCTCATAGACTCTTCAACAGGCTCAATAATTTCATCCAGATCCTTCAAGGAGGAAAAGGGTTATGAGAATCCTGATACCACTATTGAAAGGGGCTTTATGGACATAATGCAAAGGGTTGCAAATAAATATTTAAAGGATCTTTTCCAGAAAAAAATTGAGGAAGAAAGATATATAATCTATTGAAAGGGGGAAAAAATGAAAAGAATTTTATTTACAATCTTTTTGATTTTCCTTTCTTCAAATTTGATCTTTTCCCAGTTCCCCTACCACGGGAAGAACAAAATAATAACAAAAAAATTTAACTGGAAATCCTATCAAACAGAGCACTTTGAAATATACTTCTACGGAGCGGAAAAGGAAAGGCTTGAACTGGTTGCTGGAATTGCTGAGGATGCATACAAAAGGCTCCAAGCTCTTTTTTTGCACGAAATAAAGGAGAAAACCCCTATAATTGTCTACGACAACCAGAGAGACTTTCAGCAGACAAATCTTTATCCAGGAATACTTCCAGAAGGAGTTCTTGCCTTTGCTGAGCCAATACTCCACAGAATAGTTCTTCCCACAAATATACCTGACGAGGAACTTTACAATCTAATAACCCACGAGCTAACTCATATTTTTGAATATTCAATTTTATACGGAGATATTAAAGGTGGAACTTACAATATAAAGGAACCACCTCTCTGGATAATGGAAGGGCTTGCAGAATACGCCACAGGGGAATGGTCTCCAATAAGTTTGATGATAGTGAGGGATGCCACTTTAAACGACATTCTCCCAGAGCTGGACGAAAGTGGAGAGTTTCGCTCCTCCTATTCAAGGGCTCCTTATGATTTTGGTCATGCGATTTTTGACTTTGTAGAATCAAAATATGGAAAGAGTGGGGTAAGGCAGATTCTATGGGAAGCAAAAAAAGCTTCAATTTTTGCAAAAAACATTCCCTTTAAGGAAACTTTTAAAATGGGCAAGAAGGAATTCAATTATGAGTTCAAAAAGTTCATGCGGGAAAGATTTAAGGAATTCTTAACAAAGGAGAATCCAGAGGACTACTCTGTGAAAATTGGTCCAGAGTTCCCCTTTGCCTACGATATTTCCCATGAGCTCTCTCCCTCTGGAGAAATTGTTGCAATCCTTACAGCCAACATGAAGGATGAGGATATAGATATCCTCTTACTTTCAGTTAAAGATGGAAGCACAATAAAGAATTTAACACCTGGATACACTTCCCGATACGAATATATTTCAGCAAATTTCGATCCTTCTTATGGAAAGGACATTTCATGGGATTCAAAGGGTGAAAATCTTGCATTTTTTGCAAACAAGGGTCACAAAACCTATCTCTTTACAATTTCTGCCATTGATGGAAAGGAGACATTCAAGGTTGAGATTTCCTATGTCCAGCCATCCTCTCCAGTTTTTTCTCCAAATGGAAAGGAGATCCTTTTCACAGCTTACCACGATGGAAAATGGGATATTTTCTCAGTGGAGCTTGAGAGCAAAAAATTTAAAAGACTTACCAACGATAACCTCAGGGAGAAATCCCTTGCCTTCTCTCAGGATGGAAAATGGATAGCCTTTTCAGTGGTTGTAAATGGAAAGGATAAAATATTCATTGCTGATAGCAAAGATCTCTCTTCAAGAAGACAGGTTACATTTACAGAGGGAAATGACATAACTCCCTTTTTTTCAAGGGATGGTAACACTCTTTACTTCTGCTCTGATGAAAGGGGAGCCTTTAACATTTACGCAATTGATTTAAAAGAAAACAAATTGATGAGATACACGGATGTTAGAACAGGGAACTTTTTCCCAAATCCTTTACCTGATTCTCCTGACACTCTCTTCTTTTCTTCCTTCCATAAAGGTTATTTCAACCTTTACAGAAAACAGTTCAAGGAACCCCTTGAGGTAAGGGATAATGTAGCAAAGGAGGCAGTTGAAAGTGGAGAGTTTGGAGCAGCTAAAGTAGAGGGTGTTGTTTCCCCCAAGTGGCATTTAAATGTTGATGAGAAAAAAATTAAACAACATAAAGGAATTGGGAAGCTTTTCCTTATGGCAAGACCTCCCATTTCAGCAGGTGTTTTCACTGATGGAACAATTTATGGAGGGACATCCCTTGCCCTATCAGATATTTTTGAAGACCATATATTCTATCTTGATGCTTTATCGGTAAGTGATTTAAGGTCAATATTCCTCGGATACATCAATCAGAAGAACAGGTTTCAATTTATGATAAGGGGATTCGATTATGCATTGTTTTACTATCCTGACTACTACTATTTTTATCCTGACCTTTATTACTATTTCACCTGGGAGGATGCGATAAGAGTTAGAG
>CAZFCI010000058.1:0-3891 GCA_964517525.1 uncultured Clostridia bacterium | reverse complement strand
ATCTTTAAGTCTTTCTGCATACTCCTCAGAAATAATTGAGAGAATTGATGTGATTGGTAATAGGAAAGTCGGAAAGGATACAATACTCTTTTACATGAAGAGCAGGGAGGGGGAAGAGTTCAATGAAGAAATTGTTTCCGGTGACTTTAAAACTCTTTGGTCAACAGGTTTCTTCTCTGATTTAAGAATTGAAAAGGAGAATGGAGGTTCTGGGTGCATTCTAAAAATATATGTAGAGGAGAATCCTGTTGTTAAAAATGTTGAGTATAAAAAGAGCAAGAGTATAAAGGAAGAGGATATAAAAAATAAGCTGAAAGAGAAAAACATAAGCCTTCTTCCATACTCCTATTTTTCTCCTTACAAGATAATGAAAGTAGAGGAAGTAATAAAAGAGCTTCTCCAATCAAAGGGTCTTGTTAACGGCAAAGTAAATACAAAGATTAAAAAAGATAAAGGAGAGGTTGAAATAACCTTTGAGATAGACGAAGGTTCAAAGGTTAGGGTTGGGGAGATTGCCTTTGAAGGAAATAAAAGACTTTCCTCATCTTCCCTCAGGAGAGGGATGAAAGAGATAAAGAAGCATGGGATTATTTCATGGATCACATCAAAGGATGTTTACTCCCAGGAGAAGCTTGAAAAGGGGATTGATAAGTTAAAGGAGTACTATCAGAGCAAAGGTTTCATGGAAGTTAAAATTGGAACTCCAAGGGTTGAAAGGATTAAGAAAAGGAATATATTTCTTTCGAAGAAAGAAATGATTAAACTCGTTATTCCTGTTGAAGAGGGACCCCAGTACAGGCTCGGCTCAGTAAAGATTATAGGAAATAAAGTTCTTCCCGCAAGGATTCTTGAATCTATTCTGAAAATGAAGAAAGGTTATGTCTACAATGTTAAAAAGAGGAATAAAGGGATAGAGGAGATTCAAAAACTCTATGGAGAGGGAGGATACTTTTATGCCCAGATAATGCCAATAGAAAATCTCGATCCTGAGAAGAGACTTGTCCATCTTGAACTCCATGTTCAGGAGAATGACCAGTGTCACCTTGGAAAACTCGAGTTCAAAGGGAATACCTTTACAAAGGATTTTGTTATAAGGAGGGAATGGCTCCTCCGGGAAGGTGATATATTTAACACAAAACTCTTTGAGTTAAGTCTTAAAAGGGTAAAACAGCTCGGACTTGTTGACTTTGAGAAATTTCCAGAGGTAAAGCCAGATCCTTCAGACCATAGAAAGATAAATGTTTCAATGGAAGTAAAGGAACTTCAAAGAAGCTCAATACAGTTTACAGGTGGGTATAGTGGTCTTGAAGGTCCTTTTGTTGCTCTTTCCTATCAAACAGTAAATTTCCTTGGTGGTGGAGAGGTCTTTGATGTAACCCTTCAGACAGCGAAGAGGGGTAAAAATTACAGACTCGGTTTTTCAGAGCCATATCTTTTTGACCTTCCAATGACTGTAGGTTTAAATCTTTACAACAGTTCCCTTGAGTATCCATGGCTTTATACAAGAAGAGATAAAGGTATTGATTTTACATTCTCAACGAGGATTTACAGATTCTTCAGATTTGACTTCTCTTATACAAATGCATTCATTGAAGTAAAGGATGTTAATGAAGACCTTCTTTGGAGTCTCCCTTGGTACTACTGGTCAATTGGAAAGCAGAGGATTTCAAGCATCCTTCCGACAATTTACTATTCGTCTATTGACAGCCCAATTGACCCAACAGAAGGCTCCCTCTATCTCCTCTCAATGAAATATTCTGGAACCTTTCTTGGGGGGGACATTCATCTATGGAAGCCTACCTTTGAATGGAAACATTTCCGCAGGATATGGAGAAATCATGTTCTTGGTTTCCATTTTGAAGGCTCATTTGTAAAACCCTTGAAGGGGGAGGATATTCCTTTCTGGGAAAGGATATACATGGGAGGAGACTATACTTTGAGAGGTTTTGAATACTACACAATTGGACCGAGAAATGAGCTTGGGACTCTTGTAGGTGGAGATAAAAGTCTTCTCTTCAACTTTGAATATCAAATTCCAATAGGTGGACCCCTCAAAGCTGTCTTCTTTTACGATGTTGGTAATGTTTATGAGATCGGCAAAAAGATAAATCTGGAGGATTTATACTCCTGCACAGGAATTGAGGCAAGGATTTTTGTTCCGCAACTAAGAATTCCAATGCGCCTTATATTCTCTTACAACCCGAGAATAGCAAGACCTGGGGATTCCCATTATGCCTTCAGGTTTGCAATAGGAACTACATTTTAAGGAGGATTTGAATGATAAAGAGATTTTCAATTCTAATTTCATTAACTCTGATCCTTTTTGCATTTTCCTTTGCTCAGCAAAAGATTGCCTTTATTGACTCAAACAGGGTTCTTCAAGATTCAATCGGTGGAAAAGATGTTTTGAAACAGTTGAATGATGCAAGGGCAAAGAAGCAGAGTGAGTATAATGCCAAATTGAAGGAGATTACAGATCTCAGAAATAAGTATTCATCCCAGAGGTATGCTCTCAGTGAGGATGCTTTAAACAAACTTCTTAATGAAATAGACCAGAAAGAGACTGCTTTGAAGAGATTTCAAGAGGATGCTGAAAGGGAACTTGCCAACCTTCAAGCAAGACTTTTCAAAAAATTGCAGGATGAAGTAAACCCAATAATAGAAAAAATTGGACAGGAAGGAAACTATACCCTGATTCTTGACCTTGCTACTCAAGGAATTATTTACTATGACAGGAAAGCAGATATAACTGATGAGTTGATAAAAAGATACGATCAGACAAAGGCTACTCCACCCGCTCAGAAAAAATGAACAAGATTGATATAAAAGAAATATTAAAAAGACTTCCCCATCGCTACCCTTTTCTGCTTGTGGACAGAATAGTTGATTTCGAGGAAGGCAAAAGAGCTGTAGGAATAAAGAATGTGACTTTCAACGAGCCATTTTTCCAGGGGCATTTCCCTGAAAATCCGATTATGCCAGGAGTCCTGCTCCTTGAGGCAATGGCTCAAACAGGAGGGGTTCTCCTCCTCGGTTCAGTTAAAGGAAGGGAGAAAAAGTTGATCTATCTAATTGGAGTTGATAAGGCAAGATTCAGAAAACCAGTTGTTCCAGGAGATCAGTTAAGAATGGAGGTTTCAGTTACAAAGATTAGAGGAAATTTCTGTCAGCTCTGGGCTGAAGCCTTTGTTGAGAATGAAAAGGTTGCAGAGGCAGAATTTCTCTCTACAATGGTTGAAAAGGAATGAGATACATACATCCAACAGCGGTGATAGACAAAAAAGCAGAGTTGGACGAGGAAGTATGGATTGGTCCCTATGTGATAATAGGAAAAGGTGTAAAAATAGGTAAAGGGAATAGAATAGAAGCCCATTCAGTTGTTGAAGGGAATACAGAAATTGGGGAGAGAAATCATATTTTCCCCTATACATCCCTTGGAAGGGAGCCCCAGGATATAAAGTATAAAGGAGAAGAAACCTTTTTGAAGATTGGTAATGAAAACACAATAAGGGAATTTGTCACAATAAACAGGGGAACACCCCATGGTGGGGGAGTTACTTATATTGGGAACAAGAATTTCATAATGGCTTACTCCCATGTAGCCCATGATTGTAAAATAGCCAACGAGGCAATTTTGATAAATGGAGCCACCCTTGCAGGTCATGTAGAAGTTCAGGACTATGCTGTTGTTGGAGCATTCACTGGTGTTCATCAGTTTACAAGAATTGGAAGATTTGCCTACATAGGAGGTTACTCTGTAATAACTCAGGATGTTCCTCCCTTTTCAAAGGTTGTTGGAGCAAGACCAGCAATGATCTATGGAATAAACGGTATAGGATTAAGAAGGAGGGGAATGAGTAGAGAGGAGATAGATTCCCTCCAAATAGCTTT
>CAZFCI010000057.1:0-1522 GCA_964517525.1 uncultured Clostridia bacterium | reverse complement strand
CTATATCCTCTTCCTCAATTATTAACCCAGAAGGGGATCTGTGGGATTTAATCATATATCTCCTTGAAAGTCCCATATTTCCAAACTGGGCTCCTATCTCAAAAATATGATTTTTAAAGATTTCCTTTGTGAAGGAAAATTTTCCAAAGATATGAGTCTGATTGTTTTTAAGTTGGAAATCTTCTCCAGCTGAAAGGTCAGCCCAATTATTTATGAAAGCAAAAGTTGTAAGAAAATAACCACTATTTTTTAATAATGACCTCCAGTTGAACCCTATAATATCCTGATTACCTCTCCATAAAAGTTTCTCTGAGCTAAATATAATTTCTTCAGGAACTTCCATATAATCTTTCCCTCTAATCCAGAAAAACCAAGCTCTATTGTTGGGATTCATGTCAATATCAAATCTTGCATAGTAGTCTTCGTATTCTGGAATTACATTTCCTATTTCGCTGAACTTTTCGAGAAATTTGAAAAAGCTATTTCTGTAATTGAAAATAAAAGATGTGTCTTTGCTCAAGGGACCTTCTGCAATTATGGATAATCCTGCCATGGAAAGGTCTAAAGTTGACTCAAATTTTTCTCTGTTTCCCTCTCTCATGGAGATGTTCATTATTGAAGAGAGTTTTTCACCGAAACGAGCAGGAAAGCCTCCTGATGAAAAAGAAACATCTTTAACAAGTTCAGTATTTATTATTGTCATTCCACCACCCCCACCTCCAAGGTCAGGAAAATGAACAGGTGAGTCAATCTCCACATTATCTATTAAGACAAGATTCTCGTTAGGATTCCCTCCCCTTACAATTATCGATGCCGAGTAATCCTCTGCAGTGGCAACTCCTGGAAGAGAGGAGAGCATTCTTGGTAAATTGTAACCTTCAGGATCACCTCTAACTTCATAGTAAGTTAGTCTTGATGTGCTTGTTATTTCATCTTTATTTTTTATGAAATATTCGGGGTAAACTGTTACAGAATGAGATTCTACAGGAGCTTCTTCAAGTTCGAAATCAAGAAAAATTGTGGATTCAGGAATTAAAATAATTCTTGTCTTTACCTGGGTTTTGAACCCTGGTAGAGAAACCTCAACAGAGTATTCTCCAAAGGGAACATTTTCTATTGTGAAGTTCCCCCTTTCATCAGTTATTGCAAGAAGGGACAATCTCTTAATTTTAACTTCCGCTCCTGAAAGGGGTTTTTTAGTAAACTTTTCTGAGACTCTTCCTTTTAATTTTCCAAGTTTCTCTTTGGCAAGAATTAATTCACTGGAGAAAGAGCTAAAAAAGAAAAACAGAAGAGTGAGCAGAATGATTACCTTGTAATGGTTTTCCTTAAGAATTTTGAGGAAAGCGTAATTCTTTTTCATTTTCATCTCCATATTATATGATTTAACAAAAAGGTCCTTTTTTACAATTTTTTTTGAATAAATTGAGAAAATAGGGAGTAAACTGAGGAAAGAAAGAGCAAACTCACGCAAATGGAGATAAAAAAACTTCATGAGTTGCAAGAAAACCAAATTTAAATT
>CAZFCI010000056.1:0-11863 GCA_964517525.1 uncultured Clostridia bacterium | reverse complement strand
GAGCCAAACTATTACGAATCAGAGGTTGTTTGGGTTACCAATGAAGAGCTTGATCTCTATAATCAAATTAAAAATGGAAATAAATAAAATAAAGGAGGATAGAAAATGCGAAGGAGCATTTTACTTTTAGTTTCTTTGTTGGCTATTTCTTCTCTCCTTCTTTCCTATGGATGGAAGGAGGAGCCAGTGCCTCCCATTGCCTCTGAAGATGATATGGAGTTTATGGGACCAATGGGAGAAGGACCAATGGGACCAGTTCCCTTTGGTGGTTTTGAGAGGTTTGGAAGATGGTGGAAGAACTCTCGTTTTGTTAAGGAGTTGAACCTAACTGATGAACAGATAGGGAAGATCGATAAGATCTTCACTGATACTGAGAAAAAACTTATCGACCTCAGAGCAGCTTGCAGGAAGGCGGAGCTTGAACTCAGAGGACTTGAGGGAAAGGAAGCAGAGTCATTCAAAAAAATTGACGAAATTTACAAACTTAAAGCTGAAATTCACAAGAGCATATTCCTGATGACAAATAATATAAAGAAAGAGCTCACTCCAGAACAGCTCAAAAAGCTTGAGGAAATAAAGTCCACCATTGCTCAAGAGAGAATGCGTCATTTTAGGGAGAAAGGTTTTCAGAGAAGGAATCGATAACCCCTCCTTATAACCTCCTTCCTAATAACCTCATTTTCCGAGAGCCAGCCGAAAGGCTGGCTCTTTTTTTAACTTAAATAGGACACTGGTTTTAAAAATAGGACAGATTCTAAAGAAAACTCCTTTGCAGATAAACTTTTTACAATGGCATGCTTCTTGATATAAAATATTATGGAGGTTTAAGATGAAAAGATTAATTTTTCTTTCAATTTTTGTTTTTCTTGTATTTTCTCCATTAATTGGAGATTACTACAGCTACAAGAAAGGGAACTGGCGGGATTTTTATGGTTACCACGGTTGGAAATCAGTTTACAAGTATGATGGGTGGAGAAGTGTTTATAAGTATGAAGGCTGGAGAGATGTTTATGGATATTACGGATGGAGAGAAACTTACCTTGAGAGAGGGAAATCTTCTCTTCGCCCCCAAAGGCTCAGAAGCTACTATATGAGAGAGCGACAGATAGTGCCAATTCTCTTTTTTAGGGGATTTATATTTTGCATTAGATAGAAAAAAAGAGTATATTATAAAAGGAGGTTGGAAAATGAGACTTTTTAAAAGAACCTTTTTAACCTTTCTTACAATCCTTTTGTTTCTTCCTTCTTTATCCCTTGCAAAGGGACCAAGAGTTGCGGTTTTTGACTTTGACTTTGCTGCAGTTCATAAATGGTGGGAATGGGACTGGGATATAGGTAAAGGCATATCAGATATGCTTGTTACAGAACTTGTAAATGATGGAACTTACAGAGTTGTTGAAAGAAAAGCCCTTGACAAGATTCTTGCAGAGCAGGATTTTTCAACTTCTGATAGAGCAAATCCAGAAACAGCTGCTAAAATAGGGAAAATTCTCGGAGTAAAATATATAATAATTGGCTCAATCACAACTTTTGGGATGGATACAAAACAGGTTGGTGTCGGTGGAGGTGCATGGTCAAGGAGTTTGGGAATTGGAGCTATAGGAACAAAGAAAACAAAGGCTAAGGTTGTCATAAATGCGAGGATGATTGATGTGGATACAGGAGAAATTGTAGCGGTTGCAAAGGGGACTGGTGAATCCAAAAGATCTGGACTTCTTCTCGGTGGACTTCTCAGTGGAAGAGGTGGTGGAGGAGGTATGGTAATCGATATGCAATCTTCTGATTTCAGGGAGACAATCCTCGGAGAGGCAACTGAAGAGGCAGTGGTTCAGCTTAAAGATCAATTTGTTGCAAAGGCAGGGAAATTAGAGTAAAAAAGATATTTAAGAGGGGGAAGCAATCTTCCCCCCTCATTAAAAAATGAGGTTGACAACAGCCACAAAAATTACATTATTAAGGTTTTTACTTGTTCCATTTCTTATATTCTTTATTTTAAATGGAGATTTCAAAGTAAGTTTTGTTATTTTCTCCATCGCTGCTCTGACTGACGGACTGGATGGGTTTGTTGCAAGAAAATTCAATCAGAGGAGTTCTCTTGGTGCAATCCTCGATCCAGCTTCTGATAAGATTTTAATGCTTTCAACATTTATAATACTTTCATTTCCAGAAATTTCCAGCTTAAACACGATTCCAAAATGGCTTGTTTATTCGGTTTTAGCCCGTGATTTTATAATAATATCGGGGGCTCTTTTCCTGAGGATTTTTTACAACATAAAAACCTTTTCTCCCTCAATTTGGGGTAAAATAACTACTGGAGCAGAGGCTGTTACAATTGGGCTTGTTATTTTATTCAATGCTGTTTCAAAAAGTTTACCTTTTCTTATTCCTTTTTACTATATCACTTTTTTCCTTGTTTTAATATCAGGTCTTGATTACATCTGGAGAGGACTCACTATAATTATGGGCAAAAATTAATGATAAAGTCAGAAAAAATCACAGTAATTTTAAAATTTACAATAATTTTATTAAGCCTGATAATTTCTCTCATTCTTTTTAAATATTTCAGTAAGATTTTCTCCCCCCTTATTATTTCCTTATATTTCTATTACGCCCTTGAACCTTTGAGCATAAAGCTTTCCAAAACCTTTCTTGGCAAAAATGGTGGTTCCCTACTAACAATTTTTTTAATGCTTCTCATATTTATCATCATCTTTTCCTCCTTCCTTCCAACAATTATTTTCCAAATAAAGGATTTTTTTTCATCTTTTCCTGATTTTCTTGATAAGGCAGTTTCCTTTCTCGAGCCAATTTTCAAGGGTAAACCAAAGGAAGGACTTTTGGGGGAAATCAGGAATCAGATAGTTACAAATATAAAGGAGAGTATCCCATCTTTAATAAATGCTTTTCCATCAATCGGCTCCTTTATCTTCAAAAATATAAATTCTCTTATACTTTTTATCCTCTACCTCTTCATAATCCCATTTTTTACCTTCTACCTTCTGAGAGATTTCTCTGATTTTAAAAAGAGAAAATTTTCTGAAAATCCAGAATCTTCTCTGACAAAAAGGCTGAGAGAATTCGACACTCTTATATCAAACTTTATAAGGGGACAGCTAACAATATGCTTTATTGTAGCAATTCTTTATTCCATAGGACTTTTGATAATAGGAGTTCCCTTTGCCCTTCTCCTTGGTTTTATTGGTGGGATAGGTGATATAATCCCATATCTTGGGACATACTCAGCCTTAGCCCTTTCAATTCTCGTTTCTTTAAGTTATTCTCCATCTTTAAAAACCGTTATCTTCATTCTTCTTCTTTTTGCAATAGTTAAAGGTATTGATAATTTTATTCTCTCACCAAGAATTCTTGGAAGAAGCTCAGGACTTCATCCTATTATTGTTATAGTCTCCATTTTCATGGGCAGTAAACTCCTTGGTCTAATGGGAATGCTCCTTGCTATTCCTGTAACTGCTTTTATTAAGATCATCTTAAAGGATTTATCAGAGAGCCTTGGTTCGATTTCTTGATTAAACCATCTCTTTTTAAGATAATATTTTTTTGAAAACATGAAAAAGCTTGCAATTGTTCCAGCTTACAATGAGGAAAAAAATATAGAAAGAGTTATAAGGGGAATACAGAAGGAAGCTCCTGACCATGATATTCTTGTGATAAATGACGGCTCAAAGGATAGAACTTCAGAGACTGTCAGGAAGTTTGAGTTCGTAAAAATAGTGGATCTACCAATGAATCTCGGAATTGGTGGTGCTGTTCAAACTGGTTTCATTTATTGCTGGGAAAAGGGATATGATATTTGTGTTCAGGTTGACGGAGATGGACAGCATAAGCCATCGGAGATAAAAAAAATTGAGGAACCGATAATAAATGGTGAAGCTGATATGGCAATAGGCTCAAGATTCTTAGGCTCCTCCACATACAAAACAACATTCTTAAGGAGAATGGGAATTAAAATTTTTTATTTCGCCAACCGATTGTTCCTGCGAGAAAAAATTAAAGATAGCACTTCAGGATTCAGAGCTTACAACAGAAAAGCAGTTGAGATTCTGAGAAGGTATTATCCCGATGATTATCCTGAACCTGAGGCAATCTTTATTCTTAAGAAAAAAGGGTTGAGAATAAAGGAAGTTGGAGTTGAGATGGAAGAGAGAAAGGGAGGGAGGTCTTCAATAACTTTTTTTAGAGCAATTTATTACATGGTTAAGGTCTCTATAGGAATAGCAATACATATTTTAAGAAAGGAGGATTTTTATGGAGGTTGAGGTTTTTAGAATCCAAATAATCGGGATAATCGGGTCAATCTTTCTCCTCTTTCTTGTTATAGAGCTAATAAGAAGAGGAAAACTAAGAATTGAATTCTCCCTTTTATGGTTTTTTATAAGTGTTCTGTTTCTCTTTGTTTCAATTTTTCGAAGCCTTCTTGATAAGTTTTCCTATTTGGTTGGAATAGGCTATCCCCCATCTGCCCTCTTTCTAATCCTTCTCCTTGGTTTAATAATGATTCTCATCCACTTTTCAACAGTAATTTCCAATTTGAAAGAGGCGAAAAAAGTTCTTACCCAGAGGGTTGGACTCCTTGAGATCGAGATTGAAAGATTGAAAAAGGAGATTGAAAAATGCAAGGATTGATTTATTTTTCTGTATCATCCCTTATTTTTGTTTCATCCCAGATTCTTATAAAATATGGAATCAACAGAGTGGGTGAAAAACATGGTATTCAATTTCTAATTTCCTCCCTTACATCCCCCTTTGTCCTTTCAGGGCTTTTCCTTTCTGGTATTGGAGTCATTGTCTGGCTCTTTATCCTTTCAAAGTATGAACTAAGTTACTCTGTCCTCATTCTTTCGATAACATATGTTCTTTTCCTTATTGGGTCTCAATTTTTCCTCGGTGAAAGCATATCTTTCCTTAGATGGATAGGAGCTATTTTAATAATTGCAGGAGTTTATATAGTAACCAGGTCATGAAGAAATTTTTTCTTTTTTCAATAATTTTAGCTTTTATTTTTTATTTTTCAGGAATAGGTTTTGACCTCCCTTTTTTGAAGGTGGTTTCTGATGAAGATTCCTATGTGGGAAGAATATTTGATATGGCTGAAAAGGGGATATGGAATCCAAAGTGGTTTTACTATCCACCCCTTTATTACTATTTTGTAGCAATAACAGCAATTATTGCCAAGCTCATAGCATCGATTTTTATTTATTTTTTTGGAATAAAGGATGTCATAAATGGTATAATATCCAACTATCCAAATATCGTTTTATATGCCTTTTGGGGAAGATTTATCTCTGCTTCCTTTGGATTTCTATCCTGTCTTTTGATTTTTAAAATTATAAAGGAAGAGTTCAAAGATGTGCTACTATCAAATTTAGCCCTTCTTCTAATGGCAGTTTCACCTCCTTTAATCCTTCACAGCCACTCTGCAAAACCAGATACAATGCAGGTTTTTCTTACCCTGGTTGCCTTCTATTTTTCTTTAAAAATTTATAAAGAGGGATGGGCTTTCAACTCAATTTTAGCTGGAATATTCACATCCTCCTCCTTCATGACAAAATATTCAGGGGTTGTGGTTGGAGGAACGGTCGGCTTCGCAATTTTTCTAAGATTTTTTGAAAAAAAGGACCCCTTTAAAATTTTTTTAAGAAACTCAATTCTCTCCTTCTTATCCTTTTTAATTTTCATTCCTATTTTCTCTCCCTTTACAATCCTTGATTTTCCCACATTCAAAAGAGATTTTATCCTTCAGGCAAAATCCTATCAGATCGATCCATTAATTCTATCTGAAAACGCATGGTTTAAACAGATTCTGAACATCAAAAATCTCCTCGGAATTTTACCAACTATCTTTTTTATATACGGATTAATCATCTGCTTTAAAAGATCCTTTAAAAAGGATTTCTCCTATCTTATCCTCCTCTCCTTTCCCATTCTCTTCTACATCCAGCTTGGGATTACAAATCAATGGGTTGAAAGGCACTTCCTTCCTGCTCTTCCTTTTTTAATTTTTATATCCTGCATTGGTTTTTCTTCCCTTCTTTCCTTTTTTAAGAGTGGAAAAATTCCTATTATAATGGGAGCTCTTATATTTATCTTCACAATTCAGTCCTTCATCGGCTCCTTAAACTACTTAACCCTCTTCCATCAGAAGGACCCAAGACATTTGAACCGAGAATGGGTTGAAAAAAATATTCCTCCAGGAATTTTCTTTGCCTTCGAAGAAAGAACAGGGCTCTCACCAACAAGATTTGGACGACTCTTCTATTCCTTTGGTGAAAGTAATTTTGAAAATTTTCTGGATTCTCCCTTTGAGCTTCTCTTTGTCTCTGAAGGGATTAGATCACAATACATAGAAGGGAAGAGAAAGGAAAAATTCCCCCTTCATCTTAAAGCATACAGATGGATTGAGGAGAATTCTTATCTAATAAAGGTAATAGGGAAGAGAGGTTATGATGAGAAACCTAAAATTTTCCTTTACAAATTGAAAGGGGGTATTGAAAGGGAAGGCTCTCCATTGGAGATGGAAATTGAGGGAGAAAACAAAAGTGGAAATACTTTCTTTGTGATGGTTTCAAAAAGAGTTCTTGCCAAAATAGAACCGAATTCTAAAATTCATAGCCAGAAAAAATTTAATTTTGAAGATGGAAACATTCCCATCTTTATTTTCACTCCTGTTGATAAAGAGGGTAAGGGTAAAGATGGAAGTGGATTCTCTTATAAGATAAAAATAATTGAAAATGGAAAATTAATCTCAACTTTCATGGGTGAAAGTTTTCCAAACCAACCTTCCATTTATCTTTCAAAGAAATGAAAAACATTCTTACCTTTGACATTGAAGACTGGTATCATGCTAATTATCCCCAAATGGAAATTCCAGATACATCAATGGAACACTCCCTTGAGGAAAATGTTTCAATTTTGCTGAAACTTTGCAAAAAATATAATGCAAAGGGAACATTTTTCGTTCTCTCTTCAGAAGCTGAAAGGAATCCATTTATTGTAGAGATGATATTAAAAGAAGGTCATGAAATTGGCTCCCACGGCTATTCCCACGAACTCGTTTATAAAATAGATAGGGAGTCTTTCAAAAGGGATCTTAAAAAATCAATCGAAATTTTAAAAGGGATAACAGGCTCAAAACCTTTAAGTTACAGAGCTCCCTCATGGTCTGTTCGAAAAGAAATGCTCTGGTTCTTTGAGATATTAAGGGAGGAAGGGATTAAGTTTGACTCCAGCATTTTCCCTCTAAAAACTTTCCTTTTTGGAGACCCTGACTCTCCAACTCATCCCTTTGAAATAGAAGGAATCATTGAGATTCCAGCATCAGTTATAAATCTTCTTGGAATTAGGATTCCTTTTGGAGGAGGATTCTCTTTCAGACTTTTCCCATTTTTTTTGACAGAAAATTTCATAAAAAGATTGAACAGAAATGGATTCCCAGCTGTTATTTACCTTCATCCAAGGGAGATAGATCCTAAACATCCAAGACTTTCCCTTCCTTTAAGAGAAAGGTTCATCCATTACTACAATATAAAAAATACCCTAAAAAAACTTGAAGAATTGCTCAATAAATTTCAGTTTGTATCAATAGGAGAATATTTTGGAAATTAAAGGTATAATTTTTGACCTTGATGGAACTTTAATAGATTCCTATCCCCTTACAACCATTGCATTCCAGAAGGTTTTAAAAAAATGGGGGAATGTTGATCTGAGTGAGGATGAAATTTATCTATCCTTTGGTCCACCTGAAAAAGTGATTTTTAAAAGATTTGTTAAAGAGGAAAAACTTGAAGAGTGCTATCAGGATTATGTTAAAATCTTTGAGGAAAATTCAAGGGATATAAAAGTATTTGAAGGGGTGAGGGAAGTCTTAGAAGAACTGAAAAGACTTGAAATACCTATGGGAATATTCACTGGAAGGGGGAGGGAACTATCTATAAGACTTCTTCAGCTTAAAAACCTCTCTCAATTTTTTAAAGAACTTGTTTCCTCTGAGGATGTTCCCAATCCAAAACCTTATCCTGATGGTGTTGAAGAGGCATGTAGAAGATTGGGACTAAAACCTTCAAACTGCCTTCATGTAGGAGACTCCTTTATGGACATTTTAGCAGGGAAAAGGGCTGGTGCAATAACTGCTGGTGCTGTTTGGGGGACAAGGAATTTAGAGAAACTTCTTAAAGAAGAACCTGCTTTCCTTCTAAAATCTCCAGAGGATATTCTGAGGATTTTAAAGAGATGAGAAGGGTAAGAATTCTCCCTCCAGAAATTGCAGGGAAAATTGCCTCAGGTGAGGTTGTGGAAAGACCTTACTCTGTTGTTAAAGAACTTGTTGAAAATTCAATAGATGCGGAAGCTAAAAGGATTGAAATTTATCTCGAAAAGGCTGGAAAAAATCTAATAAGGGTTGTTGATGATGGATGGGGAATAAAAAAAGAGGATGTTCCAATTTGTTTTGAGAGACATTCAACATCAAAAATTGAAAAGGAAGATGATCTCTTCAAAATTTCAACTCTTGGGTTCAGAGGCGAAGCTCTTCCATCTATTTCAGCTGTCTCAAGAATTACTTTAAAGACGAGAGCTGAGGATGAGGAAACCGGAACAATGATTGAGAGGGAAGGGGATAGAACAGTTAAGATTTCTGAAATTCCATACCCAAAAGGAACAATGGTTGAGGTAAGGGATCTATTTTTCAATCTTCCTGTTAGATTGAAATTTCTCAGATCTGACGAGAGGGAGTTGAAAATAATTGTCCAGTTCATCTCCCATCTCTCTGTTGCCCACCTTTCTATCTCTTTTCTCCTCTTCCACAATGGCAGGGAAATTCTTAATCTTCCTGAGTGCAGGACAATTGAAGAAAGAATCGCTGAAATTTATGGAGGGAGTTTCCTCGAATCTCTTACTCCCTTTCATTCAGAATTAAAAAACATAAAAGTTCAAGGCTTAATATCAAAATCAGGAAAAGGTATGAGGAGCAGGGATTATCAAGCTCTATTGATAAATGGAAGACTGACAAAGGAAAGGTCTATAATCCATGCGATTCATGAGGCATATAGAGGAAGTCTTGAAAAGGATACATATCCATCTTTCTTTTTACTTTTCCAGATTCCCTTGGATGAAATTGATGTGAATGTCCATCCTTCAAAGGAGGAGGTAAAACTCCGCTCACCATCGGAATTTTACAAAGAATTTGTGGAAAGAATAAGAGAAGCTATTGAAACAAAAGAGGTAAGTTACTTTGCAGAGAGTATACCTACTGCTGTAATGGAAGTTGGAGAAAAAGAATTGATGGAAGAGGCAGTTCAGTCACCCCTCTTTGAATTTCGTAAAAGAGATCGAATAAAAATCCTTGGACAGTTTCAGGAAAGTTTTATAGTTGCTGAAAAGGATGAAGAAATTTTGATAATTGATCAACACAATGCCCATGAGAGAATTCTTTTTGAAGAATTCAAGAAAACTAAGGGATTTTCAAGGAGGACAACAATTTTCCCTTTAATTATAGAGCTTTCTCAGCAATTGATGGAAAATCTTGAGAAAAGAAGAGTAATTCTTGAGGAGATGGGATTTGAATTTGAAATTTTCGGTAAAAAGGAGATAAAGATTTCCACATTCCCATCAATAATTCCTGAGAACATTTTAAAAGAGACCTTTATATGGTTAATCGAAGGGGAAGATATTGGTCTTGAAAAGGAAAGGGAAAGGGTGCTATCAAAGATTGCCTGTAAAACAGCTATAAAAATAAACCAGAAGCTTTCCCCCTCAGAGATGGAATTTATTGTTGAAGAGCTTTTTGAAACCGAATCCCCTGAATTTTGCCCTCACGGAAGACCAATTTTTTTAAAGATAACAAAAGGGGAGATTGAGAAAGGCTTAAAAAGGAGGTAAACAATTCTCATCTCCAGTATTTTATTTCCCATCCCATTTTCTCAGCAAATCTCTTTAGTTTAAGGGATGGATTTACTGCAACGGGAAAGCCCAATGAACTCAGGAACTCTCTGTCTTCATAACTATTCCCATAACCTTTGCTTGTAGATAAATCAATAGAAAGTTCTCTGGCAAGATTCAAGAGAATATCTTTCTTCTTTTTACCACTTGGATATGATATTAGCTCTCCTGTAAATTTTCCATCCCTTTCCTCAAGATAACATGGAACTATCATATCAAATCCAAGGATTTTAAATTTATCAGCAATGAAATAAGGGGCTCCTGTAAGGAGGATTATCTTATATCCTTCTTTTTTAAGATTCACCATTTCTCTTTCCCCATCTTTAAAAACCATCCCTTTCACTGATTCTGGAGAAAAGAAGAGGGAAGCATGTCTCTCAATTTTTTCAATTTTTTCTCCCTTATAGTAAAGTTTACTTGAATAAAAACTCATATCCTTCAAGGAGCGAAATAAAAAGGGAATTAATTTTAAAGGACTCAACTCAAATCTAAAAATCATCCAAGGTAAAAACCTTCTTTCTCCAGACCACTTAATCAGGGTTCCATCAAGGTCAAATACTGCAACCTTCATTTCACATATTTTCTTGCTTCTAAAATCACTGGCAAACCCCTTATAACACATATAAAAACAGTAGTAATTGCAAGAATTGAAGTAATGGATTGAACTAAATTCAAATGAGGGAAAAGAGGCACTTTTTTAGTGAGGAAGAACTGAATACCCATTATCGAAAAGGTAAGAGATTTTAATATGGCATAGGATGTCCTCATAAAGGGTGATTCAACAATGAATCTTGTTAATGTTTTTTGATGGATTTCAAAAGGCTTTTTCCCTTTCTTTAAGGCAAAAGCTCTTAAAGTGTTTACAATCTCACCCCTTGTAATAACTATTATTGCATACCAAAAGTTTGTTATTCGAACAAAGGAAAAATAAATCCAGAAAATATACTCAACAATCCTGTCCCCTGTTATATCGTAAAGAGCTCCAAATTCAGTAGATATACCCATTTTCCTTGCTACATAACCATCAAGGCAGTCAAGTAGAATTACAAAAACTATTAAAAAGGATGCCATAAGAAGGGTATAGAAATTTTCAATTTCAAGTAAAATTACAGTAATGAAAGAGAGAAGTATTCTGAAGGATGTAATAGCATTTGCCAGATTAAATTTCATATAGGAAATTTTATAACTTGTGTTTAAAATTATCAAAAGATCCCTTTATCAATTCACAAATTAAAATTTGCATTTATAGAGTCCGTCTTTATTTCAGCAAATTTCTATATAAAAATTTTTTGACTGTATCACCATAGCTTTAGAATATTTGATTCAAGAAGTTTTCTTAATAAGATCCATTTCAAAAGTAGCAGGAACATAGGAGAAATGAGGTAGAAAGGGAAAAAATTTCTTGGCTGGCTTATCTCGAGAAAATCCTTTCCTGTAGAAAATTATCTGATCTTGAGGAGTTCTTTAAGCATTTTTTTTACAGTTTTCTTTGTCGTGTCTTCAATTGTTAGCCCTGATTTTATTTCTTGTACTTCCTCTTTCCCTTCAGCAAGCAGTGAACCATCTTTTGAGTCCAGTATCTTCATTTCTATGGATATTTGAAATAGAACTCTTATTTCCGGAAATTGGGCTTGTCTTATATCTGCTGGTCTGTGGTAATATCCAACTCCTCCTGCTTCATAGCTTTCATATCTTAAGACTTTTCCAAAAACTATTCCATCAACATTGAGCCTTTCCCTTATCTTCTCAATCTGAGATAGTGAAAGATCCTTGCTCTGGTTTTCAAGAATATCTTTCAAATTGTTCCCCTCCAAAACTTCAAATCCTTTCTTCTTAAGTTCAGAAGCTATAAACTTTGAGACCACTTTCCCTGAGCCAGGTGAGCCATCAGCATCTTTGAAATCTATTA
>CAZFCI010000055.1:0-4210 GCA_964517525.1 uncultured Clostridia bacterium | reverse complement strand
GTGGATTCCACGAAAAAATTGAAAATTACAACTCTTAGTCCACAAGCTCCTCAGGGAAGACTTCCAATGGGGTGGTCTCCTCTAACAATTATAGATTTTTCTTCTTCCGAAATTTCTCTCACAAAACCATGCACCCTTCGTCTAAAAAATAAATGGAATTTCTCCTCCCAAGAAGGGCTTGTTCTTGCCCGATGGGATGAAAGGGACTACAAATGGAAAACTGAATCCTTCCCATCGATAAATGAGGAATTCCTCGATTGCACAATTGGAAAATTGGGGCAGTTCGCTCTTCTAATAAAAGACAAATCTCCCATAGTTCCATCAGATCCAATAATAAATGAGCCAATTCCATCAGTTCAGAGTAGCCCCATTGGAAAAATTTTAAATGCAGAGCTCACCTTTACCCCTTCCACAATTTATCCTAATGAAAAATCCCTTACATCCCTTACCATAAACCCAGAACAACCAATTTCCAGTGGAGTCCCTGTCCAGGCAAAAATTACAGAA
Source organism: uncultured Clostridia bacterium (assembly GCA_964517525.1). Classification (GTDB taxonomy): domain Bacteria; phylum Acidobacteriota; class Aminicenantia; order JBFLYD01; family JBBIMS01; genus JBBIMS01. The sequence goes on along the minus strand of CAZFCI010000055.1, from coordinate 3,703 downwards.
AGATACGAACTCTTCACAGGTTTAAAAGCGATTTATCCAACTTATACATCAGACCTCACTTCCTATAATTTCGGTGGGAATCTCTCCAGAGTCGAATTCTTTCTATCCCCTAACAAAGAGATCTCTTTCTCTGACCTTAAGATTGGAAGCATTGAAGCTGATATGGTCAAATACACAGCATCCTCAATGGCAGTCGTCGTAGGTCCTGATGGTGGGACTGTTACAGGAGAAGGAGGAGCAGAAATCACAATTTTGCCTGATTCTGTTGAAAATCCAATTCCGGTTTCCATAAGAGCAAGGGGAGAGGAAAGTCTTCAAATCCCAATTCCATCAGGCTTCAGATTCCTCTCAGCAATTGAACTTTCCCTTGGCGGTTTCACCCTGAAAAAACCTGCTTTACTTTCAATCACCTTAAATGAAGATATAATCAGCTCCCTTCCACCAGATGCTCAGCTCATCCTCTGCTCTCTGAAAAAGATAGACACAGACTATAAATTTGTGGAAAAACAACTCGCATTTATAGAAGGGAATAAAATCAAAACCATAGAATCTTCTAACTCTGTTCTTCCATTTCCTGGAGTTTTAGAGGGTGGTTTATACATATTCTTTCAAATAACAAAACCAGCTGGCTTTGTAAAAGGGACTGTTTACGATAAAACCAATATCCTCTCAGATGCAATAATCTCAGTTGATAACAACTCATTGCTCTCCCTATCTTTAACTTCAGGTGAATATGCAAAGATCTCCTTTATTGGAGATTTTGAGATAAAAGCTTTAAACAGGATAAGCAGAGATGAAGGTAGATCCACTTCCTCAATCCAGTCTCAAGGGGAAATAAAAAATATTGACATACAGATTCTGCCAGTTGGACCAAAAGTCATTGCAGTAAATCCTCCCGATGGCTCCAGGGATGCTCCCCTTGATTCTATGATTGAAGTTATATTCTCAGAACCGGTGAAAGCATCCACAATAAATCAAAATAACTTTTACATAAGTTCTTTAAATCAAAGATTTAGCGGAACATACAAGCTAACCCCTGATGGAAGAAAGGTTGAATTTCTCCCATCAAAACCTTTCCCCTCTGACACCCAGATCTTTATAACTCTAACCCCAGGAATCCAGGATCTCACCTCCAATCCAATGGAATCAACTTTCACATCCTCCTTCTTCACTGTAGATATAATACCACCAAAAACAGACCTTTCTCTAATTTCTGTGCTCATTCCCCAGAACGGAATCTCAAGAGTAATTGGAAGATCAGGCTCAGTTGAACCAGGCGCTACTGTAATTGTCATCAACGATAGAACTGGAAAGGCTGTTACAGTATCTGGGCTTTCCGATGGTTCCTTTGAACTTCAAATAGAAGCCTTGATCTCAGACAAGCTTATAATTAAAGTGATAGATAAAGCTGGAAATGAAACAACCCTTGAAAAGCCCTTTGTCTCAGAAGATGGGAAATCCACAATTTTCGACTCAAGACCTTCTGAATTTATAAATTCAGAGGGGATAGGAATAAAGATTGAAGAAGGGACATTCTCTTCCCCTGTTCAAATCCGTATAGAGGAAGAAAAAGATACAGGAAATCTCTCAACTGTTCCAGAAGGATACGAGAGGATAAAATCAGTAAAAATAGATTTTGGAGGATTTACACCCCTTAAACCCTTTAAACTCTCTGTCCCAGCTCCTTCTGGCTTTGAAAATCTCAAATTCTTTGTTGCTAAAGAAGTCTCCCTCTTTGGCAAGAAGAGAATGATGGTCGTGGAATCTGCATCATTCAAAAATGGAAGAATAGAAGTTAACTCCCCTCCCTTCCCAGGTCTTACCTCAGAAGGAATTTATTCCTTTATTGCTACATCTCTTTCCATTGCCTATATAACAGGCTCCCTACCCTCCCTCTCAACTGCTCTAATAGCCTTAGAGTTTGCCTTCATTTGCGATTCCTATTTAACCCAGAGATTCATTATTCCTGTCCCAATAAATAAAAATATCCCCCTAACAATAAAGGATCTCACAACAGGGGAGACCCTCTTTGAAGGAACAAAGCCAGGACCAACAATACCAGGCCAAATTTATGAATTCAGGGAAAGCTTCGGTATAGACAAGGAGCCTCCTACCCTTAAATCTTCTGTTGGAGTAAAAAGCTTTCTTTTTGAAATTTCCTCCGCAAGAACATCTTCAGGTGGTATTACTCTTACTAGCGAAGATTCCAATGGAGATGGCATTCCTGATAGTAATAGTTTCACAATAAAAGGAGAAAAAGGAGCCACAACACCCTTTGGAAGAGTAAGGATTTACAATCTTTCCAAAAAATCAACTTCAGAATTCGATGCCTCTGAAGATGGCTCCTTTGAATTTAGCTTTGAAGCTTATTTGAGAGACAAAATCCTTATAACCGTTGAAAAAGGGAATCTTCCCCTTGACCAGGAATTTATTCTATCCTTCTCAGAACCAATATCAGAGATAAGTAATGAAAACATAAAATTATTCACTTTTGTTGACGGAAAGGAAGGCTCTTCAGTTCCTGGAAGAGGATTACTCCTTCCATCTCGCACAGAAGTATCCTTCAAACCAAATACTTTTCTAAAAGAAGATACCCGATATGTCCTTGTGATAAATGTAAATGACCTTTCAGAAAACTCTCTAAGTATAAAAGCCAATTTCAGAACAAAAAAGAGTGAGTCTATAGATATTGAGGAGACAGGAGATGTCCTTCAAACAATCAAGAAAGGCTCCCTCCTCTTTGTTTCAGCAGGAGAGAATGGCTTAAAAATCCTCGATACATCCAACCCTTCTCAAATTAAAACAATATCAAATCTCAGATTTTCAGATAGAGTTGTGGGACTCTCCTTCTACGGTAATAACCGAATAGTCATAGTAGGAGGTGGAGCAGTAAGTCCTGGATTCTTAAGAATTATAGACATATCAAATCCCTACAACCCGGTGGAGATAAAATACCTTGGAATATCCGATAGAGTCGGTTCAGATATACAGGTATGTCCTTTGACCGGATATCCCCGCAAAGTAAGAATCCTTGGGCAGTATGCCTTTGTAGCAATTCTTGGCGGTGGTATTGAAGTAATAGACCTTGAGAAGGTTCTTGCTGGTGAAGGAAAGAAATCAATAATTGGAGTATTTAAGGAGGAATTTGTTCATGACATAAAAGTTTTTGTTGACAGAGAGAAAGACCCTGAAACTGGTGCTGAAACAGATGTTGTAAGAGGTGTCATCCTTGTAGAATACTTTGGAATTAAGATTTTAAACTTTAAAAATGCAGGAGTAATAACGGTTGAAGGGACATATCAAATTCCCTCAAGAAAGTCAGTATCTGGACTTGAAGTTTCTATTGGTTATTCAATTGATTTAGATGGTGATGGAAACATTGGTGAAAAGGAGGACAGGGATGGAGATGAAACAACTTCCTCTATGGAGAGAAAAGACCTAACTTTCTTCTCACTGCCTTCAACAAGTGAGATTTTTGTAATAGAAATAACAAATCGGTCTGTCACTACCCCTATCAACATCATAAATACAGGAGCAAGGTTAGGAGGAGAAATTTATCTATCCCCTGAGAAGAGAACCCTTTATCTCACAACCATAGATTCAGGGCTTCTAATGTTAGATATGAGCAATCCTTACGGATTCATCGATGAGGACAAAGACGGAAAGGACGACAGAATTGTCGGTTCTGTCAGAACCTCAGGCT
>CAZFCI010000054.1:0-12795 GCA_964517525.1 uncultured Clostridia bacterium | reverse complement strand
AAATGCCAGTAGGAGTAGTTTAAAAGCTTTGAGCCCTGTTTGAGGTTTATACTTTTGTTGTCAATCAAAGAGAATACCTTTGCTAAATTCAACAATTTATCCTCCAGTTTCCAAGACATTTGAACCTCCTCCTTTCTTCAGGAGGAGATTCTACTCTGAAAAGTTGCGATTTTAAAGTTGTAATAAAAGTTGCTATTTTAAAGTTGCAACCACAATGAGGTTTTGTAGGACTTGACAAGGGTGATTTTTTATGATACCCATAAAGAGAAAATGAGCTGGAGTTGAGCTAATGAAAAGATATTATACATTTATGATCATCCCTTCTTCGAGAGGAAAAACAAGAAAGATAATTTTGAGCAACAAAACCATCAGGTTCTTTTCCCTAACCTTTTCTGTTCTTTTCATTGCATTTACCCTTATTTTCCTTGATTGGTTAAGGACAAGTTATGCAAAAATTGAGGTAAGAAGATTAAAGGAAGAAAATGCAAACCAAAGAGATAAGATCAAAATGTATGAAAATTTGACAAAGGAATTGCAGGAAAAAATAAACGGTTTCAAAAATTATGCAGAGAAGCTGAATGTCTTTGCTGGACTCCAGTCCCCTTATGCTCTTAAAGAAGTTGGGTCTGGAGGAGTGAGCAAAAATGATATAGGAACAATAATAAACAACTCTATCCAGAAACCTTCTCTTCAAAAACCAGAAATTCTGAAAAAAACAGCTGATGAGGTAGAGCAAAATCTTAAAATTCTTGACCAGTTTTTTCAGGATCAGAGCCATCGCCTTTCCGCTCTACCCTCCATCTGGCCAACAAGAGGTTATCTAAGTGGATTCTTTGGGAACCGAAGGGACCCATTCACGGGAAAGCTGGATTTCCATCCCGGTCTTGATATCTCAACCCAGCTCGGGAATAAAGTATTCGCTACTGCTAATGGGATTGTGATTGCAGCAGAATACAGAAGAGGCTATGGGAATGTAGTTATAATAGACCACGGATTCGGTTTTTCTACTCTATATGCCCATTTATCAAAGATCTCTGTTAAGGAAGGGCAAAAGGTCAAAAGGTGGGATGTCATAGGCTATGTTGGAACAACAGGTAAAAGCACTGGACCTCATCTCCATTACGAAGTCCGTAGATATGGGCAGTCTGTCAATCCCCTCGATTTTATTCTCGAAGATTTCAATATTTAAACAAAAAGATCATTAAATATCTCTATTAAGAGAATTTTTCGTTTTGAAAAGCTACCCCTTTGCTTTTATCTTCAGGGAATTCATTTTTCCTGCAAGGGTGTTTCTGTGGATTCCGAGCATTTTGGATGCTTTAAATTTATTCCCCTTTTGAATTTTTAATGCAATCTCAATAAAAACCTTCTCAAACTCAGATAGAGCCTCTTTTAGATAAATATTGGATTCAATCATCTCCTTTGCAATTATTTCCATTTTCTCTCTTATTGATAATTCCTTAAATTCTTTTGCCATTATCCCCTCCTGCTATGAATTTATCAAGATTCTCTTTATATTTATTATAAATTTCTGAAGGGAAAACCTTAGCTAAAGAATCTGTAATATCAAGGGAATAAAAGGCAAGGGTAGACTTTTCAAGCAATCTTAAATCGGGAAGACAAGCAATAGAAATGATTATTAATACCAAAACAATAAAAATTCCTTTAATTCCGCCAAAGACCAAACCTGCTATTCTATCAAAGAATTTAATGGGACCCTTTATAAAAAGCTTTTTTACAATAAAGGCAGTAAATGAGCCCAAAATCATAAAAGAAATTAGTATGAGGAAAAAGGAGAGAATATCGCATAAAATTTCAATTCCAAGAATAGGACGAATAATGCTTGAGAGATCCCTCCAATAACTTGAGGCGACAAACAAACCAATGACAAAAAAAGCAATTGATATGATCTCTTTAAAAAATCCTTTTAAAAAGCCCATTAAAAGAGTATAAAGTATTATTACTAAAAATAAAAGATCAACCCATGGAAAACTACTAACCATTTCTCTTTCTCCTTTCTATAAGCATCTCAACAACACTATAATCTCCTTCCTCAACGGAAGCAAAGGGAACATGAGGTTTTATACTTCCATGGAAATCTGAGCCAGGAGTTGGAACAAGATCTAACTCCTTTGCTAACTCATAATAAAAATTTTTTTTCTCAGGAGTATGATAGGATGTCCATACTTCAACCCCTTCAAGTCCTTTATTCTTCAGATATATTAGGTCTTCCTTCCCGACCCTACAAAAAGAAGCTCCTGGATGAGCTAATACAGGAACTCCACCTGAATCCCTCACTGCCTCAACTGCCTCTTCTGTGGAAATATAGTCAAAGGGAACATACGCAGGTCCACCAGGCTCAAAATAATCTTTGTAAAACCTGTAAGGAGCCTTTGCAGGCTCATCAAGATATTTTTTGAGCAATGGATGATCAGGCTGGCTAAGAAATAAAACTCTTGCAATTGCAGTCCCTATTGGAATAGCATTGGGAGAATAGGAAAAGACATCCTCAATTTTTATTGAAAATCCAATTTTTTGAAGCTTTTTTATCCTCTCTTCCGCAAGAAATATCCTGCCATACTTCAGTCTTTCAAGAAGGTCTAAAATAGGATTTTCTTTCTTTACAAACGGTGAGAGGATGTGAAGCTCCCTTCCATTAAAGTGAGTTGTAATTTCAACACTCTGTATCACTTCAACCCCTTTTATTTTCCCTATCTCAACTGCCTCGGGATAAGCATCTAAAGTGTCATGGTCTGCAATGGAAATAGCTCTTAGCTTTCCTGAAGAAAGTTCGATCAGTTCCTCTACACTTAAATCACCATCAGAGCTTTTGTTGGAGTGGATATGTAAATCTATCTTTTCTTGCTTCTTCATCATTTCTATCCTGGATCTATCTTAAAGGTAAAAAATTGGTCTTAAATTCCTTAACTACTCTATAACTTCAAACTCAGCTTTAACTTCCTTTGTAATGTTTGCAATTTTGTCAGTTATTTTTATTGTAAGCTCATATTTTCCAGGCTCAATCAAATTAAGAGGGACAGGATAGCCACCCACAAGCGCCTGAGTCGCTCCTTCTGGAATCTCCATCTCATTTGTATCAGGAGGAAGTTGATATGATTTCTTATCAGACTTTATTGTAATTTCAGTCAAAATTGAACATTTCTTATTTTCAGTTTTAAAGTTGTAGATTTTGTAAAGGAAGTTAAGGGTCTCACTTCTCCTAAAAACCATATTCCATCTCGGATTTGCCCTGAACTGTCCGAATATAAATGTGCTTACATCTTCTTTTGAAACCATACCAATATTCTCAACATTTCCTGTTAATATAGGGGAACTTACAACAAGCTCATCTGTCCAGAAATTGGGAATCTCTATGTCAACAATTTTTATTGTGAACCTTTCAGAATCCTTATCTTTAAGCCCAAGATACAACTTATATTTCTTTGGCATAGCTGGAACACCTGCATAAACAAGACCATTATCGCCTTCTGCTAATGGCTCACTCTGTTTCATAAAATCCTCAAAGGTCCCGTCCTCAGCTCTTACCCTTCCAAATAAAACAGCCTTTTTAAAAGGATTTTCTTTAGAATTGAACTTAATCAGTATCGTCACATATGTTGAGCCATTCATTGCCTTGTCAAAATAGGTTCTCCATTCAATTGGTATATTCTCTTGCTCTTTCCCGCTGGAAATTGCTTCTTCAATTTTCTTCCCTTCAAAGGAGCTTGAAGGAATTATGAACTTCTTTTGATATTTTGGAACTTCTTTAAGCCCTGGATTCACTATCAATTTTTGAGGGACACCCATTAGAAGTTGAATCACCTTTGGAGATGTCAGTGAGGCATCAATTTCATAACCATAACCTCTATCAACAAAATATATCTTAATGGACTCAAGGATCCCAAGTTCTGGAATTGGTGGATAAAGCCAGACTTCAGGCTGGGAAGCAGTTGCTCCCTCACTTAATACAGATCTTACTGATGTATCTGTGTATCTTTGAGATGGTTGTCCAAGAAGCACAAAAACCCTTCCCATGTCTGATTTTGCGCCCTTTCTACTCCCGTAAGTAAAGGTTTTATTTGCATTTTCAAGCCTCTTGTAATAAAGGTCTTTAAACTCATTCTCTTCAGTAAGGGGTGTTGGATCTCTCTTAGCCCAGAAAATAGTAATAAAGTCCTCTCTCTCTTTGTCGGTCTTTAGTTCTTTGAATTCTTTTTCCTCATCCTTTGTTATTATGAGGAAAACTTCCTCTTTCAGCCACTTTTCATACTTGTCCTTTTTTGCAAGAAGGGAGGAAGGAATAAGAGAAAATATTAAAAGAGTCAAAAATAAAAAAATAAGTAACTTTTTCACTATGACCTCCTAAGTAAATCTCTTATCACGATGAATAAAAAAAGTCAATTTTTTCAAAACTTGACATCTATGTCAAAAAATAATAAAATTTCGACTTGGTGGTCGAAAATGAGCAAAAGATTAGAGAGAGTAAAAGCTATACTTAAAGCTGCTGAGTTAACTTTCCTTAAAAACGGATTTAACAATGCTTCAGTGGATGAAATTGCAGATATTGCAGATCTTGGAAAAGGAACTATTTATTATTACTTCAAGAGCAAGGATGAAATTTTTCTTGCAATTATTAAAAGGGAGGCTGATAAGGTTTATGAGGAAATAGTAAAAAGAGTTAGTAAGGAAAAATCATTATATGAGATTGTAAAGGAGATTATTTCCTTTTACCTTGAATATTTTTCAAAAAATCAAACTTTTTTAAGGCTGTTTTTCCCATGCATTGCAGGACTAATTAAAATTGAAAATAAGGAGCTATTAAAAGAATATACTAAAAGCTACTGGAAACATTTGAAATTTATAAAAAAAATAATTTCAAAAAAAATAGAGGAAGAAGGTAAAAATTTTAGTCTGAAAAGCTTTCTGAATATGATAAATGTTTTTCAAATAGGTATAGGGCTAAAACTCCTTGAGGGTAAAGAAAAGGAAGCGAAGGAGTCCCTAAGGTTATTTTTAAAAATTATAAAGAAATTTCTGGAGGGATAGATGAGAAGATTTATTGATTTTATCTTGAAAAATCCAGTTAAAATTATTTTTGTAACCTTTATTATTTTTATATTCTTTGCTTTCTGGACAAAGGAAGTAAAAGTTGATCCTGACATAATGAGAGCTCTTCCCAAGAGAATTCCTGAGAGAAGATATTTTGATAAAATAACAGATATTTTCCCAGGAAAGGAAGCAATATTTATAGCTTTAAAAACAAAGGAGCCCTTTTCTATAGAATCTGTAAATACAATATATTATTTCACAAAAAAGCTTGAAGACATAAAGGGAGTTTGGCAGGTTTTGAGTCCTACAAATGCAAAAAACATAAAGGGAACAGAGGAAGGTTTTGAAATATCTCCCAATCTATCCTCTCCAATTTCAACAAAGGATGAGCTTGAAGAATTTAAAAATAAATTTTTCTCCGATGAATTAATGTCTGAACTTCTTTTGAGTAAAGATAAAAAAACATTCCTTGTTATGCTAACAATCTCAAAAACAGCAGACTCAAAAAAAGTTACTGAAGAGGTTATTAAAGTTTCTGAGGAGTTCAAAGATAAAAACCCTGAAATAGAGAAGCTTTTATTTGCTGGAAAACCAGTGACTACATATTACATAGGGAAAATGATAGGTCCAGACATGGGGAAGCTCTTTTCAATTGGAATTGTTCTTATATTTGTTATTTTCTTTCTCTATTTTAGAAGTCTCAGGGGGGTTCTAATACCTTTGTTTGTTGTGATTTTCTCAGTGACAATCCCTGTTGGAACCTTACCCCTTTTAAAAATTCCCTTTTCCCATAGTCTTGAAGTCATGCCAATAATTGTAATGACAATAGCAGTTGCTTACAGTATATACTTCCTTACAAGTTACTATCAGAATTCCAAAACTATCAAAGACAGAAAAGAGCTTGTAAGATTTGTCCTTATTTCCCTTACAACCCCTGTTTTAATGTCATCCATAACGGATATGGCTGGATTTCTTGGGCTAAATGGCTCTGGAGTGGAAAGTTTAAATGAACTTGGAATATTCACAGCTTTCGGAATATTTGCGGGTTTGATTGTGAGTATTTTTTTCGTCCCTTCCATCCTTTTAATTTTAAAACTCCCAAAAAATTCAAAGAGTCAAGGGGAATCCTTTGGAAAATCAATGGCTCTCTTTGGCAAAAAAATAGTGGAGAGAAGGATTCCAATTTTGATTGTTTTATTATTAATAGTCCTTTTAATGTTTTATGGAATTTCTAAGCTTGACTTTGAAACATCAACGGTATCAAATCTTCCAAAAAATCATCCCTTGAGGGAATCTGACAGAATAATTAATTCTCAATTTTCAGGCTCAACAATTTTTGAAATTATAATTGAAGGAAATAAGGAGAATGCAATAAAAGATATAAAAGTTCTTTCAGCAATGGAAGACTTGGTATCCTATGCAAAATCCCTTCCTAATGTAGGAGGAGCGAGGGGATTTTCTGAGGTTGTGAAGAAGATGAATATGGTTCTTCACGGAAACAGTAAGGAGTATTACAGAATTCCAAGAGAGGAAGAGATAGAGGTTTATACTGAAAATGGGATCGAAAAAGTTAACAAGATAAATGGGCAGGAGCTCGCATCTCAGCTTATTCAACTTTACGAGATGTCAGCATCACCTGAAGATCTTGCATCCATGGTGGATACAGAATATAGAATGTCAAAAATATCAATCTTTTTAAAGACAGATAAAAGGACTGTTCTCAAAGATATAGAAAGAAAGATTAAGGAATATACAGAGAGAAGATTTGAAGGATTACCTGTTGATGTTCAGATTACTGGGATGGCAAAACTGTTTATCGCAATAAATGACAGGGTTGTTCGAGGACAAGCTCTTAGTATCTTAATTGCTCTATCAATTGTTCTATTGATAACCTCCTTAATGTTCAAATCCTTAACCCTTGGTTTTTACAGCATTATACCCCTTTTCTTCTCCATAATCTTCAACTTTGGAATGATGGGTCTTCTGAAAATAAAAGTTTCCCTTGAAACAATGGTTGTATCATCAATTTGCATTGGTGTTGGAGTTGATTATGCAATTCAGTTCATTTATGCATTAAGGGAAAAAGTGAGATCAGGGATGAATCTTGAAGATGCAATACCTTCCGTCTTTTCTGAAAGAGGGGCTGCGATTGTCTTAAATGCTACTGTCGTTGCTCTCGGTTTCTTCACCCTTTTCTTTTCCTCCCTAAGACAGATTTCCAATATGGGTTATTTAATGGCTCAGGCAATGATCACAGCCTGCCTTGGAGCAATTCTCCTTTTGCCTGTAATCTTTTTACAATTTAAAATTAAATTTTTGAGGAGGTCTCAATGAAAAAGTTCTATTTTGTCCTTTTGCCTATTTTGATATTTTCATTTTTTAAAGCCTACTCCCAAACTGGAAGAGAGATAATGGAGAAGGTTGTCAACAAAGAGACATGGAATGATATGACTGCTGACTTATATCTTACAATTGTCGATTCAAAAGGAGGAAAAAGGGAAAGGGAGATAAAATCCTTCATGAAAAAATACAGTGCAGATGAGACAAAAATGCTCATGTTCTTTTTGAAACCAGCAGATGTGAGAGGGACTTCATTTCTTATTGTGGAACACAAGGACAGGGACGATGATAGATACCTTTATCTTCCTGCTTTGAGAAGGGTAAAGAGAATCCTTGCCTCAGGAAAGGGTGGCTCTTTTATGGCTTCGGACTTTTCCTACTACGATATAGGTAAGCCGAAATTAGAGGATTTTAAATATAATCTGATTGGGGAGGAGAAACTGGATGGTGTTTCTTGCTATGTCATTGAGTGTCTTCCTGTATCCTCCCAGATAGAAAAGGACACTGGTTATTCTAAAATTGTTAGGTGGGTTAGGAAGGACAACTATATGATCTTAAAATCTGATTACTATTCAAGGGATGGGAAAAAATTTAAGGTTCTCGATGTTGAAAAGATTGAAGAAATTGAAAATGTCCTTTTTGCTACAGTAATGACAATGAAAGATATTATATCCAATAGAATTAGTAGAATGGAGTTCAGAAACATAAAGGTCAATACTGGATTGAAGGATTCCCTATTTTCAGAAACCTCCCTTGACAGAATTAACATTGAATAGGTTCTGCCATGAGGAAATTAAAATTTATTATTCTCCTATTTCTAATTTTTAGCCTGAATCTATTCTCCCAGCCTGATATTTCAGGTTATTTAAAATTTCTGAGTTATTTGAACATTTACGGAGAAAATAAATTTTTATTTGAAAGGAATGGCACAAGGCTCCAGCTAAAGCTTTCGGCCTCTTCAGGAAAAGCATCCTTCTTCTCCTCAGTTAACATAGATGCCTATAAGGGAAGTAAAGAGGGGTTAGGTATTAATCCTGTTGAATTTTACATAGACCTTAATCTCGATTTTCTAAAACTAAGGGTTGGAAGACAGTTTGTCTTCTGGGGTAAGAATGAATGGAATTCTCCAACCGATGTAATAATTCCTTGGGATTATGAAAATATATCCTCAGAAATAGAAGATTATAGGATTCCTCAGACAATGATTCAGGGAACAGGTGAGTTTAAAGGGATAAGAATTCAGGGAATATTCAACCCTGTTTTCACTCCAAATACAATATCTTTTCAGTCTTCGCCCTTCCTTCAGTTTGAAAAGGAAGAATTGCCAGATAGGAAAATTTCCAATTCTGAGTTTGGAGGGAAAGTTTCTTTCAACAAAAAAGGTTGGGACATTTCTTTAAGTTTATGGGATGGATTTGACAAATTCCCATCCATTTATTTCTCCTTTGACCCATTACAGAGAGTTATCAAAGCAACCCCAAAATACCACAGATTGAGAATGTTTGGATTTGATATGGAGAAGACATGGGGAAGTTATGGTCTTAAGGGAGAATTCTCCTACAATAAGACAGAGGATAAAGATGGTAAAAATATTTTTATAAAGAATCCCCATTTAAAGTTTCTTATTGGTTTTGATTGGCTTCCAACTGAGAAATTGAATCTTCAAATTCAATATCTAAGGGAAGAACTCTTAAAATTAAATATAGAGACAGAAAATCAGGAATGGGTGAAACTCCAGATCCCTCCAAAGATCCCTGAAAAAATAACAGATTATGGTGTTATTATTACAAGATGGAATCCTTCAGATTTTGTATCCTTTCAGCTGGTGAATGTTAGAAACTTAAAAAGCAAAGACTGGCTTGGACTCCTTTTGGGAAGCTATGAGGTTCAGGATGCTCTGAAACTCGTAGGAGGCTTAGTTCTATTTGAGGGAAAGAAAGGAACAACCTTTGGAAACCTGAAAGATTCCTCGAGATTTTTCTTAGAGCTTAAATATTCTTTCTGAAGTGAAATTTTGATAAAATAAAGATTAAGAAAGGAGAAAATGAATGAATGTTTTTATTAAATCCATTATCTTTCTGATAATATTTTCGATATTGCATTTTGGGTATGATTTAACCAATTGGTCATTCCTAAAACCATTTTGTGGAGTTGATGAATCCGTATTTCAGCATCTTAAAATGGCATTCTGGGCTTACTTCTTTTCCAGTTTTATTGAATACTTTGTCCTTAAGAAAAAAAGTGGATTCTGGTATTCAAGACTTCTATCAACAACAATATTGCCCTGGGTTATATTTCTCATCTGGTACTTGGTCCCTGCATTCTTTGGAAAATTAGCATCTTCAAAATTAGAACTTTTATGGGCAATTTTCACCTCTTATGCTTCTGCAGTAATCGCTGGAATCTTTGAGAAAAATTTGGAGAAAACAAACATAGATTTAAGTTTTAAAATTGTCATAATTACTTTATTCATAATTTCCGCTATTCTGTATATATTATTTACTTTCAAACTCCCCTGGATAGATCTATTTGTGAATCCAGAAATTTTAAGAAAGTGAAAGCCTTTAAATTTACTCAAGTGCTGGAATGATAAATGATTGAAAATCCCATATTGGTTCTAACCATTTTTCTCTCTTCCATAGCCTTTGCAATTTCCCTTATTCTTGGTATTTATGTTCTTTTAGAAAATCCAAAATCAGCTATTAACCGTTTGTTCTTTCTAATTACACTCCTCCTTCTTCCATGGTGTATTGGAGAAATCTTTATTAACACTGCTCCTGATAGGGAGGCCGCCTTTTTCTGGTTCAGGATTCTCTCATTGGGATGGGGTTTTGTTGACCTTATTTTCCTTAACCTCGTTCTTCTGGTTTCAGATATGAATATTTTTAATCGAAGGTGGTGGCTTTACCTCCCCTACTATCTTACTGGCTTCTTCTCCTTTTATGGCACAGTAATTGTTCCAGAAAAAATTACACATTTAAAGCTTACTCCTGTTGGATGGACTTATGTTTCAAATCCACCCCTTTGGTTTCAAATCTCAAATGACGGGAAAATGATAACTGTTATCCTTTTAATAATAATCGTTCTCACTATCTGGTATCGCAAATCATCCCATCCTTTACAAAGGAAGCAGGCAAAAATTATACTTGGAACAGTATTAATTTCATTGATTTTTTATATTATTTCGGTCTATGTTCTTCCCAATTTTAAAACTTATTATGTTCCGAACATTTCCCATCTTGTTCTTGTTTTCTGGGTAGTGGGAATGGGATTTGCAATCCTCCGTTACAGATTTATAGTTCTAACTCCAGAAGAAATAGCTCCCCAGATTTTAAAAACCATGGCTGACCCACTGATTGTTGTTGATAAAAACCTAAAAATTTCTATGGTGAACGACTCTGCTTCAAATATTTTGGGTTATTCTAAAAATTATCTCATCGGATTAAAGCTTCAGGAGCTTTTCCCTGAAGAACAATTTTTTAAAGGAGACCTTTTTCAGAAACTTCCTCTCAAAGGTCATGAGGAAAATGTAGAAATTCTTTACAGAGGAAGGGATGGGGCGATAATCCCATTTCTTCTTTCAGCCTCCTTAATCAACGATAGATTTAAATTGCCAGCTGGCATTGTCATAGTTCTAAAGGACATAAGTGAAAGAAAGAGGGCAGAGGTTAACCTTAAGTTCATGGCAACCCATGATCTCCTGACAGGCTTACCAAATCGGACAATCCTTAATGATAGACTAAGGCAGGCTATAGCAAGAGCAAAAAGATACAAAAATTTGGTAGCTGTTATGCTCATTGATCTTGATAATTTCAAATATGTAAACGATACCCTTGGACATAGTTCAGGAGATGCCCTACTAAAGCAAACTGCATGGAGATTAAAGACAAGTATTCGTGAAAGTGACACAGTAGTTCGCCTTGGAGGGGACGAATTTGTTATAGTTCTCACAGACATTTCTGGAGTTGATTCTCTAAAAATTGTTGCTGAAAGAATAATGGGCACATTTAAAACTCCCTTCATTATTCAAGGGAAAGAGCTTTATGTAACACCGAGCATTGGAATAAGCATTTATCCATCCGATGGTGAGAGTGTTGAAGAACTTCTTAGAAATGCTGATATGAGCCTATACAGAGCCAAAGAAGCAGGAAGAAATAATTATCAGATTTTTTCCTCCGGGGCTAAGTCCACCATAGAAAAAAGATTGCAGGTTGAAAAAGAGATTCGTTCAGCAATTGAAAATAATGAATTCGAATTAAATTATCAGCCAATAGTTGATCTCGATAGTAGAAAAGTCTCAGCTTTAGAAGCTATTTTAAAATGGAAACATCCTGAAAAAGGAATTATCAGTTTTGAGACATTTCTACCAGTCGCTGAGCAGACAGGTCTGATCATTCCAATCGGCAAATGGATGCTTGAGAATGCCTGCAAAGATGCAAAGAAACTTGAAGAATATGGATATTCAGTTCCTGTGGCTATCCCTATTTCAACAAGACAATTCCTTCAACTCGACTTTTTAGAAACTGTCAAAAAAGTCCTGGATGTAACAGGTCTTAAACCAGAAAATTTAAAAATTGAAATCCATGAGAGTATAGCCACAAATGATCTTGACAAAATTGCAGAAATCATTAACATTTTGCACAAGCTTGGCATTCAATTTGTTATTTACGAATTTGGTTCAACTTACGCATCTTTATTGTGGCTAAGGCTAATTCCAATTCAAGCAATTAAGCTCTCTCCTCTTCTTCTAAAAAACATCCATTTTGACCCTTATGATAAAGCCATGGTTAAATCCATATTAATAATGGCTCATTATCTTGGTATTAAGGTTATTGCAGATGGAATCGAAAATATGGAACAGCTAAATTTCCTGAAATCCCTCTATGGTGAAAAAATCTTCTCTTTAAAATGCGATGGAGTTCAAGGTCCTCTCCTCGGAGAACCTCTGAAATTTGATGATATACCCGGATTTCTTTCTAAATCATAAAAATTGGAAAACCTTTAATCTTTAATCTTCAGAAAAAATCTTATTTATTGAATAAAAATCAAGAGATAGGGATTTTAAGAATTTTTTCATTCTGAAATAATCTTTAAGAATCCTTTTGTGGTCAAAGGCAATCTCTTCAGGAAGGTTATTTTCTTTAAAAATGCCTATTTCCTTTGCATCGTCCATGGCAACTGCTTTTCCTCTACCCTTTGCAACAAAAACTATTGATATTGTATGTCCTCTCGGATCCCTCCAACTCTCTGAATAAGAGTGAAACTGACACATCAACTCAACATCAAGATTTGTCTCCTCCTTTGCCTCCCTAACCGCAGCCTCTTCTGCTGACTCTCCATACTCAATAAAGCCTCCTGGGATTGCCCAACCATAAGGAGGATTTTTCCTTTTTATCAGTATAATTG
>CAZFCI010000053.1:0-4811 GCA_964517525.1 uncultured Clostridia bacterium | reverse complement strand
GGAATATGCGATGTGCACGGATATCTGGCGGCAATTTCAGGTGGAAAAGGTTCTAAAGGGACTACCGGAGAAACCGAAGAAGAGCGAGAAGCAATTTCGGAAAGGAGAAGTTCAAGAGTAATGTTCTCATGGCTAATGCCTGTTTTGGAGAAAATTAATACCCAAGAAGAAATAGGAACCGTTTCTAAACAAGTAATTCATTCACGTGTAAAAAGCGGGAAAGATTTTGATGATAAAAAACTGACATCTCAAATGCCTTTCAACAAATCCTACGCCTCAGGCATCTACGCATTTGTCTCAGCCCTTGATGTTGACAGGATCGGCTTAGTAGAGCTAAATCTTGGGACAGATAACCCTTATGCAGTTGACGACAATAATGGACGTAAAGAAAGAATCAAAGTTGCGATTGAAGCATATAGGTTGATGTTGTCAGGCCAAATTGGCGCATCCCTTTCTCATGCACTACCCCATCAGAATCCGATGGAGATTCTTGTGGCATACTCAGAGACAGGACCTTTGCCTTTTCCTGTGTCTCCAATGTATTCGGATTATTTTAAGAAAACAATTGGTTTAATGCCACAAGGAACCCAGTTTTTATACTGGGGAAGTGAGTCGCCATCAAGTGTTATCAAGAAAGATACTATAGATGAAATCTTCGAGGAGC
This sequence comes from uncultured Clostridia bacterium, assembly GCA_964517525.1. Lineage (GTDB taxonomy): Bacteria > Acidobacteriota > Aminicenantia > JBFLYD01 > JBBIMS01 > JBBIMS01. The sequence goes on along the minus strand of CAZFCI010000053.1, from coordinate 4,147 downwards.
TCCTAAGCAAAATCTAAAATGAAGGCAATTGTGTTTACTCTCAGGCTCAATTCTCTTTACTCTATACGCATACCTTTTACATGGCAATCTGCGTTGACTTATCCAGTGCTCCCACCTTCTGCAGTAATTGGATTAATTGCCAATGCTTTACAAAGGTGTAAGAACGATAAGCATCCTCGTGAATATCTTAAAAAAGTGGAAGAAGAAATCATCTGGGCTGGCTCAAGACTTTTAACACCCTGCTTGATAAAAAGTTATACAACCTCTGCCATTACAAAATGGGAAGATACTGTTGGTGGAAAATTCACAAATGCTCTTAGCAGGCAATTTTCATTTTCAAAAAACTTACAGGTAATAGCTATCTTTAAAAATAACAATTTATCATTGGAGGGAGAAGCGCTCTTGTTATCTCCATTAACCTGTGGAGATAGTGAATCCCCTGTTACAATTGAAGATCCTCCAGAGATTAAAGACACAGAAGAAATAGTCTCTAAGGAAGTTGTTGAAACCTATTTTCCTGTCCCCTTTGTAAAAAATATTGAAATAATAGATAGCGGTGGACAAGTATATTTAATGCATGAAAGATGTCTTAAAAGGGATGAGAGATATCTTTTAAGAAGTTATGTTGTTCCTTTAATAGAAGTTAAAGGAATACTGCGACCGACGATTTTAAAAGTTAAAGGAGTAGGGATTAAGATCTACAAAATCGGTGATATTCCTATTTATGTAATTGGACTTACAGAGGAGTCAGAAAAGTCGGTTTCAAAAAGGAAAATAAGTAGAAATAAGAAAAGGTGGTTTAACCCAAGTTTTTAAGTAGAGTAAAATATGGATCCAAAAGATTTTATAAAAAGGCTGTGGGAATTTCTTGAGAGTAAAAGTTTTAGTAGTCCTGAAGAGATAGATCGAGCAATAAAAGAGTTTGTTGAGAAAAACGCTCCCCTTGAGGTATTTTGCGGGCTAAGCCTTTACAAGATGTTGAGGCTTTTAAATTTCCCCTTTGATTCTCCAGATGTTGTGAGCTTCAATACCAACGCATTGCCACCTCTTGATGCTCCCTTTGTAAGGCTTTTTATTCTCTTAGTTAACGGTATCCATGATGCTAAGGGTCTGAAAGCAACAGCTACTGGAAATCTACCAAGAGATTTTTGTAGAGAATTGGAGAGAAATTATTTACCGGAGGAGGATTTAAAATTCTTCTCAAGGGATATGTTTCCTATTATGAGAGAGCAGGATTTTCCTGACCTCCACAGGGTGCGGGTTATTGCTGAGATGGCGGGTTATATCAGGAAATACAAAAGGAGATTTGTCCTTACAAAAAAAGGAAAGAAGTTAATAGAGAGAGGTTTTACAATTGATGACTATTTTGAATTTCTTAAGACTTTCACATTAAAATATAACTGGGCTTACTTTGACTTTTATGAAGAAATTGATATTATTCAGGATTCGTTCCTTTTCACTCTATATTTATTACAAATCTTTGGGAGCGAATTTAGACCTAAAGAGTTCTATGCAAATAAATTTTTGACCGCCTTCTCTCATACTTTAAAAAAAATCCTACCAGAATCAAGAGTTGATAAAGTAACTGAAGAAGAAATAAAAGACGCATATACCCACAGGGCTATAAACTTGTTTGCAATTTTCTGGGGCTTTGCTGAGACAGAGAAGAAATTACCCTACCTGGGTCGTTTTATTGAGAATGTTAGAAAAACCAATTTTCTGGATGAGCTTATAAATTTTACCTGAGGTTTTTCCAATGAGTGCATATTTAACAGGGACTCTAATCTGGTATTATTACATCTGCCAACGCGAGGTATGGCTTATGTCGAGAAATCTTGAACCTTGGCAGGAAAATCCTTTTATTGAGATTGGTAGACTCATTTCAGAAGAAGCCTACGATAGAGAGAGAAAGGAGATTCGACTTGAAAACATTGTAATAGATCTATTAAAAACCAACGAAGGGGATATTGTAATTGGCGAAGTCAAGAAAAGTTCCCGTTTTGAAAGAAGCGCAAAAATGCAACTTGCCTACTATCTGCTGAGATTAAAAGAATTTGGCATTTCAGCAAGCGGACAACTTCTTTTCCCCAAAGAAAAGAAAAAGATTATTATAACTCTTACACCAGAGCTTGAAAATGAGCTATTTCAAGCAATTCAGCAGATAAAATCAATAATTCAAATGGAGCTTCCACCACCTCCAGAAAAAATAAAGTTCTGCCCAAAATGTGGATATCAGGAGTTTTGCTGGTCATGAAACGCACAATTTACATATTTTCAGATGGAGAGATAAAAAGGAAGGGGAACACTCTTTACTTTGAAACTGAGGAAGGCAAAAAATACATTCCAGTAGAAAACACTGCAGAACTTTTTGTTTTTGGAGAAGTTATAATCAATAAGCGACTTCTTGAATTCCTTACAGAAAGCAAGATCATAATGCATTTCTTCAACTATTATGGCTACTACATTGGCTCTTTTTATCCGAGAGAACATCTTAACTCAGGTTACATGATTCTCAAACAGGCTGAGCATTATCTTGATCCAGAGAAAAGAATTCTTCTGGCAAGGAAATTTGTTAATGGAGCAATAGAAAATATAAAAAGGGTGCTTACTTATTATGAGAATCGAGGAAAGACTCTGGCTCCCTTCTTAGAAAAGATTAGCTTTCTTTCCCAATCGCTTCAGAATTGCAAAGACACGGAACAACTTATGGCAATAGAAGGGAATGTCAGGGAACAATACTATTACTCCTTTGATTTAATCTTGAATAATGAACACTTTATTTTTGAAGGACGATCAAGAAGACCTCCTAAAAATCGCCTCAATGCACTGATAAGTTTTGGAAATTCCCTTCTCTACACAGTTTGTTTGAGTGAAATCTATCAGACTCATCTTGATCCGAGAATAGGTTTCCTTCACTCAACAAATTTTAGAAGATTCACTCTTAATCTCGATGTTGCAGAGGTTTTCAAGCCAATTATAACAGATAGGATAATCTTCACCCTTGTCAACAAAGGGATAATAAAACAGACTCATTTTGAGAGCAAACTTGACGGGATAGTTTTAAACAAAAAAGGAAAAGAAATTTTTGTGAAGGAGATGGATGAAAGACTGAAAACCACCTTTCATCATAAAAGATTAGAAAGGAATATTTCCTATCGGACCCTTATAAGACTTGAACTTTATAAGATTGAAAAACATCTAATGGATGAGGAAGAATATGAACCTTTTATTTCCAGTTGGTAATTACCTTTATTTGACCTAATTTTAATTTTGAGAGGTTTAAATGTATGTAATACTTACCTACGACATAAAGGAAGAAAGGGTAGCAAAAATCTTGAAAATTTGCAGAAAGTATCTTTACTGGGTTCAAAAGTCCGTATTTGAGGGGGAAATAACTGAAGCAAAGCTGGAAAAGTTAAAAACTGAGCTAAGGAAGACTATAAAGTTAGAAGAAGACTCTATCTTGATTTACACTTTTAATAACACATGGTATACTAAAAAGGAAGTAATTGGAATAGAAAAAGGTGGAGAAGAGATTATTTTATGAGAGTAAGGGCGCTTTCTGTTAGGTTAAATAGGAAATTTGAAAAGATACGCGAAAGCTAACCTCTGGAAGAGGTTATTAGGCTCTTTGAAATTTAATATAATATCTCAAACTAAAAAGGAAAGATTATTAAGAAAAGGAAGTTTCTGAATTCTTCTTTATGTTTTGGTTTCTTAGCAGGATTTACAAATAAAAACTAAGCGAAGTTGCAAGAAACCGCTTTAAGAATTTTTTGATTAGGAAAAATAGAGTTTCTCAATGAAAAATGAAAGTCACAGATAAATTATTTTAAGAATTAAAAAAATTGTCTAACCCTGGTAGCGCAAAAAACCCGAGCTTTCGACGACTTAAGGCCTATTGAAAAATCAAGGAAATTATGATAAAAAGGCTTTTGATAATGAAAAATTTAAAAAAGCAAAAAGTGGCTTAGGGTGAGGAAGAAAATGGATTTCGAGCCTACCTATAAGGAATTGAAACTCCGACATGTTTGACCTTGCATCCTCAACCATTTTCTCATTTCGAGCCTACCTATAAGGAATTGAAACTTGAATCAAAATATCTCATCGTAATTTTGTGAGTAAATTTCGAGCCTACCTATAAGGA
>CAZFCI010000052.1:0-1940 GCA_964517525.1 uncultured Clostridia bacterium | reverse complement strand
CAACTAAAAAAAATAGGAGAGAAATTACCTTCATCGGATCCTTTAAATAAAATTCTTATCGAATTAGGAGTCCTATCATTAGTTGAGATAATGAAATTTAAAAGAGGGGAATATAATTTTGAGTAATTTATTTGAAAAGAATTTTAAATTTATTTTTTAATGTGTTAAATTTTTAACCATCTCCCGCCTCGTTGTTTTATTTCCTGTAACATATCCCCAACGAAGAGAATTTTTACTCTTTTCTTAAAGGTTTAAAAGAAGGAAGAGTCAAATAATTGACATTTTAAATCGGTTAGAGTATTATTATTTTAAATTTCCGCCTAAAGGAATGCTTTTATGAGAAATGAGAAGGTTCTTATCATTGATGATTCACCTGAGATTTTAGAACGTCTTTCAGAATTTTTAATTACTGAAGGGTTTGACGTAGATACGGCCTCAGATGGAAGCATTGGAATCAAAAAATTGGAAGATAAATTTTATGATCTCGTCCTAACAGATTTAAAAATGCCCGGAGCAGACGGAATAAGTGTCTTAAAATATGTTGTTGATCATTCACCGGAGTCTATTTGTATTATTCTTACAGGATTTGGAACGATTAAGAATGCTGTTGAAGCGATTAAAATGGGAGCATTTGATTATCTCACAAAACCTGTAAAAATGGAAGAAATCCTTTTAACCTTTCAAAGGGCTTTGGAGTATAGAAATTTAAAAAGGGAGAATTTTCAACTCCGAAATCAATTAAAAAAGAAGTATAAATTTAAGAATATTATTGGGGATAGTCCTCCAATGCAAAAAGTATTTGAAATTATTGAAAAAGTCGCAGACACAGACAGTACCGTCTTGATCCATGGAGAAAGCGGGACGGGAAAGGAGCTAATTGCCAAAGCCATCCACTACAATAGCTATCGAAGAGAAGGTCCTTTTATTCCTGTAAATTGTGCAGCTATTCCCAGTGGCTTGTTGGAAAGCGAACTTTTTGGCCACGAAAAGGGTGCCTTCACTCATGCGGTTAAGACAAGGATTGGCCGATTTGAACTGGCCAATGGAGGGACTATCTTTCTGGACGAGATAGGGGACATGGATCTTCAAATGCAGAGTAAGCTTCTTAGGGTATTACAAGAGAAGGAATTTGAAAGAATCGGTGGAGTCAAACCTATAAAAATTGATATTCGGGTAATTGCTGCAACTCATCAGGATCTAAAAGAAGCAGTTAGAGGAAAGAAATTCCGTGAGGATCTTTTTTATCGTCTTAATGTGATTCCTATTGAGGTTCCAAGTCTGAGAGAGAAAAAAAGCGATATTCCGCTTTTAGTCCATCATTTTATTAATCAATTTAGTAAAAGCAAAAAGAAGGAAATTCATGGGATTACAGAAGAAGCATTAAAAAAACTCATAGAATATGATTGGCCTGGTAATGTTAGAGAGTTAGAAAATATGATAGAACGGATGGTAATCTTAACCAATCATAAAACCCTTACTATAGATGATATTCCCGAAAAGATTCTTTCTTCAAGCCGGAGTGATGAAGTTGGAGGATTTGAAATCCCGGAAGAGGGGATTTCTCTGGAAGAAGCTCTTAACGAGTTTGAAAGGCGACTTATTCTCCATGCCCTTCATAAAACAGGATGGGTTAAAAACAAAGCGGCTCAACTTTTACGGGTAAATCGGACGACATTGATAGAAAAGATTAAAAGACAAAATCTCGATCGCCAATCAGAGTAAATTCCCCAATATTCTTCCCTTTTGATTCCTTTTTAATTCCTACACATGTGTCAAAATAATGACTAAGTAAAAGTAATTTGACATAAGGAAAATATTTTCAAAAGAATAAGACTTTTCTAATTTAAAGATTTTATTTAATTTTTTAAGTTTTTTGGATGGCATAATATTTGCTTATTTTTCTGCTGATCATTTATGGAAGAATTTAATCAGAAAGAATC
>CAZFCI010000051.1:0-10716 GCA_964517525.1 uncultured Clostridia bacterium | reverse complement strand
GTATTTGAACAATGCAAGCAATTTAAATTACATCGATCAGTTATATCCCAAAAAATCCTTTTACTCATTTTTAAAAGGGACTGGGGGAAGAGGACATACTCTTCCCCCATTTTAATTACTATTTTTTCTCTTCTTTTGGTTTGCACCAGAAACAAACACCGTTATCGCCCGAGCAGGATACACAAACATTATTCTCCTCTCCCATGTCAGGAAGGCCCACAGGTTTGATTGAAAAATCTGGTGGCTCATAAAAGTCAAGAGATGGTAGAACAAAATCATTTAAAATTTTTGACATTTTTTTACCCTCCTTTCAGCCTCTTAATGAGGCTTTTTAAGCCCTTTTGCCAGTACTGAAGAAATCATGCCATTCTCTGCATATCACCTCCTTTCTGTTCACCTTCATGCCGTCATATGAAGATATATCAAACTCCATGCCGGAATCTTAAAAGATGGCTTAATTTGTTTTCTGATGAGGGAATAGGGATTTTTATGAAGAAATTCTATCAATTTTCTCAAGATAAAAAGTTAACCAGATGGTTAACTGAAAATGCATTTTTTAAATTTTAATTTGAAAAAGCTCTTCTGTAAAACATTTCAAAACTTAACCTATTGGTTAACAAAGTTAACCAGTCGTTTAACTAATCCTTCAACCCATATTTATGAAGGAGAGACATAAACTTGTGATAATCCCTTTCCTCTATGTTGAACAACTTCGAAAGTTCTTTATAACTTTTTGCTCCCCTCTCAAATCCTCTATTTATTATCCTTTTTAAATCCTCCCTTGTGAAATATCTCCTAAGGAAAGGTCTCCATACAACATCCCAGAAGCTATCCCCTTTCTCCATTCTTTTAATTGTTTCCTCTAACTTGTCACTCCTTTCAAATTCCTTCTGTGGGAGAGCTTTCTTTGAAAGAAAATCTTTCACTGCCTCTCCATTTATCTCCTTTACCTTCTCTCCTATACTTTCAAGGATGTTTTCAAGTTCCCTTACATTTCCTGGAAAATCATAACTTTCAAGAACCTCAATTGCTGATTCCTCTATAGAGAACCCTTTCCTCATGCAGAAAAATCTTGCAATATCCCCTATGTCCTCCTTCCTCTCCCTTAGAGGTTGAATTGAGATTCTATGAACCGAAATCCTGAAATAGAGGTCCTTTCTGAATCTTCCCTCCTCTAACTCCCTTTCAAGACACCTATTTGTTGCAAATATTATCCCACATCGAGATTCCCTCTCCACATCCTCTCCTATCCTTCTATAAAGCCCAGTTTCCAGGAATCTAAGAACTTTCCCTTGCAAAAACAAGGGAATATCTGATACCTCATCCAAAAAGAGTGTCCCTCCATCAGCTTCTCCTATAAGCCCCTTCCTATCATAGGATGCGGATGTGAAGGCTCCTTTCTTATGACCAAAAAGTTCAGATTCAAATAGATTCTCTGGAATTGATGGGCAACTTACAACAACAAACCTTCCTTTTCTTCCTGAAGCAATGTGGATTAGCTCTGCAAGAAGTGTCTTTCCAGAACCTGTCTCACCCTCTATCAAAACCTTTGATAGTTTCGAGATTCTTTCTATTTCATCCCTCAATCTCTTCGAAAAATTGGAGGAACCAACCCATCTTTCTTTTATCATCTCATCCAAGATTCTTCTCTCCTCTTTCCTTTTTAGATAAAGGGATGAAAGCTCTCCTGCAAATCTTAAAATATTTCTCTCTCCCTCAGAAAATTTCCTTCTTTCTTTTCTCCTTTCTATGTAAAGAAAACCTAAAAAGGAGTTGTCATTAAAAATTGGGTGAATGTAAATTGAAATAGAATTTTCAGAATTTTTTGAAGAGTAAATTTTGAAAAATGGCTCCTTTTTCTCAATTGCAAATTTTATGATAGGATCTTTAAATTCATGGATTTCACTCTTTTCATTATTTAAAGAGGAAATCTCTGGATCAATGGAGTCCTTATAAAATAAAAGCGCTCTTTCCGCAACTCCTGATTCTTGCAGTTCTTTTATCAAAATTTTTAAAGCCTTAAGGAAATCCCTTCTCTCTACCCCCTTCAGAACCTCTTTCATCTTCCCTTAAAAATCTAAAATATCTGATTTTTGTATAGATGTCAAGATTTACAGGAACACAATAAAGGTAAATGTTTCTCTAATAAATTCTAAGAAATGACTCCCGTCTTCCCATCAGTTCCATTTTTTTAACTTATCTATACTTGACATTTTTTTCTTCTTTTAAACTTTGCAAAAAGTTTTTAAAATATAATCTCCAATAATCTTAAATTGGCATTATCTCAACAAAAACTCCAAGATTTCTGTTATCGAGGTTTTCCTTCTCAGAAAAATATGGATTGTAGGAAGTTTTCGAATGAATCTTAACATGAAAAAGGAAATGCTTTTTAAATCTAAAGCCTTTTCCATAAAACTTTAAAATCCTTACTTCAGATGGATAAATTGTTATTTTCTCTTTCTTTCTATTAACCTTCAAGATAACTTTATTGGTAATTTTTCCAGGGTTGTTGGTAATCTTTATCTGAATCCCCTTGCATTCTTTTGTGACTTCAACCATCATCTCACAAGTTTCCTTTCCAACAGTCCAGAAACCCATTCCTTCCCTTTTGTAAAAATTGTCATTCATAAAATAAAGATAATATAAGGGACCATCTCCAAAAGGTATTCTAAAGGCGTTAGGATTTGTGTTGGTTGAGTATGTCTCAACAAGAGTAAATTCTGGAGGGATAAATTTAAAGGGGAATGTCTTTACATGGGTACCAGGAAAGGAGGAAGCATACAAGGGATTAAAGAAAATTGAGGAAAGGAAAAACAAAGCCATGAACCACTCAAGAAGAACACTCTTTACGCCTTTACCTTTTCCAATGAAAAAGAAAGCAGGATAAAGCCCCATAAAATATCTGTTTCCTATGGTCCCTCCACCACCATAATAATTGTCAGGAGAAAGGGTGATCATGACAAGGACTATCAAAAAAACTCCTGCAAGGACAAAAAATTCCCAGAGCTCTTTTTTTCTTCTCAGTATAAAAATAATAAGAGAAAGGAAAGCTGGAAAATAGTACCAAGCCATACCTGAATATCTACCAAAGAAATAGTAAAAGATATTTGAAAAAAACATCTCTGGAGTAAGATGAAACCTCTGCCAGTAATTTTCAGAGGTCATTAGATAACCCATATTTTCAAATTTATACTCTTCCTTTTCATAGGGCCAATGAAAGTAGAAGGATTTTCTCTCCCCTCCCATATAGTTCGGGTCTCCTGTTAAAAGATAATTTATTCCAAAAAAGGAAAAAGCTGTCAAAAGAACAATTAAAAACAAGAGGATTGAGTAGAAAAACTTTCTTTTTAAAAAATAGAAAAGGGAAAAGAAACCTGCGAAAATTATAAGAGGTGGTTTTGCAAAGGTGACAACTCCAAAAAGTATTGCAGAGACAATGTCAGAAGTTTTTTTCTTTAAAAATTTAAAAGGAGGAGAATCAAGATCCAAATATTTATAAAGCCAGAAAAATAGAGCAAGAAATGTAACGGAAAAAAGAAATATTTCTGAAGTCATCCACCAGAAGTATATCCAGCAGACAGAGGCAAAAACAAAGGCAATAGAAATTAAAGAAGGGGAACCAGAATCTCTCAAGAAAAAATAGCCAGCTGTAAGAACAAGAAAAATTAGTAGAGAATGGAAAACAAAGAATCCTTTATACCCAAAGATTGCAAAAAAGGGAGCAACAAAAAGGGGATATGCAAAGGATTTGGCATAGAAAAGTTTTCCATCCTTTCCCTTCTTGAGAAATAAGCCCTGAGGTCCAACGGGAAATTTATCAAAAACTCTTATTAGATCATCCTTTGTGTAGAGAAGGTCTCTTTCCTGAGCAATACTCATAGCCATTGCAAAGTAAGTCGCTTCATCCGACATAAACCCGCCCCTTCTCATCCTTGCCATATCAGCGGTTAAGGAGAATATCAAAAGACCAAAGGATATAAAAACAACTGGCAAATAATCCTTTCTAATTCCCATCATCACATAAATCCTCTGAAGAATACCTCAAGAATCATATTAAAATTTATCACCCCTTAAAAGTCAAGTTCTTAAAGACAAAAAAGAAATTTTGCCAAGGACTTGACAAGGGAAAAATAATTTTCTAAAATTGACTATTCGAACAAATTGGTCGAAATGAATAAGAAAGATTTTTTCAAAGAAAAAATAATTGAGACCGCAAGGAATGTTTTTTCAAAAATAGGATTTAGGAAAACAACAATGGTTGATATAGCAAAGGCTCTCTACAAGGCAAAAAGCTCCTTATACCACTACTTTAAAAGTAAAGAAGAAATATTGAAGGCAGTTGTTGAAAAGGAGGCTGAGATTTTCAAAGAGAAGTTAGAAAGTGCTCTGAGAAGCACTGATGATCCCAAGGAAAAACTTATTCGATATACTAAGACAAGGATGAAAACCTTTAACACCCTTGCAAATTTCTACACTGCCTTCAAGGATGACTATCTTGAAAACTACAGTTTTATCCAGAAACTGAGAAAAGATTATGATAGGTTTGAATTTGAGAAAATCAAAGGGATTCTTGAGGAAGGAAACAGAAAAGGGATTTTCAAGGTCGAAGATATAGGGCTTACTTCTTGGGCAATTATTACTGCAATGAAAGGTTTAGAATATCCATGGGCAGTTTATGAAGACCCAGAAAAAATAGATAAGGACATTGATGCCCTTCTTGGAGTTCTTTTTTACGGTATCTTGAAGAGATGATTTTTGGGAGATAGAAAATGGAAAGGTCATATGATTTACTCTTGAAATTCCGTTGGGTTTTAATCCCGATAATATTTGGCTTAACATTATTTTTCGGCTATCAGATCAAAAATCTTAAAATTAACCCTGATTTGATAACATATCTTCCAAAAACAGATCCAGCAGTGAAACTGGCAGAGTATATTGGAGATGAGTTTGGAGGAAACTTCCTTGCCATTACTGCAATTGATACTGACGATGTTTTCCAAAAGGAAACCATTGATAAGATAAATGAGATTACTTCAAAGTTAAAACTTTTAGATGGGGTTGATTATGTCCTTAGCCTTACTGATATTATTGACATAAAAAAGAGTGAGGATGGAATAGAGATTGGGAAATTGATCGATGAGTATAATCTTCCTCAAACAAAGGAGGAATTCAGGAAACTGAAGGAATACACCCTTTCTAAAAAGAGATACAGGAACAGAATTGTTTCAAGTGATGGAAAGACAACCCTTATAATAACTTCAATTTCCAAAGATGCTGACAGGAGGAAAATAACAAAGGAGGTAAGGGAGATAATTGTAAATTCAGGAGTAAAGGGGAATGTTTATTTTGGAGGGCTTCCTTTCCAGCTTGTCGAGATAGGAGACTTTATAATTAAAGATTTAAAACTCTTGACACCCCTTGTTGGTTTGGTTGTCGTAATAACTTTATATTTGAACTTTTTCACTTTAAGGGGTGTTCTCCTTCCCCTTCTCTCAGTTATTATAAGCACAGTTTGGGCTCTTGGTCTAATGAGTCTTTTCAGGATTCCCCTAACAATTATTTCAGATGCAATTCCTGTTCTTCTTTTGGCAATTGGAAGTGCTTACAGCATCCATATGGTAAGCAAGTTTGAAGAGAGTGGGAAAAAGGGTTTAAATTTTAGAGAATCCTTTAAAGAGGTTTCAATTTCTGTAATTCTTGCGGGAATAACAACGATTGCTGGATTCCTTTCTTTTATAGTTGGATCCTACTTGACCGCTATTAGAGAGTTCGGGCTCTTTTCTGCAATTGGTGTAATGATTTCTCTCCTTCTATCCATAACCCTTGTTCCAATTCTTTTGTCTCTCACCAAGGTTAAAAAACACAAATTCACAGAAAAATTTAAAATCCTTGAGAGACTTGAGGGTTTATCCTACTGGATTTTAAAGAAAGAGAAAATTACAATAATTCTCTTCTCTGCCATAATTATTGCCTCCATTTTTGAAGCCACATTAATCCATAGAAAATCAAATCTTGTAAGTTACTTTGAAAGGGAGAGCTACATACAAAGAAGTGAGAAAGTTCTTGAGAGGAAGTTCGGAGGTTCTGTTCCCATTCATATCCTTGTAAAGGGAGATATCCAATCTCCTGAGATTATGAAAAAGATGAAAAAAATGCAGGATTTTCTTAATGGAATAGGTTATGTTTATAATTCCCAGTCCATAGTAGATTATATTGAGGAAATGAATGACTTAATGGGGGAAGGAAATAGAATACCTGATACAAAGGAGAAAGTCCAGAATCTTCTATTTTTGTTGGAAGGAGAAAGGGTAATTGAGCAACTTATTAATCGTGACAAGACAGAAGCTCTTATTCAGGCAACAATACCGAATCTGGACATAGATGAGATGAACAAGCTTATAAAAACGATTGATGATTATATATCTAAAGAAAACAACAAGGAAATAAATTTCTCCTTCACTGGAGAGCCTTTAATATATAGCCACCTTGATAGCTCCCTTCTTAAAAGTCAGGTTACAAGCCTATCAATTGCAATTTTTCTTGTTTTTCTTTGCGTTTCTATTCTTCTTGGCTCCTACAAAGGTGGACTTATTGGTTTGACACCAATTATCTTTACCCTTTTCATAATTTTTGGAGTTATGGGATTTGCAAGTATCCCTCTCGATATTGCCACTGTCCTTGTTGGCTCTGTCTCCATAGGGATTGGGATTGATTATTCAATTCACTTTCTGAATAGATACAGATTTGAAATTCAAAAAAAACAATCTGAAATTGATGCCCTCCATTCCACTCTTACAACAACAGGGAAAGCAATTACAACAAATATGCTAACGGTTGCCTTTGGATTTCTCATATTGATTTTTGCTAATCTAATACCCCTTAGAAGATTTGGGCTTCTTGTTGCAATAACAATGCTAAGTTCAGGGATTGGGGCTCTCACGCTCTTACCTGCAATAATTCTAATTACAAAGACAAAGATAATTGGAAATAAAAAATCATTGAACGGAGGTAAAAATGAAAATTGCTAAATTGGTTCTTTTAGTTATTTTAATTCTTTGTATTTCAGGTTTCTCCCAAGATACAAAATTAACTTCTCTTCAGATTCTTGAAAAGGTTGATGAAACAGTTAATGCTCCAAAGGACAAGGATGCCAAAATAAAACTTACAATTGTTGACAGAAAGGGAAGAAAAGAGGAAAGGGAGATGGTGATGCTTCAAAAGGGAAGTAACAAAAGACTTGTAAAATTCACATCTCCTGCTGAATATAAAGGGATCGGATTCCTTTCCCTTCCCAAGGAGGTTATGTATCTCTATCTTCCAGCCTTCGGAAAAACGAGAAGAATAGCATCCCATGTTAAAAACACTAAGTTTGCTGGAACAGACTTTACCTATGAGGATATGGAGGCTAAAAATTACTCAGAAAGCTGGACTCCAGAATTTCTAAGGATGGATGAAAATCAGTATGTTCTTCTCTTGAAACCAAAGCCAGAAACAAAAACTCAGTATTCGAAAATGATAATGTGGGTTAGAAGTGAAAATTTCTATCCTTCAAAAGTGGAATTATACGATAAAGGGGAGAGGCTTTACAAGGTAGTAACTATGGGGAAAATAGAGAAAATTGGGAATTACTGGATTTCTAAGGAGCTTCAAATGGAAGATTTGAAAGAAGGGAGGAAGTCTATTATGGAAACAATAGAGATAAAGCTTGACTCAAACTTATCCGATGAAATTTTCACTGAAAGATATCTTATGAGATGAGGAGGAGATATGAAAAGAGTATTTACTTTATTTATCCTTTTCCTTTTTATAACCTTGATCTTTGCTGAAGAATCAGAGAAGAACTTAAAATGGAGTGGGTCCCTTCAGATTGATCACAGGTTTTTTACAAGATCTGGTGAATTTTCCTTTAAAGAGTACAGACTTGACTTGCAGAGTGAATACAAAACATCGGAAAATTCTAAGTTTTTTAGTGATATTTGGGTTAGGTCCCTTGGATTCCAATCGGTTAAAACAAGTTCAGACTTATTCTCAAAGAACAAAATTTCTCCCGTTAATTTTGAAATAAGGGAGGCTTACCTTGATATTTACGGATTTCTAACAAAGAATCTTGATTTGAGAATTGGAAGACAGAGGATTGCATGGGGGACAGCTGATAAAATAAATCCAACCGATAATATCAACCCTGATGATTTTGAAGATATATGGGATATGGGAAGACATCTTGGTTCCGATGGAGTAAAAGCTACATATTATCTCAAGAATTTTACAATTCAGGGAGTATTTGTTCCCAATTTTACTCCAGCAGTCCTTCCTCTCCCTCAATGGTCATCAGTTCTTATACCCCCTTTCCAGATTATGGATTTAGGGAAGGATTACAGGCTCAGAAATGTAAATGACAGAGTTATAATGCCAGAAAATAATATTGAAGATAATATGATTGCAGGGTTAAAAATTTCGACAAATATAGCAGGTTATGACTTTTCCTTGAGTTATCTTTACGGAAGGGATGATCTTCCTGTTTTAAACTATGTGAGAATAGAAAATATTACATTTACAAAGGAAGTGGATGTTGTTGCCAATCTAATATATCCAAGAATGAAAGTTTTAGGAGCTGATTTCTCTGGTTCCATAGGAAGCATTGGAATTTGGGGTGAGGCTGGCTTTTTCTTCCCTGAAGAGGTCAAACTTAGAACATCTTATTTGGGACTTTATACCATTGAGTCAACATCCCTTAGTGATAGCCCATATCTTAAATATACTATTGGAATGGACTACACTTTCAAGAATGGAATTTACTTAAACACTCAGTTTGTTCATGGATTTGTCCATGAAAGGGGTAGGAAGGACCTTGAGGATTATTTGACAATGCAACTTGAATGGAAGCTTTTCCATGATAAACTAAAGCTTATCCCAATCTCTGGAGCTTTAGAATACAAGGATAAAAGGAATTACGCAATAATTTACTATCCATCCATTGAATACAAACCTTTTGAAAATACTTTACTCATAATAGGACTGAGAATAATAGATGAAAAGGGTTATACAAGTTTTGGAAGATTAAAGGATATGGACGAGTTTTTTGTTAAGGCTAAGTATAGTTTTTGAAGGGTTCTAACCTTTAAGAACTGAAATAATATCCTCAGGGATACCAACAACCTTTCCATTTTTATCAGTGGCAACATGAATTGAGTGCCCCTCAGCATGGACTATACCATCTTCAGAAAGAAGCTGATAAGAAAATTTAACCTTTCTTCCATTTATCTCTTCAAGCTTTGTCCTTATCTTAAATTTCTGATCATAAAAGAGAGGTTTCCTATACCTACAATAGACCTCTACAACCACTAAATAAAACCCCTTCTTCTCAATTTCAGAATAGGGGAGTCCTTTTTTTCTGCAATATTCAGTTCTTCCAATCTCAAACCATAGAAGATATGAGGAGTGATGGGCTACGCCCATCTGGTCTGTTTCTGCATATCTAACCCTCTCTTCTACATCAACAGTATCCATCAACTAATCCCAGATTTTTGGGAGCTTTGAGAGTTCCTCATTGTAATATTTTCTATAAAGGATCTCCCATTCCCTGCTCCCTTCCACAACCGTTTTTTTCTGAGACTCTATCTTCTTTATTGCAGACTGGGAGACCTTTTCCAACTCAGCAAGAACAGCTTCAATTGTCCTAACTATTGTATGCCTAACTTCTCCTGTTTCTTCCAGTAAATCAACATTATTATCATTAAGAAGAAAATTTGTTATAAGCTTTGCAAGATAATTGATTTTTTCCTTAGAAAGCCTTTGAATCATAGGACTATCTTCCTCTCCTTAGCAAGCCTTTGCTTGATCATTCTGAATATTGTCTGATATTCGATGTTTCCCTTTCGAATTTCTTCTGAATACTTATTCAGTATCTCTCTCACCTCCTCATCCAACTTGTCCTCCTGAGAAAAGTCATCGGTTAGAACCTTAGCAATGCTCTCTACAAGAGCATCTCTATCCATTGTTGTAATCTTGTTTTCCTTTAATAAAGTTTTTACGATTTCAAACGCCAAAAAATCAATCTCACTCTTTGATAGCCTCATAATTAAGTATTTACCATAATTGTCGAAATTTTTCAACAATGCTTTGAAGCTTTCTGGAAAAGCTTTAACGGCTGATCAAAATATCTTTAATAGAAAATCAAGTATGGAACCGCCAACCTCCTCTCTCTTCCCAGCCCCAGAGTAATCTGAGCGTTCTCCTCTTAGCAAATTCATATACGCTTTTCTTCCCTTCTCTTCCTGCAAGCTTTTGTATTTTAAAAGCCTTTCCCTATCAAGCCATACTCCGGAGCAACCTTTACAGTAATCAAAAAATACCTCCTCTGAAAAATAAGTTAGTTTCATTTTTTCCATTGGAATCCTGCATACAGGGCAAAGAAGTTTTTCCTTTTCTTCGGGAATTTTTGAGGGTAAATCTTCAACAAGTTTTTCTGAGCTTTTTAAACTAATTTTATAAATTTCAAACTGGTCAAACCAGAATCCGCAACCAGAGGGGCATCTATCTATCCTCATCTTCAAACCATACTTATTCTCAACTTCTATCTCTTCAAGATACCCATCGCACACAGGACATTTCCTCTTTTCCATTTTTTAATTTTAGCAGTTTTTAGAGAATAAAAAAAATAAAACTCATTGTCAAATTTCAAGGATAATTGAAATTTCATATTAAATCTTATAAAAT
>CAZFCI010000050.1:0-1770 GCA_964517525.1 uncultured Clostridia bacterium | reverse complement strand
TGACAGAAAAGCAACCTTAAATGAGATAAAGAAGGCTTACAGGAAGCTGGCGAGAAAATACCATCCTGATTTGAACCCAGGAGACAAGGAAGCAGAGGCTAAATTCAGGGAGATTCAGGAGGCATATGAGGTTCTCTCTGATCCAAAGAAAAGGGCTGAATACGACAGAACAGGAAGGGTTGGAGAGGGTTTTGGACAGAGGGATTTTGACTTTAAAGTTGGCTTTGAAGGATTTGATTTCTCAGATTTTGGAACATCCCCCTTTAGGGAGTTTTTTGAGAGCTTTTTCAGAAAAAGAGACGAGGAAGTTCCTCAAAAGGGAACCGACATTTACTACTCCTTGACATTGAGCTTTGAGGATGCAATTAAAGGAATTACTGCACCAATAAGAGTTACAAGAAAGGTTAAATGTCCAGTTTGTGGAGGGCTTGGATATGAAAAGGGAAAGGGAAGAAGGGTATGCCCAACATGTAAAGGAACTGGTAAATCCCATCTCCGACATGGATTTATGAGATTCGCCACTGTCTGTCCAACCTGTGATGGGAAAGGGACAATTCCAGAGGAACTCTGTTTCAGATGCAATGGGAATGGATTTGTTGACTCCACTGAGGATATAAAGGTAAGGATTCCTGCTGGTGTTTCTGATGGAAGATTGAAGGTTCCTGGGAAGGGTAATGATGGGAAGTATGGAGGTCCTCCTGGAGATCTCTACATAACTGTCAATGTCCAGCCCCATCAAATATTCAGAAGGGAAGGGAATAACATTTACATAACAGTTGATATAAGTGTTACAGAAGCAGCCCTTGGTGCGAGAATTGAGGTTCCAACTATAGATGGGAAAGCAACAATGAAGATCCCACCTGGAACCTCTTCAGGACAGGTTTTCAGACTAAGGGGAAAGGGTGTGCCATCCCCTGATACAGGAGTAAGGGGGGATCAGTTTGTTGAGGTGAGGATTGTTCCTCCACCAATTGATGATGAGAGGATAAGGGAACTTCTTCGTCAACTTGATGAGAGATTAAAAGTTAGAAGGGAGGGAAGATAAATGAGAAAAAAGAAGGATACAAAGAAAGGTGAAAGGAAGAAATATTTTATGATATCTGCTGTATCAAAGCTTTACAATATTCACCCCCAGACTCTGAGACTTTACGAAAGGGAAGGACTTCTTAGACCAAGCAGAACTGAAGGGAACACAAGAATTTACACAGAAGAGGATTTGAAGCGCCTCGAGATAATTCTTAATCTGGCGAGGGATCTTGGTGTGAATCTTGCTGGAATTGAGATTATACTAAATATGAGGGAGAAAATGGAACAGATGCAGAGGGAAATGAATGAGTTCCTTGAGTATATAAAAAGGGATTTTTTTGAGGGTAGAGAGGAAGAGTTTGAGAGGAGAAAGAGCGGAATTGTAAAATCTTCCTCAATAACAATTGCGAGAGTAATCCATGAAAACAAAACCGAGAATTCCAAGACCTGACGAAATTTCAGAAGGTCTTAGAGAATATCTAAAAGAGATTTCTAAGATTCCCACCCTTAGCGCTGAGGAAGAAAAGGAACTGTGGAGAAAATACAAATTGGAAGGAGATAAGGAGGCTTTAAAGAAAATCCTTGAGTCCAATTTGAAATTTGTTGTTAATTATGTAAAGAGATTCAGGGGGATGGGGCTTTCCTTTGAAGATTTGATAAATGAAGGTATTCTTGCTCTTATAGAGGCAGCTTTAAGATTCGATCCTTCCCGTAATGTTCGTTTTATCTCCTACGCAGTATGGT
>CAZFCI010000049.1:0-16463 GCA_964517525.1 uncultured Clostridia bacterium | reverse complement strand
GTTGTAGAAGCTCTAATACTGAGTGCTGAAAAGGATGAAATTAAAAACGAAACTATAATAATTGCGGGTGCTGAAGTTCTTACTAAGAGAGAATTCTGTAAAGAGATTGCTAAGGTTCTTGGTCGACAAATTCCATCCTTTTATATTCCTGTTTTTCTTGCCATTCCACCAATTTATCTGATAGAGAAACTTTTAGTTTTCTTCAAAAAGGATCCGATCTTAAGCAGGAGAAGAGCGAGATTCTTTTTGACATCTCAAAGCTTCAGTATTGAAAAAGCCAAACGGATACTTGGTTTTGAGCCAAAAGTAAAGCTTAAAGAAGGGCTCGGGTTAACAGTTGAGTGGTACAGAGAAAAAAATCTTATATAATAGGAAGTTTATTTGGTATATAATTATCTCTGGTAAAAATAGATGATAAATTTTATTCTCGTTTACAAAATAAGAAAGAAGATTAAGAGCATTTTGAAGGAGAAAGAGAAAAAAGGGGAAATTGATTTCTCTAAATCATGTCTTGACTGTGTGGTAAATGAGATAGCATGGGGAGTGTACTATTTGATAAAAGAAAAGGATAAAATTCAAAAAGAGGATGAAATCATTGATTGAATCATCACAATATGATATAAAAAAAGACTAAATGAAGATACCAAAGGGATTGAAGTTCTTAATTGTTAGTGTCAGCTTTATCGTTATAATGGGAGTTTCTGCAATAATTACAGTAATTGTCCTTGTTAAAGGTGAGGAGGTTGAGGTTCCAGATCTAACTGGTAAATCAGTTGAGGAAGCCATAGATCTTCTAAGCCAGAGAGGACTTTTTATGAAAAGGATGACTCAATTCCATCCTACTGTTCCAGAGGGTAAGGTGATTTCTCAGGAGCCTCGCCCTAAATCCATGATTAAAAAAAATAAAAAGGTAAAGGTTTATGTTTCCCTTGGAGCCCAGAGGACATTGACTCCGAATTTGATAGGTAAAACCTTGAGGGCTGTTGGCATAGAAGTTTCTGAGAAGGGATTGAACATTGGGATTATCTCCCAGGCTGCTCTGGGACAGGAGCCTGGGGTGATAATTGCTCAGGAACCACCCCCTGATTCTGAAGTTGACAGGGGAACTCCTATAAATTTGCTTGTTTCAACCGGGAGCAGGGAAGAGGAGTTGGTAATGCCCGACTTAATCGGGAAGAAAGCAGAAAAGGTTATTCCATGGCTTGAGATAAAAGGATTCAGGATATCTCCAATAAAAAATTTACCCTATGCAGGTGTTGAAAGGGGAATTATTTTAAGACAGATGCCATTACCAGGCTGGAAACTCAGAAAATCACAATTTATTTCCTTAGAGGTAAGCTCTTGATAATACCTTCAATTCTTTCTGCTAACTTTTCAAGGATTGCAGAATCAGTCGAAATGATGATAAAAGCTGGAGCAAGTACTTTTCATGTGGATATAATGGATGGACATTTCGTTCCAAATCTCACCTTTGGACCTGAGCTCGTTAGAGCTCTAAAAAGGGAGTTTGAGCTGGTTTTGGATGTTCATTTAATGGTTGATAACCCGATCGATGTTTTTCCCTGGTTTGAAAAAGCTGGTGCTGATTGGATTTCCTTTCACATTGAGGCAACTCCCCATTCTCACAAATTAATAAGTATGATAAAAGAAAAAGGGAAAAAAGCTGGAATTACTTTAAATCCTTCAACCCCTGTCGAGCTAATATATTCTATTCTTGATGAAGTTGATTTTGTTCTCATAATGTCTGTAAACCCAGGTTTTGAAGGACAAAAATTTATTCCTTCAACCCTTAAGAAGATAAATCAGCTAAGAGATTATATAGAAAATATGAATAAAGGTCTTGAAATTCAAGTTGATGGAGGGATTGGACCAGATAATTTGAAAGATGTGCTTTCTGCAGGAGCGACCCTTATTGTTGCAGGCTCATCAATATTCAAAACCAACGATCCTGTTTCGACCTTCAAATTGATGAAAAAAATCGAGGAAGAATTTAAAAAATGAGATTTATTGTTTCTGGCTGTGCAGGTTTTATAGGCTCTCATCTCTCTGAGTATCTAACAAATTTAGGATACAAGGTAACTGGGATTGACTCATTTTCAGATTTTTATCCAAGGGAATATAAGGAGAAAAACATAGAAGGTCTTATTAAAAACCCTCTCTTTTATTTCATAGAGAAAGACATGCTTGAACTTAGACTTGAAGAAATCTTCGAAGAATATGACGCTATATTTCATCTTGCTGCACAACCTGGTGTGAGGACAAGCTGGGGAAAGAATTTTGACTACTATATCAAGGATAACATTATTCTAACCCAGAGAATCCTTGAGGCATTGAAGAGATTCAAGGATAAGAGATTGGTTTTTGCATCGTCATCTTCAGTATATGGAGATTCTAAAATACTCCCATTTAAAGAGGATGGACCCCTTTCCCCAATTTCTCCTTATGGTGTTACAAAACTTGCTTGTGAGAACCTCTGCCTTTTATACCACAAGAATTTCGGAATAGATGTTGTCATTCTTAGATACTTCACTGTTTACGGACCAAGACAAAGACCCGACATGGCTTTCCATAGATTCTTTCGTTCAATTTTGGAGGGGAAGGAAATAGAAATATTTGGGGATGGGAAACAGACAAGGGACTTCACCTATGTTGATGATATAGTTAAAGCAACCTTTTCTGCCTGGCAGAAAGGGATTTCAGGTGAGGTTTACAACCTTGGTGGTGGTGAGAATATTTCCCTTATGAATCTTCTGAAGATTGTAGAGCTCATTACAGGAGAAAAATTGAAAATTTCTTTTAGAGAAAGAGAGAAAGGGGATGCTCCCCATACATGGGCTGATTATTCAAAAGCAAAAAAAGATTTGGAATATACTCCATTAGTTAAATTAGAAGTAGGGCTAAAAAATCAATGGGAATGGATCAAAAAAATTTATGGAGAAAAGAAATGAAGAAGTTTTTTTTAGTATTTCTTCTTTTTATATTTGTTTTTTCAGGTTGTTCGAAAAAGAAGCCTGAGACGGAGCCTGCTCCTGGTTCCTCCTCTGACGAAGCTCTTTACAATCTTGGAGAGAAATGGCTAAAGAAGGATTCTGAAAAGGCGAGGCTCTACTTCAGGCAGGTTATAGATTCTTTCCCCCAGAGTATCCTTGCCCAAAGGGCAAAACTTAAAATTGCTGATTCCTATTTCCAGCAAAAGGACGAGGGCTCCCTTTTAATTGCAGAATCTGAATATAGGGAATTCATATCCATGTATCCCTTCAGCCCTCTTGCTTCCTATGCAAGATATCAGATTGCAATGACTTTCTACAACAGAATGCACAAACCTGGTAGGGATCAGACAAATACCCTTAAAGCTATTGAGGAGTTCGAAAAACTTCTCAAGGATTACCCTTATGCCAAAGAGGTTGAGGATGCAAAGGCTAAACTTAAAAAATGCAAAGATTACTATACAGAGCATATTTACATGATTGGGCTTCATTACTATAAGTTCAAATCTTACAAAGCTGCTGTAAACAGATTTAAGGAAGCTCTTGAGTACAATCCTGACTTTTCAAAAATTGATAGACTTTATTTCTATCTTGGAGATGCCTTAATTCAGACAAAGGATATAGAAGAAGGGAAAGCATATTTTTCGAAATTAATATCATCTTACCCTAATAGTAAATATACAAAAAGGGCAAAAAAGAAACTTGAAAAATTAGAGGAAAAAAAGAAATAAATTTGACAATTGTGATTATCAGCTTTAATATTCTTAGATGAGGAGGTAAAATGTTACTTGCAACCCTTATAATCATTGGTATCCTGATCCTCTGGATAATTTTAATTTACAACTCCCTTGTCCGTTTAAGAGTTCAGATTAAAAATGCCTGGTCTCAGATTGAGGTTCAACTTAAAAGGAGATACGACCTTATACCAAATCTCGTAAATGCAGTAAAAGGTTATATGAAGTATGAACAGGAAACCCTTGCAAGAGTTATGGAGGCAAGGGCAAAGGCAGTCTCCGCTTCAGGTCCTGCAGAGAAAGCAGTGGCTGAAGGAGAGCTCTCAGGATTACTCTCCCGACTTTTCGCCCTTGTTGAGAATTATCCAGAATTAAAGGCTAACCAGAATGTTCTAAATTTGCAGGAGCAACTTACAACAACCGAGAATCAGATAGCCTTTGCTCGCCAGTACTATAATGACTCTGTAATGAGATACAACACAAAAATCCAGATGTTTCCGAGCAACATAATTGCAAGCATGTTCAATTTTACTCCCAGTGAATTCTTTGAAGCTCCTGCAGCTGAAAGGGAAGTTCCAAAGGTTGATCTAACAATTTAGAAAAGTTTAGCTAAATGAGAATAGACTTCTTTGAACAACAGAGATACAATCAAAGGAAAACCTTTGTTATAATTCTCTTTTTTATTGGGTTTCTTGGGGTTATCGGCTATGGATTTGATTATTTTTACATAGGAGAGGACTTTCCCTACGCAACCTTGTTTGCCCTCTCTATTGGCACTATCAATGCCCTTTTCTCCTATTATCTCGGAGACCAGATGGTTCTTGGCTCTGTAGGAGCAAGGCCTGCAAATTCCACAAAGTTTAAAGAGCAGCAACTTATCAATATTGTCAATGAGATGGCATTGGCTTCTGGAATCCCTGCCCCTAAGGTTTGGGTGATGGAGGAAGATTCTCCGAATGCCTTTGCAACAGGAAGGGATGAAAGGCATGCAAGTTTATGTGTCACAACAGGTTTGCTTGATACAATGAATAGGGAGGAGCTTCAGGGAGTGATTGGCCATGAGATTGGTCATATAAGGAACAGAGATATTTTAACAATGACAATTGTTTCAGCCCTTGTTGGAGCAATAGTCCTTCTTTCAGACTGGGCAAGGAGGACATTCTTCTACTCTGGAGGTAGAAGCTCAAGGAGGGATAGAAAAGGTTCAGGAGGGATTATTCTCCTGATTGTTCTAATTCTGATAATAGTTGCGCCAATAATTGCAAGGATAATGGCAATGGCTATATCAAGGGCAAGGGAATACATGGCAGATGCAGCGTCTGCAGAGTTCACAAGAAATCCCCTTGCTTTAGCATCAGCTCTTGAAAAGATTCAAAGTCATTATGATAAGGTTGTTGATAGAGCAACCGATGGAACAGCCCATCTCTTCATATCAGATCCAAAGGGAAGGAAACTAACATCGAAGGAAGGTTTATTTGCAAATCTTTTGTCCACCCATCCACCAATTCAAAGAAGGATAATGATCTTGAAAGAAATGGCAGGGATTCCTGCAGGCAAACCAGTTTTTTAAAAAAGCTTTTGATTGACAGGGAAATTTATTGATGATATAAAAAAGCAAGGAGGAAAGCAATGAAAAAAGGATTTACTCTTGTAGAAATGGTTGTTGTTCTTGCAGTTATATCAATACTTGTTGGGATAATTGTTCCCACTGTGGTCAAACATATAAGGGATGCGAGAATCGCAAGAGTAAGAAATGAGGTTCAAGTTATTGGCTCAGCAATTCTGAGCATGCACAAGGACACTGGAAGATGGCCCTATACCAATGCAGATGGTCCTTCTGGAGGAGTTAATAGAGTTATTGGCTCAATTGATCCCACTGCAATGTGCACAGCAGTTGCTCCTGGAGCATTAGCTGGCGCATCCAATTGGGGATCTCTCGGACCAGTAAAGCCATTGTATGATTACATTTATTACAATAACCCTGATGATGACACTGGACCAATAAACCAGAACCAGCCAGGACAGGATTATCCAACAATTGGAGATTTTCGATGGCTTGGACCCTATCTTGACCAGCCAATTTATGCTGACCCATGGGGTTATTCCTATGTGATTTCTGCTCGATACTTTCCTGGTAATCCCCTTGCTGTTACAACTGCCCATAGGGTTCTCATTCTTTCCCCAGGACCTGATCTTTCCTGGTCAACAGCCTTTTCAGACACAATAACAAGGAATACCTTTCCTGATGACTCACCCTATGGAGATGATGTTGGATTTGTGATTGTTACCAATGAGTAAAATAAGTATCTTTCCTCATTTAATATTTGTAATTGATAAGTTTTTTCCTAAAATCCCTCTCCCCTTGTGGGAGAGGGGAGGGGTGAGGGGGAATAGGAGACATAAAAACTTTGGAAAAACTAAACTGTTCCTAATATTTAATAAATGGAGGTTTCAATGAAAGGATTTACATTGGTTGAGATGGTTGTTGTTCTTGCAGTTATTTCAATTCTTGCAGCAATACTTGTTCCAACAGTTGCAAAGCACATAGCAGATTCCCAGATTGCAAGGGCAAACAATGAGGTTCAGGTTATTGGCTCTGCAATAGCCTCCCTCTATAAGGATACCGGATTTTGGCCCTACACAAATTTGGATGGTCCTTCAGGGGGTGTGAATAGAGCTCTTGGAAATCCAACAACAGTTCCAACTGGTGTTGGACCTGATGCAGGAGCAGGTGCGGGAAACTGGGGAACATGGGACCCTTCAAAGCCCCTTTATGACTATCTCTATTATAATAATCCTGATGGAGACACAGGACCAACAGGTCAGAATGATCCGGGCGATTACCTATTAACAGGTCATTTTGCATGGAGGGGTCCATATCTTGACAAACCCCTTTACGATGATCCATGGGGAAGGTCCTATGTTGTTTCATCAAGGTATTTTCCAGGAAACTCTCAAATTGCAAATCCAGCAGGTCATAGAGTTTTTGTCCTTTCAGCTGGTTTGAACAGGCTTTGGTCAACTCCCTTTGACGATGGAGTAACAAGGCTAACAATTCCTGATGACTCTCCAAGACATGATGACATAGGTCTTGTCATTTACACAAACATATAATTTTGACAAAAATTGTCAATTAAGATACAAAAAATGTCTATAGCATAGGTTAATTTTCTTGACAACATTGAATATTTACTTTATTATAAATTATGATACTTATCACAGATATGAAAAGAAATGTTGACAGAACTTGTTTTTCAAAAGATCAATCGTTTTTCTATCTTTTAGAATCTTTCATTATTATTTTTTTAAATAAAACTGGCATAAAATTTGCTTATAAAGATAATGAAAGGAGGTTTGCATGAAACAAAAAGGATTTACATTGATTGAGATGGTTGTTGTCCTTGCAGTGGTTGCAATCCTTGCGGCAATTCTTGTCCCAACGATTGCAAAGAACATTCAGGATGCAAATATCACAAGAGCCCAGAACGAAACCCAGGTTATTGCAGCTGCAATAGCATCCTTTTACAAGGACCTCGGAAGATGGCCCACATCAGATGGGTCAGATGGAAATCCTGATACTCACTATCTTCTTTATGGAGCTAATGGAAGTGATGACTCCACAGGAGATGCCAGTCAATGGAACCAAGCTCATTCAGGTTCGTCTGACACTATGGAACATCACTTAGTAACGAACCAACCTGGCTCAGACGGAACTCCAGGTGCAAATGCCTATCCAACAACTGGAAGATGGAGATGGAGAGGTCCTTACATTGCAGAGATTCCAGCAGATCCCTTTGGAATCCACTATTCCTGCAATGTCCGATATCTTTACAACACAATTACAAATGCTGTCTATGTTCTTTCAGCTGGTCCTGACAAGACATGGGATACTAACTTTACACAGGCTTTGCCTGGAACAATTGCTGATGACGATATAGGAACACCAGTAAAGTAAGTAAGAAGAACGGAAGTTTGGAAGAGCGGAAGTTGTTAGTAGCTTCCGCTCTTCTTTTGTCAAATTTTGAGAAAAATTAAATAACATATTTTTAACTAGAAAGGAAGTTTGAATGAAAGAAGAAGGATTTACATTGGTTGAAATGGTTGTTGTCCTTGCAGTTGTTGCAATTCTTGCGGCGATTCTTGTCCCAACAATTGCAAAGAACATCCAGGATGCAAATATCGCAAGAGCCCAGAACGAAACCAAGGTAATTGCTGCTGCTATAGCATCCTTTTACAAGGATCTTGGAAGATGGCCAACTGCTGATGGATTTACTCCTGATCTTAGAGATGTTCATTGGCTTATTGCAGGTTTTAATGGGGATCAAACTAGTCAAGTAAATAACTGGAATAAATATTGGGGACTTGACGAAACAGACTTTATGGAGTTTCAGTTAATCCAAAATGACCCTGGGAGAGTAGGTGGAGATTATCCCTATGGTGACCGTGGTCCTTATGACTACCCAACAACTGGAAGATGGAGATGGAGAGGTCCTTACATTGCAGAGATTCCAGCAGATCCCTTTGGAATCCATTACTCCTGCAATGTCAGATATTTTTGGGATATGCATAATGGACAACCTGGAGCTGTCTATGTTCTTTCAGCAGGTCCAAATAAGCTCTGGGATACTCCCTTTGGACAGCCATTGCCAGGAACAATTGGTGGTGATGACATAGGAACTCCAATAAGGTAAGTCTAATAAGCGCGGAAGAGCGGAAGTTGAGAAGCATGGAAGGGCGGAAGCCAGAAAAGAAATAGGTTATAAGAGCAGAAGTGAGAAAGTTACTTTCCCTATTTTTTTGAAGGGGTTTTAATTCAAAACAGATATCAAAGGCAAAATTAAAAAATAAACTATTATGCTTTTTTTATCTTTCTTAGATATCTCAAATCTTCTAAGTCCTTAGGACGTTTAAGAGCTTCTTTATTTCTTATCAATTCATCTAATCCAATATAATAAATCTTTATCTTTCCTTTTCTACTCTTTATTTCCTTAACTTTTTTATTTTGCCATGCACAGGAAATCGAATACCTGTTATTTCATTCATAAGCTCGATCCGATTAGGGGGGACACCGAACTGAATTATTAATCCAGGTTCTGATAGTTCATCCATAGATTTGATTCATAGAATTTTCCCTTTCCAAAAATCCTTTAAGGCATGGAACAAATTCCTAACATTTTTTTTAGTATTATCATAAAATAAGTCTATATCTCCAGTCAGTCTTGCATAACCATAGAAAATAACTGCTTCACCACCCACTATCAAGTATTTTACAGAGTATTTGTAAAGAAGCTCTAAAAACTCTGAAATATCAAGAGAGAAATTACAAACTTTATCTTTTCCTTCTCTTGGCAAATTTTCCGCTCTCCCTTACATCGAGACATTTCTTCCCATAAACTCTTATTTTCAATTTCCATGCTATTTTTTGCCTTTCTTCAGGGGTCATACTAATATGTTGGAGAATGTTGTAATTTTCTGCATCCTGAAAATCTTTACTTTTATTTACAGCTATTTTCATACCTTTCGCCCTTCCTAACTTCCGTTTTTCCGTTCTTTTCCGCCTTTCTCGCTCTTCTCGCTCTCTTACATCACTGCTGATGGGGGTGCTTCCTCTTCAGGAGAACCAGCATTCCTAAGTGGAACTGCAATAAGATATATTGCAATTAGAATCAGGAATATTCCTCCAACCCAGTAACTGGGAGACTGGAATATAACCGGGATCTGGACCTGGGCAAAGGTTAATCCAGCCCTTACAAGCCCTGTCAAAGCCTCACCTGCAATTAAACCAGAGGCAAGAAGGATTCCAACATTTTCAACCCTTGTCTTCTGAGCCTGGTTTAAACCTTTCTTTTCAGCCATTTTATCAACAATTGCCCTTATAACTCCTCCAACAAAAATTGCAAAGGTTGTCTCTAAGGGTAGATACATTCCAACAGCAACAAGCATTGGTGAGCGGACCTGAACAAGGATCATTGCAATTCCCATGAATATTCCAACAACAACGAGGGGCCATGCCATCTCTCCTCCAACAATCCCCTGGGAAATAGCAGCCATTAAACCTGCCTGAGGAGCAGGAAGCTCCTTAGAACCAAAGGTGAATGCTCCATGAAGAACCATAAGAGGGAAGAAGAGGACAAGGGATGCAAGGAATATTCCAAAGATGTCTCCTACCTGCATCTTCCAGGGTGTTCCACCAAGAATATGCCCTACTTTTAAGTCCTGGAGCATTTCACCAGCAACTGCAGATGATACACAGACCACAGCAGCCACTCCAAGAACAGCGGAAACTCCACTCATTCCTGTTGCTCCAACAAGAACCATTAAAAGGGCTGCAATTATAAGAGTGGAGAGGGTTAAGCCTGAAATAGGGTTATTGGAAGAGCCAATCATCCCAACAAGATTACCTGAGACTGCTGCGAAGAAGAATCCAGCAATGAACATAACAACTGCTGCGAGGAGAGCTGTTCCAAAAGCTCCGGAGAATATCTTGTAAAGGAAAACCATGAGAATAAAAGAAATTAGCAAGCCGAAAAGAACAACTCTAATATTTAAATCCTTTTCAATTCTTGATGTTGTCTCTCCAGCTCCAGCTGCTTTCTTGACATCGGAGATTGACCTTTTGATTCCAGCAAAAAGATTTTTCCTCATCCTCCATAGAGTGAAGAAGGCTCCAACAAGCATTCCTCCAACTGCAATGGGTCTTATTATGAATTTCCATACATTAACGACCATACCATCCCATGATACATTTGCAAGAGGAACTCCGGGATAGAATTTTTCAGCAAGCTGGGGTCCAAGGAAGTATATTAGAAGAGGAGCAAAAAGTCCCCATGCAAGAACTCCACCCGCAAAGTTCAATGAGGCAAGCCTTGGTCCAATAATATAACCAACACCTATGTAGGCAGGATAAATTCCAGGTCCTGCAACGGCAACTGTTCCTCCTGTATCCACTGTTGGTGAGGCCTTTTCAGTTCCCAGTCTAACAAAGCTTTTTCCAATTGTTCCAACTTTGATTATAAAGTCCTTGGATGCAGCGAATAGCTTTGTAACTCCAAGGGCATAAATTAGAGCACCAACACCCATTGCTTGGAAAAGAAATTTTGCTCCTGCACTTCCTTTCTGTCCTGCTTTGTGAATTTCAGATGCTGCAACTGATTCAGGAAATGGAAGTTCAGGGTCGGTAACCATAACCCTTCTTAAAAATGTCACAAAGAGTATCCCGAGAAAGCCTCCAACAAACATAAGGGCTGAGGACTTAAGATAGGCTTCAACAGTATCGAATCTTGTCCAGACTCCAGTAATTAGAAATGCAGGAATTGTGAATATTGCACCAGCTGCAACTGATTCACCAATTGAGCCTACAGTTCGAGAAAAGTTTTCCTCAAGGATTGAGCCCCCCATGAGTTTTAGAAAAGCCATTCCAATAACAGCAGCTGGATAAGTGGCAGCAATTGTCATACCTGCTCTTAGTCCAAGATAAGCATTTGCTGCTCCAAGAATGACACTCATAAGAAGCCCAAGAATCAAAGCCCTTAAAGTAAACTCTTTCATTTCAGTTGTTTCAGGAACAAATGGTTTATAACTCATTCCTTCACTCCTTTAAAAAGTTCTAATGGTTCAATTTATATTAAAAATTAATTAATTTCAAGATGTGAACTCATCATTCATGATTTTTGCAAACTCCAAAGACTTCGATCTCAACAGATTGAATTGAAAACCCCTTCTTTTTGGCAAGTTTTTCCAGGAAATTTTTTATTTCCTCAGAATTGAATTCAATAATCTTTTTGCACACATTACAAATCATGTGTCCATGAATTTTTTTTGAAACCCCCAATTCAAAATGGCTATGCCCCTCTCCAAGGGAAACAGCCTTCAAAACCCCCCCTTTTACAAGAAGGGAAAGAGTTCTGTAAAGGGTTGCCCTTGAAACATTGATTCCTTTCTCTTTTAATTTCTTCAAAATTTCTTCAGCATCTAAATGAGTATCAGGTAGGGAAATTATCTCCTCTATTATTGCTTTCCTTCCTTTTGTAAATCTCATCTTTTTTGTGTCAAGAAAATTTTTGAATCTTTCAACCTCAATTTTCATCGAGATATAATATAATTTCTAATTCTATAAATGTCAAATGAATCTTAATCCTTTGTTGATAACTTGGTTCTAAAAGTGAAATTTTTTTTAAATACCGATTAAACAAGCAAAATTGGTCTTGACAATTAACAAATAAGTTGATAATCTTTATTTTAGTCTGCCGAGGTAGCTCAGTCGGTAGAGCGAGGGCCTGAAAAGCCCTGCGTCGGCGGTTCGATTCCGCCCCTCGGCATTTTATTTTTATACTATTTGTGAAGAGGGGGTTGAAATTTTGAGCTATCAGGAGAAAATCCTGTATTTTCTTTATTCATCGATTTTTAAATAAATGAGTGTTATTATAATATTATGATAAGGTTTGAGGATATAGTGCAGAAAGTTCTTGAATATAAGCCAGATGCAGATAAAGACCTCCTTATGAAGGCATATGTTTTTGCAGCAAAAGCTCACAAAGGCCAAACAAGAAGGACAGGTGAGCCATATCTTCAGCATCTTCTTGAAGTTGCTAATATTCTTGCCAATATGAGACTTGACGAGATAAGTATTGCTGGAGGATTACTTCATGATGTCCTTGAAGATACCGAGACCCAGTATTCAGAGCTAAAATCTCTTTTCGGAAAGGAAATCGCTGATGTTGTGGAGTCCCTTACGAAAATTTCAGCTCTTCATCTTGCAGATGAGGAGAGACAGGGCGAAAACATAAGAAGAATATTCCATGCAATGCTTGAGGATGTAAGGGTAATTCTTATAAAGATGGCAGACAGACTTCACAACATGCGAACCCTTTACATATTCTCTGAAGAAGACCAAAAAAGAATTGCAAGGGAGACTCTCGACATATACGCTCCCCTTGCAGAAAGACTTGGTATGGGAGAAATCAAGGAAGAACTTGAAGAACTTTCCTTCAGATATCTCGAACCAGAATCATATTTCAGGCTCGCGTCCTTGATGGAAGAGAGAAGACCGGAAGCTGAAAATCAACTAAAAAAGATGAAGGGCAAAATAGAGAAGTTGCTTGCTGATCACGGGGTTGAGGCTGAGGTTCAGTACAGAGTAAAGAGGCTCTACAGTATATGGAAAAAGATGAAGAAACAGGGGGTAGATTTTGACCATGTTTTTGATATTCTTGGTATAAGAATAATAACTAATTCAATAGATGATTGCTATGCCATTCAGGGATGGATAACTCAGAGATGGAGGACAATTCCAACGAGATACAAAGATTTTATTGCCATGCCAAAGGAAAACAAATATCAGTCAATTCATGTAACAGTAATTTCAGAGGAGGGGGTTAATTTTGAAATCCAGATTAGAACAAGGGAGATGCACTGGATTGCAGAGCATGGATTTGCTGCTCACTGGATATATAAACAGGATATGAAATATCTGCAAAAGGAACTCAGAGACAGATTTACAGATTTCCTCGAGTTTCAAATGGACAGTAAAAGTCCTGTAAAATTTGTAGAGAATCTCAGGAGAGACTTGAAGACTCCAATGATTTATCCAATTACCCCGAAGGGTAAAGTTATTCCTCTTCCAGAGGGCTCTACACCGGTTGATTTTGCATTTCAGATTCACACTGACATAGGTTATAGATGTAAAGGGGCAAAAGTAAATGGAAAATCTGTGCCCCTCAGATACCAGCTAAAGACATGGGATGTTGTTGAGATTGAAACCTCGCCTGATCATACTCCCAGCAGGGATTGGCTCAATTTCGTAAAAACTGAGAGGGCAAGGAGAAAAATAAAAGAGTGGTTTGCGAAGATTGAAAAGCAGAGAAGCATTGAGGAGGGGAAAAAGCTCTGGAGCAAGTTCTTAAAAAGATACTCTCCTGAATTGGGAAATGCCCTGGAAAAAAAACCAATTGAGGAGAGGATTAAATCCTTGAATTTTCCCAATATGGATGAATTTTGCTCATCAATTGGTTATGGAAAAGTTTTGCTGAATTCTTCCCTTCTTGAAAAACTCTTTCCAGAAGTAAAAGTTGATGAAAAGAGTGTTTTTAGAAAATTTTTTGATCTCGTTTCAAAAAAGGAAGAAATTGGTGTTAAAATTGATGGATATAGTGACATCCTTGTAAAAATTGCCAAATGCTGTAATCCCATAAAGGGAGAGAAAATAGTGGGCTATATAACAAGGGGTAAGGGAATTTCAATCCATTCTGTAAATTGCCCAAATGTTTTGAATGAAGTCCTGGAGAAGGAAAGACTAATCAAGGCAGAGTGGGAGGGAGGAGCAGAGTTTACATATCTTGCAAAGATAAAAATTCTTTGCAAAGATATACCAGGAATTTTTGCAAAGGTGGCGAATACTGTATCCGATACAAATACAAATATAAGAAAGGCAGTAGCAGAGGCTTTTCCTGACGGGAATGCAAAGATTGATCTTGCCATAGATGTGAGGGATATTTCCCATCTTGAAAAAATTCTAAAATCAATTAAAGATATTAAAGGAGTTCTTTCTGTGAGGAGAGTATGAAAAGAAGAAACATTTTATTTTTAATTCTTGGGTTTTTGGGAATTTCTTTAAAAAAAGTTTATGGAGGGAAAATGGAAAAAATAGCTATTTCATCTTCAAAGGCTCCAAAGGCAATAGGACCTTATTCAATAGGGATTAAGGCTGGCAAATTTATTTTTCTTTCAGGACAGATTCCAATAGACCCTGCAACAGGAGAACTTGTAACTGGTCCAATAGAGGCTCAGGCTGAAAGGGTTCTATTGAATATCAAGGGAATCCTTGAGGAGAATGGTCTTTCCATGGACAATGTTGTAAAGGCTACTGTTTTTCTTGCAGATATGAATGATTTTCCAAAGATGAATGAGGTTTATTCTCGATTTTTCAATTCTCCTTTCCCCGCTCGCTCTGCAGTTCAAGTTGCAAGACTTCCAAGGGA
The DNA here is from genome assembly GCA_964517525.1 of uncultured Clostridia bacterium. Taxonomy (GTDB): domain Bacteria; phylum Acidobacteriota; class Aminicenantia; order JBFLYD01; family JBBIMS01; genus JBBIMS01. Next base: position 1,766 of record CAZFCI010000049.1, on the reverse strand, counting down.
TGTGAAAATAGAAATTGAAGTTATTGCAGTAGCAGAGTAATTGCAAGAAAATAGCCTAAATTGGAATTAATAAGAAAGGAGCAGGTATGGCAAAGGTAAAAATAAAAGTTATTTCCCAGAAGGGAGAATGTGCCTTTAAACACAAAGTTGGAGATGAGTTTGTTTACGAAGGTAGGCTCCCTGATATCTGCCCCTCTGCATTCAACACCCTTTTCCCTTACATTAGGGTTCTTTATTTTGGTGGGAATTTCCCGTGGGAAAAGGAAGGAATTGCAAAGGTTGCATGCCCTGACGCTGATAATCCAGTGGTCTTTAAATTGGAGAGGACTGAATAGACCCTTAGAATTTTTTTCTTAGCGCTTCTTCAGCCTCAGAAAGATAAGAAGAGAGTTCTTCCCTGAGAAGAGGAGAAAGGGAAATTCCCCTTTTAAAATCATTTATAGCTCTCTGATAAAATTCTTTTTTTCTTTCAATTTTTGCCTTCATAAGGAAAAACAATCCTCTATTTGCAAAAACAATATTTGAGCCTGAATTTTCTTTCAAAATTCTGTCCATTTCATTAATCCCCTCATTCAGTGTAATGATAGGAGATACTCCATTCTTTATTTCCCAATTTGCTTTTGTTTTGTATAAATCTCCCTTTAACTCATATAGTGCTATTGAGGAGGGAGCAAGATTCTCTCCTTTCTTTATAAATTCCAGAGCTTTTTTAAATGATGGATCAGGATCAATTCCTTTTGCTATTTTCCATTTTGCTTCGATAAGCTCTATCCTTGCACCACACACATAAGACCATATAAAATTTTGTTTTATTTCAAGAGAATTTTTGAGATATTCTCTTGCAATCTCCAATTCAGGTTCTGGAGATAGTCCATTTTCCATTTTCCACTCACCTTCCATTGCGGAACATTCTGCAAAATTATTTAAGGAGAGAAAGTTTTTTGGTTTTAAGGATATTGCCTTTTCAAATTTTTCTTTGGCTTTTCCAATTGATGGAAGAGGGTTCATTCTCTTAACTTTCTCATAATAGGCTTTTTCTATATAAATATTGCCAAGAGTGTGGTGCAAAGAGGAAAATGAAGGGTTGGTTTTGATGCCATCTTCAAGGATTTCAATGCCTTTTTCTAAATAGGGTAGGGGGTCTTTTCCAGCTTCTAATTCCCATTTCCCAATATTCCAATAAGATAAACCAATGTTGTTATAGGATTGAACATCAGAAGGGTTTAATTCAATAGCTTTTTTGGAGTAAGAAATTGAATCTTCTAAATACTGAATAGGATTTTTTCCTATACTACTTAAATATGCTCCAAATTCAAGGAGGGATTCTGCAACATTGTGGTATGAGAATGGGTCCTCAGGGTCTAAATTTATAGCCTCCTTTGCGAATTGAGTTGATTTCTGGAGAGAATCCCTTGGATCCGCTCCTTTGTACAGAAGGTATGAGCCCCATCTCCAGTATGCATAAGATAAAAGGTTTAGAGCTTCTTTATCTTTGGGTTTAGTAGTTAATGAATTTTCAGCATAAAAAACAGCCTTTCTAAAAGCTTCCTCAACGGAATCTCCGCCATGATAAATTAGTAGTTCCATTAAATCTATTTCCAGAGCTGATAGAGCTTTGTATACATCAGGATCACTCTCACTATTCTTTGAAAGATCAGATAAAATTTTTTCAGCATTGTAAAAACTTGAAAGGGCTTTCTCTTTTTCACCTTTTTTCATTGATTCAATCCCTAATTTCCTATATACTTCTCCCTCAAGTTTTATTG
>CAZFCI010000048.1:0-16119 GCA_964517525.1 uncultured Clostridia bacterium | reverse complement strand
ATCATTGTCCGGAAATTCAATAATTATATCCACTGCAACCGATGGCTTATTTTTCATAAATCTACTATAAAATTTTCTTTTTTGAATTGCAATATTTAATGTTCTAAAAATTTTGACTTTGTTTTCTGTTATGGGTATCATTATTATGAATTGTGGATGAAAGAATTTGGCTTTATAAATTTTATCAAGGAGGATTAAGGGATGAGAAGATTGATTCTTGTAACCTTTTTAATCCTGGGAACAGCTTCTCTCTTTGGGAATGGATTAAATCTCAACAGCCTTGGTTCAAAGGCTCTCTCAATGGGAGGAGCTTTCATAGGTCTCGCTAATGACTTCAGTGCCATTTACTGGAACCCTGCAGGTATAACCCAGTTTGACTCAGCCTATTTTGGCTTTTATCTAACCGATGTTATTCCAAATGGAAGTTATTCCTTCCCCCTCGCCAAAGTAGATACAAGCTTCACAAAACATTACATATCTGGAATGGCTGCATTTTATCGCCCATTAGCAGAAAATATATTTGGTGGAATTGGTGTATATGTTCCATCTGGACTTGGTTCAGACTGGAAAGGTGAAGACCTAAGAAATCTCACAGCAGGAAAAACCCTTGAGTGGATGAGTAAAATTGCAGTTATTACATTCTCTCCTGCAATTGCTTATAAGTTCTCAGACAAGTTCTCCGCTGGAGCAACCCTTAACATCAATTATGGGATGATGGATTTAAAGACCTCTGCCAAATCAGATCAATATTCTGATTCATCAACTGGTTGGGGAATTGGTGCCACAATTGGTGTTATGGCAAAACCCACAGATAATTTAAGTTTTGGACTGACCTTTAAGACTTCCTCAAAGATTTCCTTTGAAGGTTCTGCAAAAATGGATGCGCTCAAAGCCTATTCCTATCTTGGTGTTCCAACAGAGTCTGATCTTGAAAGGGACATTACCTGGCCCATCTGGGTTGGAGGAGGAATAGCATTTAAACCTATGGATAAACTCACTCTAACCGCTGACCTCCAATGGACAAAATGGAGTGATGTTGATGTTGTGAAGACAGACTATCAATCCACTGCATGGAAAATGCTCTTTGCCCTTACCCCTGAAAAAGAGGAGGAATTGTACTTCTATTGGGATGATACTCTTCAGATAAGATTTGGTCTTGAGTATCTCCTTAAGGAAAACATAGCTTTAAGAGCTGGCTATTATCATGACCCTGCTCCTGCTCCCGATGATACAATGAACATTCTACTTCCCATCTTTACAAACAATGTGATAACAGTTGGAATTGGGTATAAGACTGATAAAATGAACATTGATTTTGGTTTTGAGTATCTAATGGGTGGAGAAAGGGATGTAACTCCTTCCCTCCACAACATGCCCGGAACCTACAAGATGAATATTATTGTGCCAACAATATCCTTTAGCTACAAACTGTAAGTCAAATTAATTTAAATATTAAATTAAGGAAGAATAAATGAGAATCTTAATTTATTCAATTCTTGGCTTATTCATTTTGAGCATGCCTTTAAAAATTTTCTCCCTCGAAACAGGAGAGATAAGCGGAAAGGTTGTTGATAAAAAGGGAGAGCCCCTTCCTGGGGTGACAATAATTGCTGAAAGTCCAAAACTCCAGGGTAAAAGGGTGACAAATTCCTTTGAAGATGGTAATTTCGTAATTCCCCTCCTCCCTCCTGGAACTTATAGACTCACCTTTGAACTTCCAAATTTCACTCCTGTCATAGTGGATAAGGTTGAGGTTAAACTTGGATCTACCACAAAAATAAAGGTTGAGATGGAGGAAAAAAAGATTGAAGAATCTGTTTTGGTTGTTGCAGAGCCTCCCCTTATTGACAAAGCTTCAGCAGATACGAGTTATAGAATTACATCCGAAGATCTCCTGATTCTCCCAAGTCAGACAAGAACAGTTGCTGACATTGTAAAATTGGCTCCAGGGGTAACAGGAGTAAGAATGAACACAAGAAGAGGAACAACTGAAAATGGTCTTCCCAGTTTTAGAGGTGAGGGAGAGGAAGGGAATAACTGGCTTGTAGATGGTTTATCAGTAAGAGGAGTGAGACTGGCAAAGGATGGTGTCAAAGTAAACTTTGATGCCCTTGAGGAAATCCAGATTGTTTCAGATCCCTTCAGCCCTGAACTCGCCTCAAGTTTTGGTGGAATTGTTAATGTCCTCACTAAATCAGGGGGAAATGATTTTCACGGAGAGGTTGGAACACTCTTTGTAGATAGAGCTTTACAGGCTGAAAGGAAACCTCAACTTTCAATATCCTTTGAGCCTGCAGATTATTCGAGATACAACAATTATTTCAACCTTGGAGGACCTATTAAGAAAGATCGCCTCTGGTTTTTCATCTCTGAGAATACATTTTTTAACAGAGATATTACCTCAGACAATTTTCTTGATTACATGTTCATCCCCGGAGGTGAAAGAGAAACTTTGACGCAAAACTTCTTCGGTAAAATATCCCTCTCTTTGAATCCCAAACACCAAATCTCCTTAAGCGGTTCTTTTTCAAATCTTCTCTCTCAGAAGGGAGGGATAGGATTCAAGGAACTCTACAAAAAAGAAAGCTTCTCTGACAAAATGATCAGGCTCAATTATAAAGGAATCCTTTCCTCAAACACTTTTTTTGAAAGCTCGATAGGAATGACAGAATCAAAATCATTTTTTGAACCTTCCCATGGAAACATGGGACCTTCCATGTACTTTATAGAGGATACAGCTCAGAATATTAATAACACAATTGGAAAGGTTACTGATAATGAAAAAATTTCAAACTTTGTCTTAAGATTTAACCATATTCTTCCATTAAAGGAGCTTGGTAATCACGAGTTTGGAATAGGACTCGAAGTATACAAAAACTCCTCTGAGTTCAGATCAGAATTTACAGGAAGAGAAGAAGATCCCTTCCCTGGGAATGGATTTGAAAATGGGACAAAATATTCCTTTACAAGCTGGAAGGAAGGGAAAAGAACCCCATCCCTCTTATGGGAATATGGAAATTTCAATTTCGTAAATTCAATAGGTGGGATTGGAATTTATCTAAAAGACAGGATTAGCTTTGAAAGATTTACAATCCTTTTTGGGTTTAGATCTGCAACCCAAAAAAACTACGATGAAAAAGGGAATATCCTTTGGAAATGGGATATAAGGGATTTTCTCTCCCCAAGATTATCTCTAACCTACAACATTACAAAAGATGGAAAGAATATAATAAAATTTGGGTGGGGAATCTTCACGGATACAACAACAACTTTTCACCTTGCTTTCTTCAATCCTCAGGCTCCTCTTCAGTTCAGGAGATACCAATGGATAGGTCCTGAGAATCCCACAACTTCTCAGCTTCACAACCCCTCCAACTGGAAATTCCTCAATGAAGAAAAAAGGGGTCCCTACGATATTGCAGAAAATATTAAGCCAAATCGACTAACCAGATATTTAATTGAATTTGATAGAATCATAGGAAAGAACTGGGCATTAAAGGCAAGATATGTTCAGACCGATTCAAAAAATCTCCTTGAGCTTCTGGGAGTATTTGATCCAAACCCTCCCTATTATAAATTTGTATTCGATAATTTCGAGTATAAAAGAAGAAATTACAGGGGGTTTGAGATTGAAATAAACGGAAGAATTAAAGAAATTTTATCCCTTAATCTATCCTATTGTCACTCATCAGCCAAGGGAACCAATCCAGGACAGGTAGAAACAGGTTCCTGGGGGCAGGAGGAGGGAGGAACTAATTATGTCAGTCTTTTTGGAAAACATATCTTTGTCCCTCCTTTGCCAGAGCTAAAAGATTTAAAAGACCTTTTCGATTGGGGTTTTGGTGGACTTGGAGGAAGGGAGTATGGGGATGAGGGATGGTATGGCAAGCTTCCCTACTCTGTTGACCACAACATTAAACTTAATCTTAATTTTATCGGACCTTATAAAACTCTATTTTCTTTCGTTTTTGAATGGCTTTCAGGTTACCATTGGGAAAAGCTTGGACTGGTTCCTTTCTTCGGCTACTACGCCTTCCCTGAAGGAAGAGGCTCAAGGGAAACCCCATCCCACTATTATATTGACATGGGTGTGCAAAAGAGCTTCTCTCTATCGAGTTTGGTCAAGTCCCTACCCGAGGGAATTACAGCTGATTTGAGAATTGACATTTTCAATCTCTCCAACAGCCAGAAGCCAGTTTCCTATGTTAAGGAAGATACCCTTGCCTTTGGAGAGGTTTGGGGAAGACAACAGCCACGAGAGGCGAGAATAACAATGGCACTTAGATGGTAAATATTGACTAAAAATTCAACATTCTGATAAGATTGAAAATAAAATGAAGAGAATAGTTTTAATTCTTTCAGTTTTCTTAATGGGTCAGACTGTTGTCACTCCTGACTATAAGCTCACTGCTTTGGCAAAACCCAATTATCTAAGGAAGGGGGAGGCAGGAAAGGTTGTAATTTCCATCGAACTATCAAAAAGAGCTTACATTAAACCAGCTCCTCCATTAATTATAAAATGCCTTCCTGTTGAAGGAGTTATATTCCCAAAGGAAATTTTCAAATCTTCCGAAATGAATCTTCCCATACTTCAGAAAAAAGAGTTATCTTACATTGACATTAAGGAAGGCATTGAAATCCCCTTCACAATAGAGGAAAAAGCCAAATCTGGTAAAAGGGAACTAAGCTTTGAGCTAAAATTTCTTATATGTTCAGAATCTAAGGGAATATGCGCAAAGGCTGTCGAAACAGTTAATGTGGAAATTTTTGTAAAGAGAAGAGCCATAAAAAAATGATAATAGGAGAAAGAATATCAGAACTTTTAAGCTCCATTTCCTCAGGAAACCTTGAAAATGGATTGAAATTTATTTTAATTGAAAAGCATGACCTTCCCCTTGTAAGTTTCTATATTTTTTACAAAACGGGTTCAAGGAATGAAATTCCAGGCAAAAGGGGGATTTCCCATTTCCTTGAACACCTTATGTTCAACGAAACAGAAAATCTCGCTCCCAGAGAATTTGATACGATACTTGAAGAAAATGGAGGGGATTCAAACGCCTACACCTCCCAGGATTGGACAGCTTATTATGAAGAATTCCAAGCCAATGCCCTTGAGAAGGTAATAGATATGGAAGCTGAAAGGATGAAAAATCTCAAATTTGTTGAGAATAGCATTGAGAGTGAGAGAAATGTTATTATGGAGGAAAGAAGGTATAGAACAGAAAATCTTCCCTTTGGAATACAAGAAGAAGCTCTCTATTCCCTTTCATACCTTGAGCATCCTTATAGATTCCCTGTAATTGGATACATGGAGGATATATTAAACATAAAATCTGAAGATCTTGAGAATTATTATAAATCTTATTATGTCCCTAACAATGCTCTTATAGTAATTTCTGGGGATATAAAAAAAGAAAGAGTAGAAAAAATAATAAAGGAAAAATTTGGGGAGATAGCTGATTTTCCAGTTCCTTCAAGATTCATTCTTAGAGAAAAAACATACATCGGTGAAAGGAGGGGATTGATAGTCCACGATGTGGAAGTCCCTTCCTTAATGATATCTTACCTTTCCTGCGAAGCAGAAAACCGAGATTCAATACCCCTCGATATTCTACAGATCATTCTTGCAAGTGGAAGAAGTTCAAGATTGTATAGAGAGCTTGTCCTGGAATCTCTCCATGCAGTATCTATATCTGCAGAATTTCCATGGAGATTTGACCCTTCTCTTTTTACAATCCATTGTGTTCTAAAGGAAAATGAGCGGGTTGAATCTGTGGAAGAAATAATCTATTCAGAGATCGAAAAATTGAAAAGGGGGGATATAAAGGAGGAAGAAATCCAGAAGGCAAGGAATATTATCTTTACGGAATTTGTAAGAGGGTTTCAGACGAATAGCGGAATTGCTCATATGATAGGCTCCTATGAACTACTTCTTGGTGACTGGAGAAAGCTTTTTGATATTTTTGAAGAATATGAAAAAATCAAGAAAGACTGGCTTATAGAGACTGCCCAGAAATACTTTACGGAGGATAGAAGAACAGTTGTTGCAATGGTTCCTCTAAAATATAAAAGAGAAGGTAGATATGGATGATTTTCTGAAAATTATCTCCTGGGAAGAGAGCGCTCTCAAATGCGGGACAAAAATACTCTACCTTCCTAAGAAGGAATTACCCCTTTCAACCATTTTAGTTTTGATAAAAGCTGGCTCATCCCTTGACCCAAAAGGGAAGGAGGGACTTGCAAGGCTTGTATTCAAATCCATGATCACGGAAACAAAAAATAGGGACTTAAGAACCCTTCCCTTTGAAATTGAAAGTATCGGAGCTTCTTTGGATGTTTATACATCACGAGATTTCACGATTTTAAATATGGAACTTCTTTCAAAAAATCTTATAAAAGGTATTGAAATTCTATCCGACATAATTTTAAATCCTGTATTTAAGGAGGAGGATATAGAAAAGGAGAAAGAGAAAGCAATTAATATTATTAAAGATGAGAGAGATGATCCTGCTTTAGTTGCTACAAGGAGTTTTATAGAGCTCATTTTTAAAAATACTTCCTATGCTCATCCATCCATAGGTTATACTTCTACAATAGAGAATTTAAATCGTGATGATATTACAAGGTTTTACAAAGAAAGGGTGAAGCCTGAGAATTCTTTCATAGTTCTTGTCGGAGACTTCGACAAAGACTTTTTTAAAGCCCTTGAGGAATTTTTAATCCCGTGGGAATCCTCTCCATCAAAATACTCTGAACCTGAGATAAAAATTTCCGAGGGTGGAGAATTTTTAATTCTAAATGATCCTGACTCAACACAGACACAGATAAGAATAGGTAAATCATCATCTCTGAAAAGGGGGGAAAGAGATTTTATAGCAGCCACTCTCGGAAACGCAATTTTAGGGAATCTATTTACATCAAGGCTTATCAGTAAAATCAGGGGGGAACTGGGGCTATCCTATGCAATAAACTCATCAATCCAGTCTTTCAAATACGGAGGCTTGTTCTTTATTTCTACATTTACAAAAAATGAATCTGTTTTCGAGATAATAGATGCAGTAAAAAAGGAAGTCGAAAATTTTGTAGAAAATGGAATAAAAGAAGAAGAGCTTCAAAGGGTAAAAAATTTTGTAAAAGGCAAATTCCCATCTTCTCTCCAGACAAATTCTGAGCTTGCAGGAAAAATTGCAGAGATCGAATTTTACAATCTTTCCAGAACATATTTCAATGATTTCTTAAAAACTGTTGAGGAGATAAGCAAAAAGGAAGTGGAGGAGGCATCTAAAAAATATTTATCCAGCGAGAATTTTTCAATTCTTCTTGTTGGAAAAGAAGAAGAAATTGGGAAAAAATTGTCCCTTATAGGGAAATTTAATGTTAAGGAGTTGAAGAATGTATGAAATAAGAAAGGTTTATGGCAAAAAGGAATTGAAAAAATTTATCAAAATGGCTTGGGGAATTTATAGAAATATCCCTCAATGGGTCCCCCCACTAATATTGGATCAGCTTGAACTTCTTTCCAAGGACAAGCACCCCTTTCACAAGCATGCTGATGTTGAATATTTCATTGCCTATAAAGATGGAGAGCCTGTAGGTAGAATTGCTGGGATAGTCAATCACATCCACAACAAGCTTTACAACGAAAAAACAGGTTTTTTTGGATTTTTCGAGAGTACAAATGACCAGAATGTAGCAAATCTTCTCTTTGATTCAGTAAAGGAATTCTTGAGAGAAAAGGGCATGGAAAGGATGAGAGGTCCAATGAACTTTTCAACCAATGAGGAATGTGGACTTCTCATTGAAGGATTCGAACACTCACCTGTTATAATGATGACATACAACCCCAAATATTACATTGAACTTTATGAAAATTATGGACTCAAAAAAATAAAGGAACTATATGCCTGGCACATAACAAAAGAGGAAGTATCTCCAGAAAAAATGAGGTTGATGGAGAGAATCATAAGGGAGCTTAATTCTGATGAAAGGGTAAAACTAAGAATGGTTAATATGAAGGACTTCTGGAATGAAGTGGAAAGAATCAAAATGATTTACAATGATGCCTGGAGTGACAATTGGGGATTTGTTCCTTTTACGGATGAAGAATTCTATCATCTTGCGAAAAACTTAAAACAGGTCGTTGACCCAAGACTTGTATTTATAGTTGAGTTTAAGGGAGAACCGATAGGATTCTCCCTCGCCCTTCCTGATATAAATAAGGCTTTAAAAAAGATAAATGGAAGATTGCTTCCTTTCGGAATATTCAAATTGTTGATCGAGGCAAAAAAAATAAAAAGTATGAGGGTAATAACAATGGGTGTAAGAAAAGGATACAGGTTAAGAGGTATAGATGCCTATTTTTACTATTATACAATTAAAAAAGGCATAGAATATGGCTACAATGAAGCAGAGATGTCATGGATTCTTGATGATAATATTCCCATGAATCGTTTACTGGAACATCTCGGCTCAAAAATTTACAAAAAATATGGAATCTACGAAAAAAATATATGAGAAGTTGATAAATAAAGCAATTCCTTCCCCTTGACAAAAGGGAAAAAGATTTTATATTCTAAAGGAAGAATGAAAAGGATAAAATTACTTCTTTTTCTTATCTTTATATCCCCTCTCTGGGCAAAGGATTATGTTATGAAATTTCCATCTTCCTTTCCTGAAAAACCCCAGAAGCCAAAGATAGATTTTCAAACTCTTGTTGAGAAGTCAGAACTTCCCATTGAATTAAGAAACTTCAGAATAAAGGAAGAAGCTGAAAAGGAAAAAAAACTTGTTATAAAAGGCATTCCGAAACATATCCTGGAGGATAAAGGAAATAGTTTTTATATACCAAGTCCGAGGACTCCAGAGGGTTTGAATATTAAACTTGACTTCTTTCCAATTCTAACAGATGAACCTTGTATCATTTATGAAGGAAGCATTTTCACTATTGGTTTTTCAGCAGATGATACCAAATTAAATGTTTTTTCAGGCTTTCTATCCCTCCCCTTTAACTCTACCATATTGGGGGGTAATTTAAGGAAGGAGTTCGGTTTAAATACCTTTTATTTTAGCCTTCTTCACAAAAAGAACTTTCTTACAAAAAATCCCTCTGGCTTTTATAACTTTTCTCTATTGACTGATTTTGAAATTTCAAAGGATTTAAAACTTCTATTCGATTTTGATTATATTCATCTCTACAATAATTCCAATGCTCTGGATTCCCTGAACCCAAAAATGGAAATCGCTTTTAATCTCTCAAAATCATGGCTTTTCAAAGGAGGACTTTCCTATTCCAGCCATTATCTCCCTTTAGAAATTGATGACTATCCTTTTTTGGTTCCCTCTTCCAACATTTATCAATCTGCTCAATTTAGCAGATACACTCTATTCTTTTCCCTTTACAGATTTCTATTTTCCGATTTTAGCATTGGAATGAAATTTTCCTACAATGATATTAAGGAACCCTTTACTGAATTCCCTTTTTTAGAAAAAACGGAGGAAAAAGGGAGTGCGGTTGAGAGCTCCCTGATTTTTTCAAGGGAGAGAGGTTCTGGAATTAGATTCTCTCTGAGTTCTGGAGTCTTAATACCTTCATTATTTTTTACTTTTTCTAACCCCCCCCTAAACGACTCGACCCCTTCATCACCCCTTATTTTCACCTTTTCCTCTGTTTTAAAAGGAGAGTTTGAATTTTCAGGGACCTCCTTTGAGATTTCATACAACTGGGCATCCTTCCCCTATCTTTCCCTTTCATTAAAGGACATTTATTCCTCGAAAATCCTCCTTGAGCAGGAAATACCTTTATCAAAAATCATTGGCGGAAATATAGCTATAGTAATTGAGTTAAGAAATTTAATTAACTTTCTTAAGCCCCCTGTTCGAGAACAATATCTTTTAATTTTTTACCCCCGATGGATAAGAGGGGGGGTGGAAATACAATTTTGATGGAGGTTCAATTTTTCGAACATTTGTTCAATTTTTTGAACATTTTTTATCATTCCCATTTTAAATGTTAAGAACAGGAAAGAAGATGGAATAGGCATGTTTTTTGCTATGAAAGAATTTGTGAAGAAACTTTTTGTTCTACTTATTTTAATATTTCTCATCCTCGGGGGGATAAATGTATACTATAAAATTTCTCAAAGAGATTTATGGGATGGTTCCATCTGGGGACAGAAAGGAGGTAAGGTTTATGCGGAGAGAACTTCAAAGTTTAATGGAATCAGAAAAGATGATGTTTTAATATCAATAAATGATAAACCTGTAAAAAAGATTTCAGACTATCAAAGATTGACCGAACTTGCGAAGGAAGGGGAGGTATATAGGTACCAGATCCAAAGGAAAGGAGAGATTGAGACCATCAATGTCCAATTCAAGGAAAAGGAGGTCCCATATAAGTATATTTTCTTTTCAGTTTTTGGCGTCTTTTCCCTTCTATATCTTTTTTTCTTTTTCTCAAAGGGTTTGTTTAAGGAAGAACCTTTAATTACCCATTTTTCAATCCTTGTTTTCTTAATCTCCTCCACCTTTCTATTTTCTCCCACAAATAGCTTCACAATAATAGATAATATATTCTTCTGGATAGATAAAATCTCGTTAATCCTTTTTCCTCCTGTTTTACTCCATTTCATCCTCATTTTCCCTGAAAATTTGCTAAGAAGAAAAAAAATAATCAAACTTTTTACAATTTATACTCCATCAATAGTCTTAATTTTCGCCTATCTTTACTCATACTTCTTTCCCTATAAAGTATTCAATATTCTTTACTCCCTATTTTATCTTCTAAAGAAACTTGAGATTCTATTCCTTTCTTTTTACTTAATTCTTGCCTTTGTAGTTCTTATTTTGAAGCAGAATAAACTTAAAGACCCTGCAACAAAAAATCAAAGCAGGATAATCCTGACAGGTATATCTTTGAGTCTGCCCTTCTCTTTTTTATATGGGATTCCTTTTGTCCTTGGTTACAATCCATCTGAGCTCCAGGAATTTCTATCCTTTCTTCTAATTCTTATTCCCATAACCATTGCCCATGCAATTACAAAATGGAAAGTTGAAGATCTTGTCCTCTATACTCGAAAATTTCTATCCCATCTCCTCACCCTTTCCCCTTTATTAATAATTCTATATCTGCTTTCCCTGAAATTTTCCATCCTTTCTTTATCGGGCTTAATTATAATTTTTCTAATGGGAATTCTTTACAATCCATTAAGGAATTTAATTTACAGGAAGATACTCTCTCCAAGGGCAAAGACAAGGGCACTACCCTTTGAAGGAAAGTTTTACCTCCTCCTTAGAAGTTTGCCTGAATTACATGAAACAATAAAAAATATTTTTGAAAAAAGTTTGAAGATTGACAGAATATATTTATTTCTATCCTTGAGAGATGGAAGATTTGGATTGGTTGAAGAAGATTCAATAAAAGATTCTCCCATTTCAAAAAATTTTCAAAAGATACTGGAGAAGAAAAAACTTTTCCAAATCGAATTAATTGAAAAAGAAAAATTAGCTTCAGAAGATGATATAAAAGAACTGGAAAGACTGAAAATTTCGAGTGTATTACCCCTTTTTGTGGGGGAGAGGGTTGTGGGTTGGGTAGGAATAGGAAAAAAGGAGGGCTGGAAAACCCTTAACAGGGACGACCTTAAATTTGTTGAGTCAATTGCACCATTTGTTTCCCTTGCGACCGAGAATGCACAACTCTGGGAAGAACTAAGAAAAAGAGCCGAAGAAATGGAAAGAATGAAAGAGTATAATGAGGAAATAATAGAGAATTTGAAAGTTGGAGTAGTTGTGGTTGATGAAGAAGAAAGGGTTAAAAGCTGGAATTCTACAGCAGAAACACTTTTCAATTTAGCTCGAAATAAAGCTATAGGAAAACATTTAAGAGAAGTTCTTGACCCTTCAATCTATTCCCAGCTTTTTACAACCCCATCAAAGGAATACTATCCTTTTCAGAGCAGGATTGTTGTAAACCTTAACTCAGAAAGGAAAATTTATGAAGTTCTGAGATCCTCCCTTTTAACCCGTAACAATGAATACCTTGGAACAATTTTTATTTTCGAAGATATAACAGATAGGTTAACAATTGAAAATCAACTTATGATTTCGGAGAAATTAGCATCCCTGGGACTTCTTACTGCTGGAATTGCCCATGAAATAAACACTCCCTTAACAGGAATTTCAAGTTATGTCCAGCTACTTTTAAAATCATCATCTAACAGTGCTGACAGAGAAATTGCAGAAAAGATTGAAGCTCAGATTGAGAGAGTTGGAAAGATGGTAAGAAGTCTTTTGAGTTTTTCAAGGGGTGAGAAAGGACAGATTAAAAAATTCCCACTTAAAAACTGTATAAATGACATTCTTACTCTTCTTGACTACAAGATTAAAAAACAATCCATAAATTCTCAAATAGAAATCCCTGATGATATTGAAGTCTGGGGAGAGCTTGACAAACTCCAGCAAGTATTTCTTAATATTATATCTAATGCCATTGATGCTATGCCTGAGGGAGGGACATTGAAGGTTGAGGCTGAAAGGAAAGAAAATAACATAATGATTAGAATTTCTGACACTGGGACAGGAATTAAAAAGGAGCATTTGACAAGAATCTTTGAACCTTTCTTTACCACAAAGGGTTATGGAAGTGGAACAGGCCTTGGGCTTTCAATAAGTTACCAGATTGTGAAAGAGCATAATGGAGATATTACCGTGGAAAGTGAATATGGCAAAGGAACAACATTCAAAATAATTCTCCCTGCAAATTTCTCAGATATTGCCCATAAAATTTATAACAAGAAATAAGCCATGAAGGGTAAGATACATATAATTGATGACGAACCCGTGATACAGGATGTCCTAAAAAGGCTCTTGAGTTCAGAGGGGTTCGAAGTTGAAATCTCTTCCACAGAGGAAGAAGCTTTAGCCAAACATGACGAAAACGATTTTAATCTTACTCTCCTTGATCTTATGATTCCTGGTAGTGATGGGGTAAAAATATTGAAGGAAATTCTCAAGAAGGATCCCAATCAGATAGTTATTATTATGACTGCCTATGCTTCTGTTGAATCAGCAATTGCAACATTGAAGTTAGGAGCTTATGACTATATACAGAAACCATTTAAGAATGAGGAACTTCTTCATATTATTAAGGAGGGGCTCGAAAAGAGAAGACTCAAAGAGGAGAACATAAGGCTCAAAGAGGCTCTCCACAGAAGGTATCATTTTCAGAACATAATAGGAAAAAGTCCTGCCATTCAAAAAGTTTTTGAGCTTATTAAACTTGTTGCTCCAACAAAGAGCACAATTCTAATTCAGGGCGAGAGTGGAACAGGCAAAGAGTTAGTGGCAAAGGCAATTCACCAGCTTTCTCCAAGGGCAAAACATCAATTTGTTGCTGTCAATTCTGGGAGTATGCCTCCCGACCTTCTTGAAAGCAATCTTTTTGGACATGTAAAGGGCTCTTTCACTGGAGCCATTGCTGATAAAAAAGGGCTCTTTGAAATTGCAAATAAAGGAACTATATTCTTCGATGAAATTGGAACTCTCAATCTTGAAACTCAGGCTAAAATCTTGAGAGTTATGCAGGAAAAGGAGTTTATGAGATTGGGCGGGACTGAGGTAATAAAAGTTGATGTAAGAATAATTGCTGCAACTAATATTGACCTGCGAAGAGCTGTCTTAAAGAGAGCCTTCAGGGAGGATCTTTTCTATAGATTGAATGTTATAAAAATTGACCTTCCTCCTTTAAGAGAAAGAAAGGAGGACATTCCTCTCCTTGTTGAACACTTTATAAAAAAATATTCTGAAGAAAATCAGAAAGAGATCGAAGGAATAGAGCCTGATGCTATGGAAGTTTTGATGAAATATTGGTGGCCTGGAAATGTAAGGGAATTGGAGCACTGTATAGAGCGGGCTGTGGTTCTTACAAAATCGAAAAATATAAGGGTTGAGGATTTCCCTGATTCAATTGTAAATCCTAATCCAATGGAGCAGTTGAAAATTGAACCCGTGGATTTATCCTACTTTCTTGAAGAAAATAGGTTTCCTGGTGATATCTTTAGCTCTAATGAAGGCTCCACAGATTTTAAATGGCAGATTGAAAATTTTAAAAGAGAGCTTTTAATAAAGGCATTAAGAGAGGCAAAGGGCGTGAAAAGGAAAGCAGCTCAAATATTAGGTCTTAAACCATCCACCTTTTGTGAAATGCTAAAGAAATATAAAATCGAAGAGTAGGTTTTCAAAATTCTGCTTAATAAATTTGTTCAAATCTTAACTGTCACTAAATAATCAAGTTTATTGAATATTTCTCTTCGTTTCTTAGATGACCCTGAGCATTCTTTCCCATCCAGCATTTAAACCATTCTTAGTATTCAAATTCATAGAGCAGTTTCGCCACTGTGTGGGTTTTATAAATTCCTTTCTCATTTATAACATTTATTATCGCGATCCATAAAATTAACTTAACAAAATACAGTTTGAGCACTATGACCAATCATAAAAATTCAATTCATCTCTATTATTTCATCGGCTATTTCTAATGCCTTCGAGCTATGGGCTATTAATATGACAATCTTCCCATTTCTGGCAAAGGAATGTATTGATTCAAGAATTAGCTCCTCAGTTTCTTTATCTATCTGAGAAGTGGGCTCATCAAGAATTAAAACATCTGGTTCCTTGATAAAAGCCCTTGCCAGAGAGAGACGCCTTTTTTCTCCTCCTGAGAGATTTTTCCCTCCTTCTTCTATTACCCCTTCACTAAGGGAACCATTAAAGGAAATACCTGCCATTTGAAGTGCTTTTGCAAGTTTTTCTTCATCTAATTTATCATTGAAGGGATGGAGATTCTCAGTGAGTTTTCCTTTGAAAAGGAAAGGCTCTTGAGATAGATATCCTATTTTCTTCCAGAACCAGGAGATATCTTCTTTCTTTAGTCTTTTTCCATTCACATATATCTCCCCATGATTTGTTGGGATAATGCCAAGTATAATCTTTAAAAGAGTTGATTTCCCTACCCCGCTCTTTCCAGTAATTGCATAAACTTTTCCTTTTTCAAATTTATGAGAAAAGCCCTTTATAAGATATTCTTGGTCAATGTTGTATCGAAACCATAAATTATTAACTTCTATACTCTCTATTCTTTCAATTTCTTTTCCCTCCTGATAGGGTAAATCCTCTTCCATCACAATTAGCTCTGATGTCCTTTGAAGAGAAGCAAAAACTCGATTTAATCCGTTTATCTGATTGGTTAATCCACTTAAAGACTTAATAATTATGAAAATAATTGCTATGTATCCTATAGCAGCCCCTATACTCATTTTTTCACTTGTAAGAAGAAATCCAAGATACATTAAAATTCCCAAAAATCCTCCATAAAGAAGAATTGTGATAAATGATAAAAGAAGCAATCCTTTGATTTGAATTGAGAAAAAACTCCCTGAGATTGCTTTTATTTTCTCTTTTATGTTCTTTTGAAATATTTTTATAAAACCCATAACTTTTAACTCAACAATTCCAGTAATAGTCTCATTTACATTACCTGAAAGATTTGAAAAATCTTCTATATATTTTTTAAATTTTTTTGTAAGATATTTTGAGACAAGAACCAGCCCTGTTCCTATTAAAGCTATAAATACTAAAATCATAATTGAAAATTTTAGAGAAAGCCAGAAAGCAATTCCTATTCCAAACAAAATTGTCAAAATGTTTTTTATTAGACCAAAAAGATTTTCTCCAAAAAGGGACGATATATTTAATGAGTCCTCTACCCATCTACTCTGAAGATATGCTGTTCTGTATTTTATTTGTTGAAGATATGGGAGTTTCAAAATCTTATCAAGAATAAGGCTTTGGTAATGAATCCTTGCCTCCTTATTTAGAGCGGCAATCAAAACACCTGAGAATATCTGAGTAACCATCAGTAAAGTAAATAGCCCCAAAAACCATGTTCCCTTTGTGATAATTAAGTTTAAATCGATTTTCTCTCCCTTAAAGAAATCTATTAATTCCCCTAAATAGAGAGGCGCAGAGATTGTTGCCATTGAATTAATTAAAAATAAAAGAAATGCGAAGAAAATCAACCATCTTTTCCTTTTAAGAAATTCCTTTACTATTAAAAGTTCCTTA
>CAZFCI010000047.1:0-12174 GCA_964517525.1 uncultured Clostridia bacterium | reverse complement strand
GTATTATTTTCAGCCAATTTTTATAAGTAAAAAGCTCATCAGCGATATGAAGCATAACAAGTATTGCCATTTTTATAGGCTCTAAAGAAGGGTAGACCATTTCTATCTCCTTCTTCTTTTCCTCAATATAGGAAAGTACTTCCCTCAATTCCTCCCTATCCTTTGAAGTTCTTATCTGTAAACTCTCTCCAAAAATCTCTATATTTACAGTATGTTCCATTTATATCCCTACTTCTTCAATCTTTTTTATTATTCTCTCTATCATATTCTTTATCATGGTTCTTTCCTCCTCGTAAGAATTTAAAAGGTTTTCTTTTTCTTTTAGCTCTGAAATTATCCCCTCAAGTTTTCCCTTTTCCTCTCTCAATCTTTCAAGTTCCTTCAGCAGTATCAAGTTCTCCTCCTTCAACTTTTTAGCTATCTCTACTAACTTGGATATCCTATCCTCCAATAGTTTAAAACCTTCCATCTCTAAAGTCAATCTATCGGACATCTTTACCCCTAATTTGGACGCCAAATTTTTCCTGCAAAGCTTTTTCAATCATGTTCATCATCTCATTTACTTCTAAATTGGTAAGGGTTCTTTCAGAAGATCTGAACACAAAACCGATGGTCATACTTAATTTATCTTCAGGAATCTCACCCCCCCTAAAAATGTCCCACAAGAAAAATCCTTCCAGTTCTTTAATTCCTATTTTTCTTATCTCTTCTTCAAGCTCAGAGTATTTAACATACTTTGAAATAAGAAATGAGATGTCCCTTCTAATTGAAGGGAATCGAGGGAGCGGATGGATTCTTGGAGGACTTGTCTCTATTTTAAAGAGGGTATCAAGGCAAATTTCTCCGTAATAAACATCGCTCTCAATGGAAAATTTTCTCAGGATTTCTTCTTTAACCTTTCCAAGCTTTCCTATCTCCCTATCATTCACAAGAATTGAAAGGGAAGAAAAATTCTGAAAAATTGGACATTCCTTTTCTACAAACCTGTGGTTATCATAACCAAGAGAAGAGAGGATAAGGGAAATTGTTCCATTTAACGAGAAAATGGAAAATTCTCTCTCCTTGACCCATTTTTCAGCAGGCTTTCCAAAGGATGCAAGAGCAAGATTACTCTTCTCAAAAATTGTCCCATCTTTCCAGAAAACCTTCCCTGTTTCAAAAATTTTCCCTCCTTCAACATTTCTGCTGAGATTAAGAGAAATTGTCTTCAAAACCCCAACAAGAAGATTCCTTCTCATCCTCGAGAATCTGCTGGAAATCGGGTTCATTATTGTGACTGGCTCACCTTTTTCTACATGAACATCCTCCTCAGGGTCAATAAAGCTGAAAGTTATTACTTCATTCCATCCCTGATAATTTAAAAGCTCAGAGATTAATTTTACCTTTTCTCTTAGAGGGTCAATGTAAACTTCATTAAGGATAATTCGAGGAAGAGTGGATGGAACTTTTTCATATCCATGGAATCTCGCAATCTCCTCAATAAGATCAGCTTCCTCCCTTACATCTCCTCTGAAAGAAGGTGGCAAAATTGTCCATATCATCATTCCATCTTCTTTTCTCGAAGAGAGTATTTTAAACTCAAGTTTTTTTAGAATATCTTCAACTTTCTCCGCTGGAATATCAAGGCCCAACAATTCTTTTAACTTTCCACTTCTCAAAGTGATAGGCTCAATCCTTATTGGTTTAGGAAAAACATCAATTATCCCCTTAGCAATTCTACCTCCAATTTGATTAAAAAGAGTCGCGCAGAAACGAGCTGAGTAAACAGGAATATCCCAATCAACACCCCTCTCGAATCTGTAAGATGCTTCCGTTGAAATTCCGAGCTTCTTTGATGTTCTTCTTATTGAAACAGGGTTGAAATAGGCACTCTCAAGAAATATCTCTGTAGTCCAATCATTAACCCCGCTCTCTTCCCCTCCAATAACTCCTGCAATTGCCACAGGTCTTTGATTATCTGCAATAACAAGGACATCCTCATCGAGGACTTTAACTGTCCCTTCAAGGGTTAAAATCGACTCCCCCTTCTTTGCTCTTCTTACTATTATCTTCTTATTTCTTATTTTCTTAAGATCAAAGGCATGAACTGGATGACCTGTTAGAAGAAGGGAATAATTTGTAATATCAACAGCATTGTTTATTGCTCTCAATCCAAGAGCTTCAAGCCTCCTCCTTATCTTTTCAGTTGAAGGACCTATCTTGAAATCTCTTATCACAACACCTGCATACCTTGGACAGAGTTCAGAATCTTGAATCTCCACACTTATTAAATTCTTAGCTTCCTCATCCTCTTCTGCATAAGATACCTCAGGGATTCTCAAGGGTTTATTTAATATTGCTGAAATCTCCCTCGCAACTCCAATATGCCCAAGACAGTCAGATCGGTTTGGAGTTATCTCGAGACTGAATATAAAATCATCCTCTATCTTTTCAATCTTCTCAACTCCAATCCCAACCATCTCAAGGGATGAAGCAAGTTCTTCTGGCTTAACATCTATATCTACAAGTTCCCTGAGCCATTCTAAACTTACCTTCATCTAAAACCTCGAAAATTGTTTAAGAAATCTCAGATCATTTTCATAGAAAAGACGCATATCCTCTATTCCCCACTTTATTATTGCAAGCCTTTCAACTCCGAGACCAAAGGCAAACCCTGTGTATTCGTTCCAGTCAATTCCACAAACCCTTAACACAAAGGGATGAACCATTCCTGCTCCAAGAACTTCAAGCCATCCTGATCCTCCACATGTTCTGCAATCCTCTTGACTCCCACCGCATATCGGACAACTTATATCAACCTCTGCAGATGGCTCTGTGAAAGGAAAGTAGCTCGGTCTGAACCTTATTTTTATATCTTTTGAGAAAAGGGTTCGAAGAAAAAGTTCAAGGGTTCCTTTTAAATGGGAGAAACTCACTCCCCTGTCAACAAGAAGTCCTTCTACCTGGAAGAACATAGGAGAATGGGTTGGGTCAGGCTCATCCTTTCTGAAAACCCTCCCTGGCATTATAGATTTTATTGGTGGCTTCCTCTTTTGCATAACACGAATCTGAACAGGAGAGGTATGGGTTCTCAACAACATTTCATTGTCTATGTAGAGGGTATCCTGAGTGTCCCTTGCAGGATGGTCCTTTGGAATATTTAAAGCCTCAAAATTGTACCAGTCTGATTCTATCTCAGGCCCTTCCTCTATCGTGTATCCCATTCTCAAGAAGATTTCTTCTATCATTAGAGACATTTTCCTGATGGGATGGAGAGAGCCTATCTCCGGAATTAGAGGAGGTAATGTTGGATCAATAACCTCCCTCTTTCTCCTCAACCTTTCCTCCTCAATCCTCCTTTCTAACTCCTTTACCCTCCTTTCAACAAATTCCTTTATTTCGTTAATTAACTTTCCAGCCCCAGGCTTATCCTCTTTAGGAATGGTTCTCAGGAGATTCATAAGATTCGTTATTTTCCCCCTTTTTTTACCGAGAAATTCCTCTTTTAGTTTGAGAAATGTTTGGTAATCTTTTACTTCTCTTTCTGCATTTTCAAAGGATTTTCTTATTTGTTCAACTTCTTTCGCCAGATTTTCCACATCAGGCTCCTCATTTATTTGGAAGAAATTGCACTGGATACCTTTGCAACTATCTCCTTAAATGCGGGATCGTTCCTAAAGGCTAATTCTGCAAGGATTTTCCTGTCAAGCTTGATATTGAGAGCTTTTAGACCAGCTATGAATTTAGAATAAGTGAGGCCAAAATCCCTTACCGCTGCATTTATTCTTATAATCCATAGCCTTCTAAACTCCCTCTTTTTGTTTCTTCTATCCCTGTAGGAATAAAGGAGAGCCTTTTCAACAGCTTCCTTTGCAATTCTGTAATTTTTACCCTTTGCTCCCCAGTATCCCTTTGCAAGTTTTAGAATCTTCTTTCTCTTTTCTTTTCTTTTTGGTCCTCTTTTTACTCTTGGCATTTTGGCAACCTCCTTATAATTCTATACTAAACTCTAACTCTTATTCTTATTAGCTAAAACTCATAAGGAAGCATTTGCTTCACCTTGTGAACTTCCTTCTTACTTACTTCTGCTTTTTTTCCTAAACTTCTCTTCCTTTTTCTACTTTTCTTTGTAAGAATGTGACTCTTACCAGCCTTTGCTCTCAAAACTTTTGATTTCGCAGTTATTTTGAATCTTTTCTTAGCTCCTTTGTGAGTCTTGAGCTTTGGCATCTCTTCCTCCTTTCTTTGGCATTAGCATTGTGTATAGATAAGAACTCTCTAATTTGGGGGGAACTTCCACAGATGCTAAATCCTTAGTTTCTTCAATCACCCTGTCAATTATCTGCTTTCCTATCTCGGGACGAGTTTTTTCCCTCCCTCTGAAAAAAACAGAAACTTTGACCTTGTTCCCATCTTCAAGGAAGTTAATAATATGTCTTAGCTTGAACTGGAAGTCATGGGAGCTGATCTTCGGTCTAAACTTTATTTCTTTAACAACAATATTTCTCTGGTGCTTCCTGCCCTCTTTCTCCTTTTTTATCATCTCATATAGGTATTTCTGGTAGTTCATTATCCTGCAAACTGGTGGATTTGCCTGTGGCGCTATCTCTACAAGGTCCAGCTTCTTTTCTCTTGCAATGGTTAGAGCTTTCTCTATTGGAACTATTCCTATCTGTTGTCTGTTTTCGTCAATCAATCTTACCTCTCTTGCCCTTATTTCATTGTTAATCCTATGGGGTCTACGATTCAGGGATTCACCTCCTAAAAAGATATTTTTATATTTCTATTTTTTATATTCTGCCTTATAATATCAACAACTTTCCCAATTTCAAAGGAACCCATATCTCCTCTTCCATGAAGTCTCAGTGCCACCTTTCCTTCCTTTTCTTCTCTCTCTCCAGCAATTAACATTACTGGAATCTTTTCAAGCTCTGCTTTTCTTATTCTATAACCGATTTTTTCAGCACTGTCAAATATCTGGTATCTGATTCCTTCCTTCACAAGGTTTTCTGCTATTTTATTAATATATGATGTAAATTTTTCAGAAACAGGTATTAAAGCGACCTGGAATGGAGCAAGCCACAATGGAAAATTCCCTTCATAATGCTCAATCAAAATTCCAAAAAATCTCTCAAGAGAGCCAAAAATAGCCCTGTGAATCATTATCGCTTTGTGTGATTTTCCATCCTCTCCCATGTATTCAATCTCGAACCTTTTTGGAAGATTAAAATCAACCTGAATTGTGGAGCATTGCCAGAGCCTGCCAAGGGAATCCTTAATATTTATGTCTATTTTTGGACCGTAGAAAGCACCCATCCCTGGATCTATTCTGTAGGGAAGTTTTGTCTTTTTTAAAGCATTCTCAAGAGCTAATGTGGATGCTTCCCAATCCTCCACCTCTCCAACGAATTTTTCAGGTCTTGTTGAAAGGTATATGTCATATTCCTCAAAGCCAAAGGTTCTTAAAATATGCAATGTGAAATCCACAAGTCTCTCAAGCTCCTCTTCAAGCTGTGATGGAGTAACAAAGAGATGAGCATCATCCTGAGTGAATCCTCTAACCCTTAAAAGTCCATGGAGAACACCACTTCTTTCAAATCTATAAACTGTTCCAAGCTCTGCCCATCTAATTGGAAGTTCTCTGTAACTTCTCAATTTTGATTTATAAACCTGAATGTGAAAGGGGCAATTCATAGGCTTTAGCTGGAATGTCTGATTTTCAAGCTCCATAGGAGGATACATATTTTCCCTATAAAAATCAAGATGTCCACTTGTTCTCCAGAGTTCCAATCTTGCAATGTGGGGAGTATAGAGTAGCTCATATCCATTCTTCAAATGCTCCTCTTTCCAGTAATCCTCAATTATTTTCCTTACCATCGCACCCTTTGGATGCCAAAGAATTAGCCCCGCTCCAATTGTATCCTGAATAGAAAATAAATCGAGTTCAGGTCCCAGTCTTCTGTGATCCCTCTTCTTTGCTTCCTCAATTTGCTTCAAATAATTTTCAAGTTCTTCCTTTGAGAAGAAGGCTGTTCCATAAATTCTCTGCAATTTTCTTCCCTTCTCATCACCTTTCCAGTAGGCGCCTGCAATTGATAGAAGCTTAAAGAATTTAACATAACCTGTGGATGGCATGTGGGGACCAAGGCAGAAATCAACAAAGTCCCCCTGCCTGTAAAGGCTAACATTTTCATCACCTTTTTCTTCAATAAGCTCAACTTTTAAATCCTGATTTCTTTTTTTAAAAAGCTCGATAGCCTCTTTTTTGGGAAGGAAAAACTGCTCAATCTTTAAGTTTTCCCCAGAAAGCTCTTTCATCCTCTTCTCAATCTTTTCGAGATCCTCGGGTGTAAAGGGTTCCTCCCTTTCAAAATCATAGTAAAATCCATTTTCTATTGCTGGACCTATACCAATTTTTGTTCCTGGATAAAGGGTTAGCACAGCATGAGCGAGAAGGTGGGAAGCGCTATGCCTTAATGTTTCTAAATTTTCTCTTTCTCTCTCCACTCTTAGTAAAATCCTCTATTTCTTTCATGGTTTTTTATAGGCGCGGGCGGACTTGAACCGCCGACCTCTACCGTGTCAAGGTAGCGCTCTAACCTCTGAGCCACGCGCCTTCAAAACAATTTTCAAAAATAAATGATACTCTATAATTTTAATACTGTCAATTGAATGTATATTTCCCCTTTCCTTCAGACCTCCACACCACCCCTAAGGATTGAAAAACTTGAGTAAAATAGTGGCTTTAACAATACAGTTATTCTAACATGTCTAATTTTCACAAGAAAGTTCCCGAATTCTTCACTTATTTGATAAAATTAAAGGTGGCAAAGAGCTTCAGTATTAAAGATTTTTTGTTTGATTTTCGATTTAAGATTTGTATAGTGAAATTGTGGATTTGGGAATTAAGAGGCGAGGGGAATTTTCTGGATATAGCCCAAAGCTCAGGAAACATGGAGTATCACCCCTTCGGGAGGAAAATATTTAAAATAAATTTATTAAGGTGAAAAACATGTCTAAAAAGCAAAAATCTTGGCGAGAAAAATTGATAGGTATCAAACATTTCCCAAAGATATTAAAATTTGGACCTAAAATTGGACCTTGCAGAAAGGCATTAGAAAGTTGGGGAGCAAAGATTGGTGATACAGTAGTGTTAGCACCACACATTGAAGTAGATAATATAATGAAAAAAGTGCCAGAAGGCAGGCTTATTACTATTAAAGAAATTTGTGAGAAACTTGCCCAAAAGTATGGCACCAAATTCTGCTGTCCTCTGATTTACGGAATTTCTATTTGGATTGTTAGCCATGCATCAGAAGAAGCATTGAAAGAGGGGAAGAAAGATATTACCCCTTATTGGCAACACTAAAGATAGGCGGAGTTTTGAATGAAAAATTCCCTGGTAAGAAAGAGGCACAAAAGAAACTTTTGGAAAAAGAGGGTCATAAAGTAATTCAAAAAGGTAAAAAATATATTGTTGTTGACTTTGAAAAATATTTGGTAAAATTATGAAAAGAGTTCAAAGGATAAATTTATTAGCTGGAATAATGCAAAACTTATTAAAAAACGATAATAGTAATGGGCAGGCTTGGACACTTGGCGGTAAATTTGTTGTCTCGTCTCGCTATGCTTAGTTACTTAACAGCGGACAAAAGGAAAATCAGAGATTCTTCCAAATTACCTTCCGTAACTTCTTTTATCTTCGGGTAGTTAAAAATCTATATTCTTCTTCTGAATCCCTCAGGACTTCATATGTAATAGGAAGCATTATATGATATAATTTTCTTATGACTGTTTTAGACAAATTAAATACTATATTCAAAAGGTATGGTGTAAAGATTGCCTATTTCTTTGGCTCTCAGAAGGAAAAGGGAATTGAGTTTCTAAGAGGGGGACCTGTGGAATCCGGAAAAGTTTCTGACCTTGACATAGGGGTTGTCTTTGAAAAACTTCCAGATAAAGCTTTTCTACTTTATGGTGAGATATATGCTGAGCTTGTAGATATCTTTGAACCCTTCAATATAGACCTCGTCTTCTTACAGGAGACAGACTCCCTTTTTCAGTATGATGCGATTAAGGGAGAAGTGATTTACTGTGAGGATCAGGATTTCCTTGATGAGTATGAAGAGCTTGTAATGAAGAAGGCAGAGGATCTGGCATATAAAAGGAAGGAGTTTGAAAGGGATTTCCTTGAGGCTATAAAAGATGGTTATTTCAAAATTGAACATATATAAAATAGAAAAGATTATTTCAATTATCCAGGAGTTCTTAGTAGAGTTAAAGAAATTCTCCAATATGTCTCTTGACGAGTTTCTTTCTGATAAAAGGAACCCATCATCAGCAGAGAGTTATCTGAGACGCTCACTGGAAGCAATCTTCGATATTTGCCGTCACATCCTCGCCAAGACATACGGACTCAAAGAACTTGAATACAAAGACATAGCAAGACAACTTGGCGAAAAGGGTATAGTTGAAGAGGAATATTCAAAAATACTTGTGAAAATGGCGGGATATAGAAACAGGATGGTTCATTTATACCATGAGGTATCCTCAGAAGAGATTTATAATATTTTACAAAATCACATCAGTGACATTGAGAGATTTATTTCCGAGATCGTCCTCTTTATTGAGAAATATAAAAAGATAACCTGAAAATTTATGATTCTCCGTAAAGATATGAACCTCAGTTTCGTTTTTAGAGTTTTTCGCTTATTCTTTGATTATAGTTATCAGAATTAACCCCATAAAGCCCCTGAATAAGAATTTACTTTGAAGGAAAGAATCAATTTTACATTTAAAATTAGTGATGCGATTCGACATCTTGATGAAAAAGGAAATAACTGTTAAATTATTAGTTTGGTGATTTAAAAAATGGGAAGAAATTTGGTAATAGTTGAGTCCCCTGCAAAATCTAAGACAATATCAAAATATCTTGGAAGGAATTTTATTGTAAAAGCTTCAATGGGTCATGTTAAGGATCTTCCAAAATCAAAATTAAGCATTGATATAGAAAATGATTTTAAGCCTCATTATATTATAATTCCAAAGAGAAGAAAAATTATAAAAGAACTTCAGGAGCTTGCATCAAAGAGTGATAAGATATTTCTCTGCGCTGACCCTGACAGGGAGGGAGAGGCAATATGTTACCACCTCTTTGAGCTTCTTCAAGAAAAAAATCCAAGAATTTTTCGAGCCCTCTTTTATGAGATTACTGAGAGAGCTGTTAAGGAGGCTATTTCCAATCCAGGGAGTATAAACATCGCTCTTGTCCAGGCTCAGCAAGCAAGAAGAGTACTTGATAGACTGGCTGGTTATCTCATAAGCCCCTTTTTGTGGAGGAAAATTAAAAAAGGGCTCAGTGCGGGAAGGGTTCAATCTGTCGCCTTAAGAATGATCTGTGAGAGGGAAAAGGAAATCGCAAGCTTTGTTCCTCAGGAATACTGGACAATTTCAGCTCTTCTTTCATCTTCAAAACCTCCTGAGTTTATTGCAAAATTATCAAAAATTGATGGGAAAAAGCCAGAAATTCATGATAAATCCTCAGCTGATAAGATTGTTGAAGAGCTCAAAAAATCAAATTTTATCCTTAAAAAAATTGAGAAAAAGGAAAAAAAGAGAGTTCCTCCTCCCCCCTTTATAACATCAACCCTACAGCAGGAAGCCTTCAAAAAGTTCGGATTTCCTGTTAAAAAAACAATGCTCATAGCCCAGAAACTTTATGAGGGTGTTGAGGTGGGTGAGGAAAGCCCGACAGGGCTTATTACTTATATGAGAACTGATTCAATCAGGGTTTCAACAATTGCCCAGAGGGAGGCTATCCAATTTATAAAAGAGAAATTCTCAGAGGATTATGTTCCAAAAACTCCAAACAGATGGAAGACTGGTAAAGCTTCCCAGGACGCCCACGAGGCAATAAGACCAACATCAGCCTTTAGAACACCGGAATCCTTGCAGTCTTACCTTTCGAGGGATGAGTTGAAACTTTACAAGTTAATCTGGGATAGATTTATTGCTTCCCAAATGAGCCCTGCAATAATAGATGAGACAATCTTTACAATTGGAGCAGGAAAATATGAATTCACTGCAAAGGGAGAGGTTTTAAAATTCCAAGGCTTTCTAAGAATCTATTCTCCTGAAGAGGAGGAAGAGGAGAAAACCATCCTTCCAGAGGCTGAGGAAGGTGAAATTCTCAAACTTCTGGATATAATTCCAAAACAAAATTTCACTCAGCCACCCCCAAGATATACAGAGGGAACTCTTGTAAAAGAGCTTGAGCAGAGGGGGATTGGGAGACCGAGCACATATGCAACAATACTATCAACTCTTCAGGAAAGGGTTTATGTTATTAAAGATAAGGGGAAATTTATTCCAACAGAACTTGGCATATTCGTTGTTGACACTTTAATAAAATATTTCCCGGAAATTATGGATTACAACTTTACAGCAAAAATGGAGGATGAACTTGATGATATTACTGAGGGAGAAAGGGATTGGGTATCAGTTCCGAGAGATTTTTACTCGATTCTTGAAAAGAATCTTAAAGAAGCAGAAAAGAAGATGGAGAAGGTAAGGGGGATTCCAACAAAGGAAGTTTGTCCAAAGTGTGGAAGCCCTCTGGTTCTTAAGAAAGGAAAATTTGGAATGTTTTATGCATGTTCTTCTTATCCAAATTGTGATTACACTTCAAATCTTGAAAAGAAGGGAAATCTTTTAAATGAAAAATGCCCTCTCTGCGGTTCTCCCCTCGTGAGAAGAAAGGGAAAATATGGAACATTCATTGCCTGCTCAAGTTATCCAAAATGCAATTTCATAAAGAAGAATGAAAAGAAGACTGAAATACCCTGCCCAAACGGTTGTGGAGGTTATGTGGTTGAGAGAATATCAAAAAGAGGAAAGAAATTCTATACCTGCTCCTCTTACCCCAAATGCCAATATCTAAGCTGGGTCAAGCCTTCCTGAAAAAACCATAATAACTGAAATTAACAAGGTCCCGGCAGAGGAAATGAGATTAGTTAAAAATTTAATGTTTAATTTTTGACTTTTTAGATATATATTATTATAATTTTTTTCTATGTCCAATTTCCTTTGTTCTTATAACTTATTAACCACCTGCAAATTAATCCATCACCTTCATTCCCACCATCATGGGGCCTAATTAGGGGCCCCGCTCTATATCCAGAATAATTCTATATTTTTATCCTTTTTTTGCTAAGCTTTAAAGGAGGAAAACATGGTCTTTAAGAATAAATTTGATATTCCCAATGGATTTAGAGATTTATTTTTCGAATCAGCTTTTAAAAGAAAAAAAATTGAGAGAGAGATCGAAAATATTTTTTTGAAAAAGGGATTTAATCCTGTCATCCCTCCAACTGTTGAGTTCTCTTCTGTTTTTCTCCAGGGAATTGGAGAAGATGGATTTTACAAGTTGCTCCAGTTTTTCAACGAGAAAGGAGAGCTTCTTTCCCTCAGAGCTGATCTTACCTGTTCTGTTGCAAGG
Organism: uncultured Clostridia bacterium; assembly: GCA_964517525.1. Taxonomy (GTDB): domain Bacteria; phylum Acidobacteriota; class Aminicenantia; order JBFLYD01; family JBBIMS01; genus JBBIMS01. The sequence continues at coordinate 698 of CAZFCI010000047.1, read as the reverse complement.
ATGGTTTGCACTACCCTTTCAAATTTGAAAACGCCTTTGAGAGTATATTACATTTCAAATATCTTCAGAAAAGTTAAGGCTGAAAATAGAAAATTTATTGAAACCACACAGGCAGGAATAGAGATAATTGGCGATTCATCTATTGACTCTGACATAGAAACACTGGAAATTGCGATTTCCGTTATGAAAAGGATCTGTGGTGATGAATTTTATATTATCCTTAGTCATTCTCGATTTCTTGAGGGATTGTTAGATGAAATTCCTTTTAATCCAGAGGAGAAAAATTCAACAATTAAAATTCTTCGAACACGAAGTAAATTCCAATGGAATGATTTTATTAAAAATTTACCCTCATCAATAAAATACAAACTTGAAAGCCTTTTAGACTTTATTGGAGATGAAAAGATACTTTTGAAGGCAGAGGGAAAATTTAAAAATGAGAAATCTTTGGAAGCCATTTCATCGCTAAGAAAAATCTCCCGTTCCATTGATTTAAAGAAAAAATATTTGTTATTTGATCTTGCAAAGGTGAAAAATTTTGACTACTACACAGGGATTATATTTTCAATAACCTCACCAAAATCAGGATTCCCTGTTGGAAACGGGGGAAGATATGATGAGCTTCTTAGAAAATTCGGAAAAGATCTGCCAGCAGTTGGATTTTCTTTGAATATTGATCTGCTTGAGGAGGTAATATG
>CAZFCI010000046.1:0-9171 GCA_964517525.1 uncultured Clostridia bacterium | reverse complement strand
GGAGAAAGAATACTATTAGCAGATGATAGTTTCACGATACAAAAGGTTGTTTCCCTTGCTTTGGCTGATGAGCCCTTTGAGATAAGAACAGTTTCAAGTGGAGATGCTGTTATGGAAACAGTCAGGGAATTCAAACCTGATCTTATTCTTCTCGATATTAACCTCTCGGGAAAGAGTGGTTATGAGTTGTGCGAGATTATAAAATCTTCACCTCTTTACTCTCACATTCCAATTATTCTTCTAAGAGGAACTTTCGAGCCTTACGATCCTGAGCGGCTAAAAAATATTAAATTCGAGGATATTATTACAAAACCTTTTGACTCTGCAATGTTTTCCTCAAGAGTAAAGGAGATTTTGAGAAAGAAGAAGGAAGAGTTGACTTATCCTACCTCTTTACCAGAGGAAACAAGAGAAGAAGAAATTCCACTCCCTCCATCTGAAGAGATCCCTTTTTCCGAAGAAGAGCTCGAATTAAAACCTGAAGAGGCTCCAAAAGCTGAGGAGCCTATTTTTGCAGGAAAGACATGGGAAAGTATTGCCCAGGAAACAATTTTAGGTGAAGAAGAGGGAGTGAACCCATTTCTTGAAGAGGAGGTTGTAGAAGTTCCAAAGGCTGAAGAATTTTCAGAAGCACCTCCAGAGGAGCTAATTCTTGAGATTACGGAGAAGCCAGCTGCAGAAATTCCATTTGAAATTGAGGAAATTCCAGAAAAGGAGGTTTCGCAGGAATCTGAGGAAAAAAGTTTTCAACCACCCCCCTTCAAAGTTGAAGAAGCGCCCATCTATCTTTCTGAAGAAACTATAGAAAAGATTGCCAAGAGAGTTGTTGAAATGCTTTCCCCTGAAATTATCAAAGAAGTTGCATGGGAAGTCATACCAGACATGGCAGAGATAATAATAAAAGAGGAACTTGAAAAAATAAAAAAAGAAATAGTCCCTTCCTGATTAAAAATTTAAAACAGGAGAGTTTTTCCTATGGAGAAGGAATATAATTCAAGCCTTGTAGAAGAAAGAATTTATAGCTTCTGGGAATCTCAGGGTTTTTTCACTGGTAATCCTTCACATCCTGAAAGATTTTCTATGGTTCTTCCACCACCAAACATAACAGGACCTCTTCATATGGGTCATGCTCTTCCCTATACTCTCCCGGATATAGTGGCAAGAAGAATAAGAATGATGGGTAAGAGTGTGATGTGGCTTCCCGGAATTGACCATGCTGGAATTGCAACTCAGATGGTTGTCGAAAGAGAGCTTCTTTCAAAAGGAATAAAAAGAGAGGAAATTGGAAGGGAAAGATTCATTGAAGAGGTTTGGAAGTGGAAAGAGAAGTGTAGAGAAACTATATTAAAACAGCTGAAGAGACTTGGTTGTTCCCTTGACTGGACAAGGGAGAGATTCACAATGGATGAAGGATTATCAAGAGCTGTTAGGAAGGTTTTTGTAACTCTTTTTAAAGAGGGGTTAATTTATAGAGGATTCTACCTTGTGAACTGGTGTCCAAGGTGTGGAACAGCTCTTTCTGACCTTGAGGTGATTTACAAAGAAGCCAATGGTTATTTATACTACATAAAATACCCTGTAAAAGATGAGAGATCATTTATAGTTGTAGCAACGACAAGACCTGAAACCATGCTTGGAGATACTGCGGTGGCTGTCCATCCAGAAGATGAAAGGTATAAAAACTTTTTGGGGAAAGTTGCCGTACTTCCCATAGTGAATCGGGAAATTCCAGTAATTACAGATGAGGTTGTTGAAAAAGAGTTTGGAACAGGAGCAGTAAAGGTAACTCCTGCCCATGACTCCACTGATTTCAAAATAGCTGAAAGACACAATCTTTCCTTTATAAATATTTTCGATACAAAAGGAAGACTTAATTCCAATGCAGGTAAAGAGTTTGAAGGTATTGATAGATTTGAGGCGAGGAAAAGAATTGTAGAGAAATTGAAAGAGCTTGGGCTATTGGAGAAAATTGAAAACTACACTTATTCTCTTGGACATTGTCAGAGATGTGGGACAGTTGTCGAGCCTTACCTTTCATGGCAATGGTTTGTGAAAATGAAACCTCTTGCAGAAGAAGGGATAAGGGTTGTAAAGGAGAAAAAAGTAGAGCTTATTCCTTCTTTCTGGGAAAAAACCTATATGGAATGGATGGAAAACATTCACGATTGGTGTATTTCGAGACAGATATGGTGGGGTCATAGAATTCCAGTCTGGTATTGCCTGAAGTGTAATGAAACAATTTCTGAAATGGATAAACCTGAGAAATGTCCTAAATGTGGTTCAATAGAGCTAAAGGAAGAGGAGGATGTTCTCGATACCTGGTTCTCTTCTGCCCTCTGGCCCTTCTCAACCCTCGGCTGGCCCGAAGAAACTGAAGATCTTAAAGCTTTTTATCCAACAGATCTAATGGTCACAGGCTTCGATATAATCTTTTTCTGGGTTGCAAGGATGATAATGATGGGAATGAAATTTATGGGAGAAGTTCCTTTTAGAAAGGTTTTTATCAATGGATTGATAAGAGATGAGCATGGCCAGAAAATGTCCAAGTCCAAGGGGAATGTTATAGATTTTATGGAGGTGATAGAAAAATATGGAGCTGATGCTTTAAGGTTCACCCTTGCCTCCCTTGCAGTTCCTGGAATGGATGTCTCCCTTTCTGAGAAGAGAATAGAAGGGTATAAAGCCTTTGCAAATAAAGTATGGAATGCTTCAAGATTTGTTCTCTTAAATTATAAGGGGGAAAAACTTGAGATAAAGGAAGAGGATTTGTCCCTTCCTGATAAGTGGATAAGGAGCAGGCTACAGAAGGCTATTAAAGAGGTAAATGAAGCCCTTGATGAGTTTAAATTCTATGAAGCTTCTGAAAGAATTTATCACTTTATCTGGGATGAGTTCTGTGACTGGTACATTGAATTTGTTAAAGAGGACTTGAGAAAAGGAAACATATCCTCTCTTTCAAACCTTCTTTTTACTCTTGACTCAATTTTAAGACTCCTCCATCCCTTCATGCCTTTCATAACTGAAGAAATATGGCAGAAACTTCCCCATGTATCAGGTTCCATAACTATTGCTCCATATCCACAGCCAAATTTGGAGCTAATTGATGATGAAGCGGAGAAGAAAGTAGAGAAATTAATGGAGGTGGTAAAAGCGATCAGAAAATTAAGGGCTGAAAACCTTTTCCCTCCATCTTCATTTGTTGATGTTTCATTAAGAATTTTGAATGAAGATAAAGCAATCTTTCATGATAACACACCTTATATTAAGAATCTTTCAAGGGTTAAAGAGCTAAATTTTGTGGATGAACTTCCTTCATTTGAAAATAGTTTAAGATTCCTTTCAGCAGATTTTGAGCTATCAATAATCACTCCACCTCCAAAGAAGGATATTGCTGAAAGAAAGAAAAAGGAAATGGAGAAAATAGAAAAGGAGATCAACTCTATCCTTCAAAAAATTTCTACTCCTGGATTCATTGAAAAAGCCCCTGAAGAGGTAAAGAACAGGCTCAAAAATAGACTTGAGGAACTTGAGACCTTAAAGAAGAAGCTTTCAGAGGAAAACAGATGATATGAAAAGAGAGAATCTCTTAATAGGTAGCAAGGTAATTTTTCTCCCCCAGTGCAGTTCTACAAATGATCTTGCAAAGGAGTCCGCTCAGATGGGAGAATTGCACGGAACTATATATAGATGCAATTCTCAAACAGCTGGAAGGGGTAAGGATGGAAAAACCTGGCATTCAATTCCTAACAAAGGAATCTATTTCTCAGTAATCCTCAGGCCTGAAAAAAATTTGCCCCTTTGCTGGCTTCCATATATTTCTGGTATTTCTGTCTGTGAGAGTGTAAGGGAATTGTTCAATTTATTTCCCGCAATAAAATGGCCCAATGATGTTTATCTTGAAGATAAAAAATTCTGCGGCATTCTCATTGAAAGCTCTTTTGGAAGGGAAGGAATTGATTATGCTATTGTTGGCATTGGAATCAATGTAAACCATGAAAGGGAAGATTTTCCAGAAGATTTGAGAGAGAAAGCGACATCAATCAAGATTGTGGCTGGAAAGGAAATTGATAATGATTTACTCTTTGAAAAAATCATTGAAAAATTGAATTTTTGGTATGAAAAGTTAGCTTTAAATCAAATATCCATTATCCATAAAACCCTTAACTCTTTATCCCTTATACCAATTGGCTCAAATATTGAAATCTTAGATGGGAAAAGGATAATTAAAGGGGAATTCAGGGGCTTTAATGTTCAAGGCGCACTCCTTTTAAAAGAAAGAAGAATGATTCACAAGATTTATTCCGGAGAAATGATTTCCTTCAATGTCTGAAATGATAATATGTATTGACATAGGAAACACAAACACATCAATTGGAGTTTTTAGAGGTTCTGAGCTTATCCATCACTGGAGAATCTATTCAGACAAGGAGAGGACATCCGATGAGCTATGGGTTATTCTTAACACTTTTTTATCATCTTCAAATCTGGCTTTTAAAGAGGTAAAAGGAGTTGTTATTGCAAGTGTTGTTCCTCCAATAACTCCTATATTTGTGGCAACAATCAGGAAATATTTAAAATTAGAGCCTTTAGTCGTTAATCATGAGAATATTGGCATACCAATTCTTTATAGGAATCCTTCAGAAGTAGGGGCTGATAGAATTGTAAATGCCCTTTCAGCGATAAAACTTTATGGTTGTCCCTGTATAATTGTTGATTTTGGAACTGCAATAACCTTCGACGCTGTTTCAGAAAGTAAAGAGTATCTCGGAGGTTGTATTTTCCCTGGGCTTGAGATATCCCTTGATGCTCTTTTTCAAAGAACAGCAAAATTACCCAAAGTAGATATTGAAAAAATGGAAAAAGTTATAGGAGAGACAACGATTGAGAGCATAAAATCAGGTGTTTATTTAGGCTTTTCAGGAGTTGTAAAGGAAATAGTCTCAAAAATGAAAGAGAAAATGGGAGAAAAAACAAAAGTTGTTGGAACAGGAGGCTACGGTAGCATTTTCAAAGGGATTGGTTGTATTGATATTTTTGACCCTGATCTTACTCTTAAGGGTTTAAAAATTATTTACGATAGAAGCATTGAAAAAAGAACTTAAAATCCTCGGAAAAGAATTTCAGAAGATCACTGGTAAACCATTCTTGCCATCACCTAAGGACATGGCTATTCTAATGAACTGGCTTGAGAGAGGTGTTCCCGTCAATGCCATAATTGATGGTTTAAAAATTGGATGGGAGGGGAAAAAGAAAAAGCGCGCTACAATTTCCTTTTTCAAAAGGGACATTGAAAGGGCAATTATGTCCTACAGGGAGAGAATTATAGGAGAGAGAAATGGTGAATTTAATAAGGAACATCTTATGATAAATGAAATTAAAAATTTTCTAAAAAATATACCTTCTGAACTTGAATTTACCAGGGGGATATTTGAGGAAGCTATTAAAATTTTGAGAGGCAGAAGAAATGAAGTTCAAAAATTGGCTATTTTGGAAAAGCTTGAAAACGAGTTGGAAAGAATTCTTTTGGAGAGATTTTCAAAAGAAGGAGAGTCTCCAAAGAAGGTTCTCAAAAATCTTAGAATGAATTATAAAATTCCTCGTCTTTTAAGATATTTTTACTGATTAAATAGGAATCTCATCCTCTATTGAAAAATTTTAGAAAAGTTCCTATATTAGTAGTGGAGGGTGTAATGAGACCAAAACAAACCTTTAAAAATCTTCCCTTTCAAAGGAAGGAATACATTGAATCTAAAATGAGATACCTCCAAAGGGAAAGAGCAAAACAAAAAATTTCATTCAAACCACCTAAGAAAAAAGAAAAGGAAGAGAAAGAAAAAACTTAATGAATTGAAAAAATTACTTTTAAATATTTAATGAAGTTATTCTTTCACCTTTTCCTGTTTAATGAAGTGGCTTTTTTGTTTTTATTTGCTTGCTTTTAGGTTAATTTAGATTTATAAATAAATAAGGAATGACTGAAGAATATATCATTCAATGTTGGTCATGCCTTGCATCTTTTGATGCCTTTAACGCTGGCTGGTGTGCCCATATACCTCCTTCCAAAATCTGTCCCTACTGCCTGAGATGTTCTTGCAATGCACCTGAAAGTTATAAAGAAGAAATCTGGAAAGATGCACCCCAAGAACTTATAGAAGAGAGAAAATCTATTACAAAAGGAAAAGAACCTCTGGGAGAACTCCTTTTAAGGAGTGGTAAAATCACTCCTGAAATTCTTCAGGCTGCTTTGAAAAGACAGGAAGAGGAAGGGGTAAGGCTCGGGGAAATATTGATGAAGATGAATGTTATAACAAAGGAAGAATTGGAACTTTATCTCATTAGTCAGAAAAAGATAGCATCTATTTCTTTAAAAGAGAGAGGCGTTGATTTAGAGCTTGTGAAAAAGATTGGTTTTAATTTCTGTATTAAGAATAAATGCTTGCCTCTTGGGGTAGAAGAGTTCCAGGGCGAAAAGATACTGGCTCTTGTAATGGCTAACCCTTTTGATTTTCTAACAATTTCAGCAGTTACATCAGCCACATCTTTGAAGGTCATTCCTTACCAGGCAGATTCTCAAGAATTGGAACAGGCGATGAATGAGCTTCATAAAATATTTAAAAGACCAGAACCTACAAAAAGAGAGGAAAAGGAATTTACTATAATTGAGAATTTACTAAAATCTGGCATAAGGAGATCAGCCGAGGAGATTTATATAGAACCCCATGATTCAGAATTTAGAATCTTTTTCAGAATTGAAGGGCAACTTTTTAAAGCGGTTCCAATTTCAAGAGATGAGTATCCAAATCTCATAAATTCATTATTGGAAATTGCAAATCTTGATAGAAATCTGGAGAAAGCCCCTCAAAGGGGAAGGATTACTCTCGCAGAGTTCAAAGAAAATTATGAGATTCATGTTCAATCTACGCCATCAAGATATGGAAACATAATCTCGATTAAAATTATTGATAAAAATAATTTTGGGAAGGATCTGGAAAAGATCTGGCTTACAGAACTTGATTTGAAAGACATCACTGGCACAATTGAAAAAAGGGATGGGGTCTCTGTAATTTCTGCACCCCTTTTTCATGGTTCTTCCTCAACTCTTTACTCATTGATGAGATATTACTTAAAAATGGGGTGGAGAGTTACTTCTGTTGAACCTTTTGTCTGCATGGAGCTACCAGGAATAAACCAGATCGAACTTGAGGAAAGGTTTCCTCCATCCTATATTATGAAGAAAGCTATTGATACTCAGCCTGAAATTCTATTTGTTTTTTCTCTACAGGATGAAAACTCCATCAATATTCTTTTCAGATACAGTATTAATTTCCCGATAGTCCTTGAAGTTAATGCAAGAAACTCAGCCCAAGCGATTCATGTCTTGAGAGACATCGTTGGGATCAATTCAAAACTCCTCTCAGAGAGGTTGAAGCTTGTTTTGAACCAGAGAATGATAAGGAGATTATGCGACAATTGCAAAGAACCAGCAAAGACACCCTTTGAAGTGGATTTAAAAATTGAAGACCTTGATACCTATGAGTTTACCTTTTACAAAGAGAAAGGTTGTGATGAGTGCAACAAAACAGGATTTAAAGGAAGATTTCCCATCTATGAGATTCTTAAAATTACACCTCCTATTAAGGAGCTGATTGCACAGGGAGCAAATGAAAGAACAATTAGAGAAACTGCCAAGGGGCTCGGCTTTATAACCCTTAGACAGAACTGTGTATATAAAATTGTTCAAGGGTTAACCTCGACTACAGAATATCTAAAAGGGAACTTTGATTGAAAGATGTCGAAAGGAACTTTACCGCCCCTTGCAGAAAGGATGAGACCAAGATCATTGAATGAGGTTTATGGACAGGAGCATCTTACTGGAAAAGGAAAGATCCTTGACAGAATAATTGAAAATAATCTGACCATTTCCCTTATTTTCTGGGGACCCCCTGGCTCGGGTAAAACCTCAATTGCGAGAATTCTTGCAGAAAGGCTTGAATTTCCAACAGCTTTCTTTTCTGCAGTTTTATCAGGGATAAAGGAAGTTAAGCAGGTCATGGAATCTTCAGAGGCAAAAAAGAGAATGTTTGGAAAACCAACAATAATATTTATTGATGAGATACACAGATTTAACAAGGCTCAGCAGGATGCCTTTCTTCCATATGTGGAAAGAGGGGACATAATCCTTTATGGCTCAACAACAGAAAACCCTTCCTTTGAAATAATCTCTCCTCTCCTTTCAAGGGTTGAGGTTGTTCTTTTAAAACCTCTTGAAGAGGAAACTCTTAGAAAGATCGCTTTAAAGGCTCTCGAAGATAAAGAGAGGGGGCTTGGTAATTTGGGATTAAAATTAGAAGAGAGTGCTCTTCAACAAATGATAGTCTATTCAAACAAAGATGCAAGAAGATTGCTGAATTTTCTTGAGATTTCTGCTCAGATGGCGGTTTCAGAAGGCTCAAAGGTTATTACATTAGAAATAGCAAAGGAAGCAATGCAGAAAAGAGTTTTTATTTACGACAGGGCTTATGAGGAACATTACAATTTAATATCTGCTTTACACAAGAGCCTCAGAAATTCTGATGTGGATGCATCCCTTTACTGGCTTGTTAGAATGCTTAAAAGTGGAGAAGATCCCCTGTATATTGCAAGAAGGCTTATTCGTTTTGCAGTGGAAGACATTGGGCTTGCTGATCCGAATGCCCTAACTGTTGCATTGAATGCGAAGGAAACATATGATTTCGTTGGGTCTCCAGAGGGAGAGCTTGCTCTTGCAGAAGCAGTTATATATCTCGCCTCAGCTCCAAAGAGCAACTCTGTTTACATTGCCTATGGTAAAGTTTCAAAGGATGTAGAAGAAACTCTTCACGAACCAGTCCCCCTTCATTTGAGGAATCCTGTCACACCTTTGATGAGAAAAGTAGGTTATGGAGAAGGCTATATCTATGCTCATAATACAGAGGAAAAGACAACTCCAATGGAAACTCTTCCAGAATCACTAAAGGGGAAAAAATGGTATGAACCTAGAGAACTTGGATTTGAGAGAGAAATAAAAAAAAGAATAGATTGGTGGAATAAATTAAAGGAGAAGCTCAAAAAAGAAGATTAAATTTGCTTGGTTCAGGAAGAATTCAAAATGGGTCTTGCAAAATTTTTCTAAATGTTTTATATTAAAGTCTC
>CAZFCI010000045.1:0-1712 GCA_964517525.1 uncultured Clostridia bacterium | reverse complement strand
TCTTTAAAAGTTCCTCTACTCTTATTGCTTGCATCGACTTAATTATTATTTTATCCCTTATTCTGTTCTATGGCAATTTATTAGATTTTTAACTACCCGATATTTTCGTAGGCACTTATGTCAAGGAATCCGTGCCCTGATAAGTTAAAAAGAATTACCTTTTTCTTTCCTTCTTTTTTTGCTCTTATTGCCTCATCAATAACAGCTTTTATTGCATGGGCTGATTCAGGAGCAGGAAGAATTCCTTCTGCTTTAAGGAAAATACGAGCTGATTCGAAGACCTCTTTCTGACTGTATGCTCTTGCCTCTATGATTCCCATTTGAACAAGATGGGAAACAAGGGGAGCCATACCGTGGTATCTTAAACCCCCTGCATGGATAGGTGGCGGAACAAAATCCTTTCCAAGGGTGTGCATATAGAGAAGAGGTGTTAATCCTGCTGTATCTCCATGGTCGTATTTTAAATCTCCTTTAGTAATTGAAGGACAAGCCTCAGGCTCAACTGCAATGAACCTTATCTTCTTCCCTTCCTTTAAATTTTTTCGAACAAAAGGGAAGCTTAATCCTGCAAAATTTGAACCTCCACCAACGCAACCAACAATTATATCTGGTTCAATCCCAAATTCCTCAAGCTGTTTTTCTGCTTCAAGCCCAATAACAGTTTGATGCATCAAAACACTATCGAGAACAGAGCCAAGAGAGTATTTTGTATCAGAATTATTTACAGCAAGCTCAATTGCCTCAGATATTGCTATACCGAGACTCCCAGGATGATCAGGGTTCTGGGAATAAAATTTTCTTCCTGATTCAGTAATATTACTCGGACTATCTACAACATCAGCTCCAAAAAGTTCCATCATTATTTTCCTTCCTGGTTTTTGTCTATAACTGGCTCTGACCATAAAAACTTTTACTTTTACACCGAATATTGCTCCTGCATGGGACAGAGCAGAGCCCCATTGCCCTGCCCCTGTCTCTGTTGTGAGAGTCTTAACCCCTTCTTTAGCAGCAAGGTATGCTTGAACAAGAGCCGTGTTGCTCTTGTGACTCCCTGTTGGTCCAACTCCTTCATATTTGTAGAAAATTTCAGCTGGAGTATCGAGCTCCCTTTTAAGTCCACTGGCATAAACAAGAGGTGTTGGTCTGTAGAGCCTGTAAACTTCGAGAACCTCCTCAGGAATCTTAACAAACTCATCCATATTTATTTCATGCTCTATAAAACCTTTTGGAAAAATCACTGATAGCTCATTGGGACTTAATGGCTCTTTAGTTGAAGGATTTAAAGGTGGTTTAGGAAGAGTTGGAAGGGAAGATTTAATGTTGTAAAAATGAGTAGGTAAATAATTTATTTCCCTTTTTGAAAATCTTTTCATTTTAAAAACCTCCTTAATTATGAATTTTTATGGATTTTAGTAGAAGATGGGTAGAACTATAGTGATGCCAGGGCGGGATACCCCGCCCACCAGATGAAGAGAGAGAAAAGGAGGGATAAGATAGATGAACTTATTAATTCCTGAAATTTTCTTCTTTGCATTCTCTCTTAGAAGATTCTTTTATCACAGGGGAAAATCCATGTCAAGCAATAGTGTGGGACAATTTTAAAATTGAAAAATTCCTAAGGGGCAATGAACATTGATAATTCGAAGTCAACTTTATTTATATTTTCTTCATTGGAGTTATATAATTTTTGGATTGGATAATAGTCATTTTTA